>NZ_CP133133.1:1958603-2285037 GCF_030908625.1 Paludicola sp. MB14-C6 | reverse complement strand
AGAGCGCATGAAAGAAAAAGGCTTAAATGCGGAAGATTACTCTTGGTATCTTGATCTTCGTCGTTACGGCGGCACAAAACATGCAGGATTTGGTTTAGGCTTTGAACGCTTAATTATGTATATAACAGGTGTTTCTAACATTCGTGATGTATTACCGTTCCCAAGAACTACAGGTTCAGCTGTTTAATGCAGCCTCACCTATTAAACTGTAAATAGCACAAGGATTTTCCTTGTGCTATCGCTTTAGTGTAAACGAAAGGACTCTTTCAAAATGAATAAGGGAGAACAGAAAAAAACAAATTTTAAAAAATTCCAACTCATTTTATTAGGTTTAAATATTCTTTTTGTTACGGAATTTTTGTTCATACTCTTTTCAACCGAACATTTTTATCATTATTTATCTTTCACTCATTTCCTACTATTTATTATTTTGTATTTTGCAATTACATTTCTTGCTAAACATACTCATGAATTGGGACATTTCGTTTTAGGAAAGTTAATTGGTTATCAATTGATTTTTTATCGTAATGGAATTTTTGAATGGCGTAAACAAGACGATAAATTAAAGCTAGCTTTTTATATCAATCCTCGTTTAAGGTGCTGTTGCTATATGCTACCCAAAACGCATCAACAATCCTATAAACTGCGAATGATATGGTACTCGGGCGGTATGATTATGGACTGCATATTTTTAGCCGCTATATTTTGCTTTTTGCTATTTACTAACTTTTATTATCATCCTTTTATCTTCTTTCTTCTTGCAACAGCAAATTTGGTTTATGAAGTTCATTTGGCAAAACATATCCTTCCTTATACTGATTCTCTTAAGCCTACTGATGGTGAAGTAATATTGGGGCTAATTCACCAAGATACATTTGCAAAACAAATACTTGCTCTAGATAATATCACCATTCAGTTAACCTACGAAAAGCGTCCAAGAGATATTGAGTATGACAAACAATTATTTGAAAGCAGCCATAATGGTTTTCAATACTTTTCTTACATATTATTTGTTTACTACAAAGCACTCGACAGCAATGATACCGCTTTGATGCAAAGCACAATTACTTATATTGAAGCCCATATTCAGCAAATTACTGTTTGTCAACTACCCATTTTTTATTACGAACTTGTATATTATTACAGCGCCATCAAATTAGATATTGATAAAGCACAATATTACTATCAACCAATTAAAACTATGTTACAATTGGATCAAGACATTAATGGATATCGAGTTTTAGGCAGCTATGAATACTTTATAAAAAACAATAAAGAAAAAGCATTGGAATGTATTGCAAAATCAATTATATCAACAAAAAAATTCACTTCTAAAGGACAGCTCATGATGGAAAAAGATTTGATTGCAAAATTGCAACGTCAGATTGTAACGAATTGATTTTCATCAATTACACGAGGTAAGCAATGAACAAAATTAAAATTCATGAAAATTATTTTGAAAATGAACAATTAAGAAACAGCTTTAATCAGTTAGCAATGAAAACATTTGGACTTGACTTTGAACCTTGGTATCAAGAAAATGCATTTTGCCAAAAATACATCCCATTCGCTTGTGTTCTGGATGAACAAGTTGTTGCTAATGTATCTGTGAATAAGTTTCAATTAGTTATGAACGGAGCTATAAAAAACGCACTGCAATTTGGTACGGTTATGACAGACATTGAACATCGTAACCAAGGCCTTTGCAAACAACTAATGAAACATATCTTGAAAAAGTATGATAAAGAATATGACTTTATGTTTTTGTATGCGAATAATACCGTTTTAAACCTTTATCCAAAATTCAAATTCCAACGCATTCAGGAATTTCATTATCAAATTAACGCCACAGCAATTAAGCGAGTTCCTTCTATGATTCATTTCTTAGATGCAACCAATCCGATTGATCGTGATCTCATCATCAATACTTGCAAAAATCGTAAACCAGTTTCAACAAAACTTGGAGTGCTCAATGATGATTGGCCTTTGATTTACTATGCATTTAGTGAGGATTGGGAGCAATATTATCTTCCAGACGACCATATTTTAGTTTTAATCAGTCGCCAAGAAGGGGTACTTCATATTTACGATATCATTTCTCCAAATGAGTTTCGATTAGATGATGTTTTAAAAAAGATAGTGAATCAAACAGATGAAATGGTTCAATTACATTTCGTTCCCGATCAAAGTAACTATGAAATTATCAAAACGCCATTCATAGATGATGACGATGCTTTATTTATACGGTCGAAACATCCATTATCCAGTGATTTTTTATTTCCTAAAACCTCAATAACATAAAATCAAAACCACTAGTGAACTAGTGGTTTGCTCAGACCCTAGAAGGGTCAACTCGTGCTGACCCCTCAAAGGGGTGCTGAAAGTTTGTCATCGCATCACAATTACAGGCAGCCACTATAAGTGGCTGTTTGTTTTTTGCCCTATTTCACTTGATTACCCGTAAACGGGTCCGTATATTCTTTAAATGAAATTTGGTCTTTTGCATAATCTTCTTCTAATTGGTTTCGAATGTACTCTGCTATTTTCTTTTCATTTTTTCCTACTGTATCTACAAAATAACCTCTACACCAAAAATTTCGTGATCCATATTTATATTTTAAATTTGCATGCCTATCGAATATCATCAGTGCACTCTTACTCTTGAGTGTTCCTACAAACTGTGATATACTCATATACGGTGGAATACTTACTAACATGTGTATGTGATCTACACATGCCTCCGCTTCTATTATTTCCACTTTCATTTCTGTGCATAATTTTCGAAATATTTCACCTACATCTCTTCGCAAATCTTTATAAATTATTTTTCTTCTATATTTTGGTGCAAACACTATATGGTATTCGCACCTATAACTTGAATGTGCTGTCTGTTTTACTTCATTTTTCATTGCTTAATTCCTCCTTGTTATCTTTGTGATACGGTCGCCAAACCGTCACTATTTTAACATGGAGGTTTTATTTTTGCCAAGGCTTTTTTACCTACCCCTGGTAGAACCAGGGGTTTTATTAAGCCTAAAGGCAACAAAAATAAAAAGGCTTTTCAGTGATACTGAAAAGCCTTTTTTTGTAATCTATACTTCTACTTGCATAGTGTCGTAGGATACTAAAAATCCATACTTGCTTGCTGCTTGTTCAATTTCTTCATGACTTAAGAATTTACAATTATGAGAAAAATGATGTACAACAAATTTTGTATCTGGTTTGGTATATCCGCCATCAATTAAACGTTGTTTTACCTTTGCACAACACTCAATTCCCATATGATTTCGTTCAGATTCCAATTTTCCATGATTGCAATCTAAGCTTACTAAATCTAATTTAAATTTCTTTAAAAATTCCCAAACTTCTTCTTTTAAATAGCCTGTGTCATGAGCATACAACAAACTTTTTCCGTCTTGATCGACAATTACATAAATAAAGCATTTTTCTAAATTACTGTGATCTGCCACCATTGGGTAAACTGTATAATTTGCTATTTTGTATGGTTTATATTCCTCCAAAACATGCATTTGTACTACAGTTTCCAAACTTTCGTTATACGGTAGCTTATGTAGATCATCAAAAAGTTCTTTTACTCGCTCATTACCATGTAAATTCAACATATGCGGTGCACGTACAGGACAATAACCAATTTGACGATTTGCTAAATCTTGAACATATAAATGGTCCTCGTGTGCATGTGTGACTACAATATCTGTAACCTTGTCTAAATCCAATCCGTAATTTAACACATGCAAATAAGTATCTGGTGGAAAATCCAATAGCAAGTCGTCATTTACTAAAGCTTGACAACGAGTACGAATATCCTTTCCTTTTAGCTTTCTTGCTGTTTTGCAAGAGTCACAATTACAATAGAGTGCTGGCCAGCCTTCAGCAGCGGCTGTTCCAAAATAAGTAAGCTTCATGGTTTTCGTATCCCCTTAACTTTTATTTTTTTATAATAGCATGCGTTAAGAAATAATCAACAATTACTTCATACGCTGTTTTATTGTAATGTAATCCATCTCCGGAATCAAATCGAGAGTCCAATGCATTATATTCATTCTTTAAAGCTTCGTTTGTTGCCATATAATATAAACCTTTTTTCTTTGCCAATTCGTACAATCGATCATTAACCCTATCAATTTTATCATTTGTAACTTTATTTGTTCCGTCATAGTTAACTGATACCGGCATAATAGATTCAATTACCACAATAGAATTTGGAGAACGCTTCATTATTTCATTAATGAATGTTTCATAAGATTGCATAAACGTATCCTCGCTCATCCATCCAACTCCATTCACTCCAAAGTTTACAATCATTATAGAAGGGGCAACTGTTTCTACTGCTTTAGGAATAGTTACTGATTTATAATCTTGCAGTTTTACAACTTTATCTGTCATTGCCTGTTCGTGATTTAAGCCATTTTCCGCAAATATTTGGTTTTGCGGAATATTTGCATGAGTTTTTAGTGCTACAGTTCTTGAGTCACCAATGAAAGTTAACTTATCTAGATAACTATCATTTGCCCTTTTCGTTGAGGATAGTCGTGTTGAAGGCTGATTAGTCTTTTTTCCATATGTTAAATTTGGACTTTTTTCACGGTTATCTTCATATACTATTGTGCATCCTCCAAAGCAAAATTTATTACCGCAATATTTACAAGTAGGCATACACATGAGTAGAATTAAACTTGCACTAAGGGATACAACAATAATTGTTACATACATCATTATTTTAACTGTTTTAGACAAATTACAACAATCCTTTAAAATCAAATCTTTGTTCACGAAAGGAATCTGTAAAACAAACTTGATGTCAACCATATTTTACACATTTCACAACCAGTAAACATTATCATACAAAAATATTATACCACAAAAACTCCATTTGTCTATGTTAGAGTTGATTAAAAATTGTGATTGATGTGTGAAAATGTGTGTAAATTGTCGATTCAAGTCGTTCAAATGGTCACTTTTAATTGATTGAACCACTTGTGTTCTTCATCAAACTAAGGATTATTTTGTGAAAATATTACATATATCTGTCGTTACAGTTTAAAAAACAAATCCAATCGTTCGCCTATTTTGTGAAATCCAATCTTTTGGTACATATTTTTTGCAGTATCCTCTTCGTCCGTTACCAAATAAATTTTATCACAACCAGCTTTAAGTGCGATATTGATTAACGATTTTAAAATTGCGGTACCAAATCCTTTCCGTTGCTGGTTCGGAATAACTGTAAAATCCTCAATTTTAGCCGTATTCTTATGTACAAATAAATCACAATTTCCTACAGGCTTTCCGTTATAATAGCACACATAGGAATTAACTCCATCATCTGATAAATACACTTTACTACGTCGATAACATCTTCGTTGACAAAAATGTTTTCCCAGAATCTCTTCATCAAGCTGTAAATTACAGTACAAAATATCCTCTATCATGTTCTGGCTAACCACTTTTTCAACATAGCAATCATCTCTTCCTACCATTTTAGGAAATTCAGAGATGTCAAATAGATAAAATCCGTTTCTGCTCACATCCGGTTTTTCGTTGAAGGATGTGAGTAAAGAATTATCATAGTTATCCCATATAAAAACATTGCAAAAATCTTTTTGTTCTTGCTTTCTGATTTGAATTTCAGTTTTAATAATATCAATAAGGTTTGTTTTGTTGCTTTGCTTGATATTCGTATAATTATGATAATACATATCTTCTAGTTCGCTATCACGAATACGAATTACAGTTTCGTCTTCGTATAAATGACAAAAACATTTTGCATATTGCGTTTCACAATTTAATATTTGTGTATCCATACTAATTTGTCCTCACTTAATTGTTCATTTATCTTTTTCTTGTATTGATTATAGCATAATTATGTTTGTTTTTTTAGATAAAATGGTATTTCAAAATCTAGCTAATATAACAAAATCATTCTAAGCACAAGGCTTAGAATGATTGCTATTAATCAAACATATCTTTTATTTTATCAAAGAATCCTTTTCGTTTTTCATATTGCTTATCTGTTAAAGATTCTTCAAATGATTTCAGCGCATCTTTTTGTGTTTTGTTCAATCCTTTTGGCACTTCAACAGTTACTTCAACAAATTGGTCACCATTTCCTCTACCATTTAAGCGTTGTACACCTTTTCCTCTTAAACGGAATACTGTTCCTGGTTGCGTGCCTTCTGGAATTGTATATTTTACTTTTCCATCAATCGTTGGAACAGTTAGCTCATCGCCAAATACCGCTTGCATATATGTTACAGGGATTTCACACCAAATATCATAACCATCGCGACGGAATAATGTATCAGGACGAACAGTAATTGTGATATTTAAATCACCAGCTGGGCCACCATTGATTCCATTATCGCCTTGACCACGAAGTGCTATTGTTTGACCGTCATCAATGCCTGCCGGAATGTCCACAGAAATTTTCTTGGTTACCCTTACACGTCCATTACCGCCACATTTTGTACATGGATTATTGATTATCTTACCTTTACCACTACAACGAGTACAAGTTTTTGAAGTCGATATAGCACCTAACGGTGTTCTTTGTGTAACTCTTACTTGACCGCTTCCGCCACATTCAGGACAAGTTTGGGCTTGTGTTCCTGCTTGTGCACCACTACCATGACAATCCGGACAAGAATCCATCTTTGCAATTTCTATATCTTTTTTTACACCCTTACAAGCATCAAAAAAACCGATTGTATAGCTTGTATGTAAGTCATTGCCTCTTCTTGGTGCATTTGGATTTGCTCTTCTTGATGAACCACCAAAGCCGCCACCAAAGAATCCTTCAAATAGATCTCCTAAATCCCCAAAATCGAATCCGCCGCCAAAACCACCAGCACCAGCACCGCCAGCACCAAAGTTTGGATCTACGCCTGCATGACCAAATTGGTCATAACGTGCTCTTTTTTGACTATCAGATAATACTTCATAAGCTTCATTTACTTCTTTAAATTTACGTTCTGCTTCTTTATTATCAGGATTTAAATCCGGATGATATTTTTTTGCTTCTTTACGATACGCTTTTTTTATTTCATCATCATTGGCGCCCTTTTGTACACCTAAGACTTCATAATAATCTCGTTTATTTTCAGCCAAGCTTGTTCCCCCTTAATGTCTTTCGACCTAAACTCCTGATAAGGGCGGATGAAAATCCGCCCTTTCAGTGAAATTATTATTTATTTTCGTCGTCTTTTACTTCTGTGAAGTCTGCGTCTACATAATCAGCATTTCCGCCTGTTGTATTAGTACCACCGTTATTTGATTGACCGCCAGGTTGTTGACCTGCAGCTTGTTGTGCTTGTGCGTATAACTTTTCAGAAATTGCATAGAAGTCTTTTTGTAGTTCTTCTTGTTTTGCTTTAATATCATCAATATTGTCGCCTTTTAATGCAGTTTTTAGAGCTTCGATTTTAGCGTTGATACCGTTTTTCTCAGCCTCAGTAACTTTATCGCCCATTTCTTTTAGTGCTTTTTCACATTGGAAAATCATTTGGTCAGCGCCATTGCGAATATCAACTTCTTCTCTCTTTTTCTTATCTTCTGCAGCAAATGCTTCTGCATTTTTAACAGCTTGATCAATATCTTCTTTAGACATACTTGTTGATGAAGTAATCGTAATTTTTTGTTCTTGACCTGTTCCTAAATCTTTTGCTGAAACGTGAACGATACCGTTTGCATCAATATCAAAAGTAACTTCGATTTGTGGAACACCACGTGGAGCAGCTGGAATACCATCTAGACGGAACATACCAAGAGTTTTGTTGTCTTTTGCAAATTCACGTTCACCTTGTAGAATATGAATTTCAACAGAAGTTTGACCGTCTGCAGCAGTTGAGAATACTTGAGATTTCTTAGTCGGAATAGTTGTATTTCTTTCGATAATCTTAGTAGAAACGCCACCCATAGTCTCAATACCTAAGGATAATGGAGTTACGTCTAATAATAATAGACCTTTTACTTCTCCACCAAGTACACCACCTTGAATTGCAGCACCTAAAGCTACACATTCATCAGGGTTAATACCTTTAAATGGATCTTTTCCGATTAAGCCTTTTACAGCATCTTGAACAGCAGGGATTCTTGAAGAACCACCAACCATCAATACTTTATTTAATTCAGAAGCAGAAAGGCCGGAATCTTGAAGAGCTTGACGAACAGGGCCCATTGTTGCTTCTACTAAATCAGCAGTTAATTCATTGAATTTTGCTCTTGTTAATGTCATATCTAAATGCTTAGGACCAGTTGCATCAGCAGTAATAAATGGTAAGTTGATTGCTGCTTGAGTCATACCTGAAAGCTCAATTTTTGCTTTTTCTGCAGCTTCTTTTAAACGTTGTAATGCCATTTTATCAGCTTTTAAATCAATTCCGTTTTCACGTCTGAATTCGTCTGCTAACCAGTTTACAACTCTTTCGTCGAAATCGTCACCGCCAAGTTTGTTATTACCTGCAGTAGCTAAAACTTCTTGAACACCATCGCCCATTTCAATAATGGAAACGTCGAATGTACCGCCGCCTAAGTCATATACCATAATTTTTTGATCTTGCTCTTTATCAACACCGTAAGCTAATGCTGCAGCAGTTGGCTCATTGATGATACGTTTTACATCTAAACCAGCAATTTGGCCAGCATCTTTAGTAGCTTGACGTTGTGCATCAGAGAAGTATGCAGGAACAGTGATAACTGCTTCAGTAACTTTTTCGCCTAAGTAAGCTTCTGCGTCTGCTTTTAGTTTTTGTAAAATCATAGCAGAAATTTCTTGTGGTGTATGGTCTTTTCCGTCAATCGCTACTTTATAGTTAGATCCCATATGACGTTTGACAGAGCTGATTGTTCTATCTGAGTTTGTAACAGCTTGACGCTTTGCAACTTGACCAACCATTCTTTCGCCAGTTTTTGAAAATGCAACTACGGATGGAGTTGTTCTTGCACCTTCAGAGTTTGCAATTACAACTGCTTCGCCACCTTCCATTACAGCTACACATGAGTTTGTTGTACCTAAGTCAATACCAATAATTTTTCCCATAAAAATTTTCCTCCAATAATATAAGTATAAAAATTTGTTTTTATTTTAAGGATTTGCAACGACAACCATCGCATGACGGATGACTCTGTCGCCAATTTTGTATCCTTTTTGGAATACGTTACATACTGTGTTTTCACCAAAATTTTCGTCTTCTACTTGATTGATTGCGTTATGAAACTCCGGATTAAATTCTTGATTTAACGCTTCTATTTCTTCAAGGCCTTGCGCCTTTAATGCTTCTTGCATTTGCGTAAAAATCATTTCCATGCCTTTTTTAAATTCAGCATCTTGGCATTCAGAATCCAACGCGCGTTCAAAGTTATCTACAACGCTTAAAATCCCCTTTAAACACATTGCTTTTGCATAAATTGATAGTTCCTCTTTTTCTTTTTGCGTTCTTTTTTTATAATTATCAAATTCCGCAAACTGTCTGAGTAACTTTTCATTCAACTCTTTGTTTTCCTCTTGTAATTTTTCTAATTCAACTGATTCATTGGTTGGTTCTTGCTTTTCAACCGTTTCTTCTGCTTGCACTTCCTCTACAACTTCTTCAGGATTTTGCTGTTTTGCCTTAGCCATCTAATCGTCCTCTCTATTTTGTTTGTTATAATCTATTACATCGGTCAACAATTTTGTGACACTCTTGGTTACATATTCGATATGTGGAATTACTTTTGCATAGTCTACACGAACAGGTCCTATCACTCCAAAGGAGCCAACCTGTTCTCCATGCATTTTATAAGGAGAAACAATCATACTGGAGTTTGTTACTGCAAAGCTTTCGTTTTCTTTTCCAAAAACCACAGAAACACCATCAAAAGCAGACGATAACAAATAATCCAACTGATTCTTATGTGTTAAAAGTGTAACCACTTCTTGTGAATTCAGTCCGCAAGTAGAAAGTAGATTTTGCTCTCCATGTACATTAACATCCGCTTTGCTCATCTCTTCGCCAAGCTCATAAACTGCATGAAGCAATGGAGACAACGACATCATGTATGCGCCGAGAGCGATCGCCAAATTTTGAAGCATTGCAGGATTCAACTTGTCAAGATTAATTCCTGTTAAATTCTCGTTAATAAACTTTGCGAAATATTCTAGCTGTTGGTTGGTTAAATCAAATTCCATTCTGCAAATTTTATTTTTTATGGAACCTGCAGAGGTAATAATCAATAGCGCATAGAGCCTGCGACCTGCCGGGATAACTTCTACCCTTGTTATTACTGAAAAAACAGGCATATTACTTTTGGAAACAACTGCAAGTTGCGTTAAATCAGAAAGTACATTTACAGCTGTATCAACAATGGCATCAGCGGTTTGCAGCTTTTCTTCGTTAAGCAAACTATCAATCAATTTTTTTTCTTTCGTAGAAAGCGGTTTTGGTGCCATTAAGTTATCAATATAAAACCGATAACCTAAATAAGTCGGAATACGTCCGGCGGAAGTGTGGGGTTGCTCTAAAAATCCTTGTTTTTCTAAAAATGCCATATCGTTTCTAACCGTTGCCGAAGATACATTCATATTTAAACAATGTAATACCGCATTTGAGCCAACCGGTTCACCCGTTTTGATATATTCATCAACGATTGCAGATAAAATACACATTTTCCTTTTATCGATTGTCAAATCCCCGCCCCCTTTCCAAACATGCTCTTACTAGCTTTACTTCTCATTCAGAATAGAAACTTAGCACTCGCGATTTCGTATCGCTTTTATTATATGCTAATTTTGATGTTTTAGCACTCTATATGTTTGAGTGCTAAATATAATGTACCACTATCTTATTGTGATGTCAATATCTCTTAGGCTAAAATTTGTAAATATAATTTTAATAAAATGTGAGCAAACTCAGCAGTAATTTGAATAATCCTTTCAATCTAAATTCATAATTCATTGCACAATCAAAATGAATGTGTTATAATATAGATAAAATTAGTATATTAAGGAAGCGTGAAAATAAATGAATGGCATTTCCCTTATTTCAGCTCATGTAGAACACTCTCATGCCGGCCATCATCATGGTTTTGTTGGAGAATGGTTAGAACATTTAATTGAACAGCTACCATTTAGTGGAAAAGCAAATGAATGCTTAAGCCATATAATAGTAGATACATTAAATGTGTTTTTTATCCTTATTGTTGTTATGTTAGCGGTTTTTCTATTAACAAGTTATATTGATCTTGAAAAACTTCATAAAAAGCTTGGCTCTTTAAAAAGCATTTGGGGATTCGCTCTTGCTATTGTAATTGGTATGTTATCCCCTTTTTGCAGCTGTAGTATTATTCCCGTTTTGATGGGCTTTCTTTCAATGGGTGTTCCGGTATCAGTTTGCCTTTGTTACTTAACAGCTTCGTCAATGATTAACATTACTGCATTGTTGTCGCTTTATGCAACTACCGGCCCTAAGTTTACGTTGTATTATGTTATTGGTTCACTGTTTATAATCATCGTAAGCAGTATTATTTTCTCATTGTTTAAATTAGATAACAGCATTAGCTCCTATCATGCACATCATCATGACAGCTTCCATAAAAATCAGTCTTTCAAAGAAAGGCTTAGTTCTGCCTTTTCTTGTACAATGGATGTACTAAAACGCTCTGCTTTATATATTGTGTTTGGTGTAGTACTTTCTTCTGTTTTAATGACATTCTTTGATATTGAATATCTATCTCAGTTAGTAAATGAAAACAGTGCAATTTCTACTGCTATTGTAAGCTTTGTTGGTATTCCAATTCATTCAGATATCTTCTCTATTGCGCCAATTATTACATTGCTTGCAACACTTTCTCCAAGTGTAGCGTTAACATTTACGCTTGCTACTATGGCAATTTCTTTACCATCTATTATTATCCTATCAAGAGCAATTAAACCGAAAACGGTTGCAGTTTATTGTGGAGTTATCATTGGATTGGTATTGATTGTTGGATATTCATTAATATTGATTATGTAGTAAATTTATATTGACATAAAAAGCTAGGAAACTGCAGCAGCAGTTTCCTAGCTTTTTTCGCTGTTTTGGTGTTAATATGGTGTATCAATGATGCCAGAATACCGTTAAAAGGGGCGAACCTGTGTGTTCGCCTGAATAAAGATTGTTCACAGATAAATTCAAAGCATTCTATTCAAAAATACACCATACAGTACTAAGATAAAAATTGTAATAATAACACTAAAAACGATACTAGTAATAATGATGGATTTTCCTAATTGTGCTCTGTCTTTAGCAATATAAATGCAACCTAGAATAATACCGAGTAAAGGAACTAATGCTGAAACAACATATTGCCATATATCATTGTTATTGGAACTAGATATATAAGAAACTTCCTTTGAGTAAACTGAAAGTGGTTCTCCACAATCTTCACAAAGTAAAGTTTTGCTATCATAAATTCGATTGCATTTTCTACATATTTTATTATAGGTGTTTATAGGACCTAGTGAAGCATTACATCTCCAACATTTTGTCAGATTTTCACCATTCAGCTCATTACAGTTAGGACAAGTTTTCATAATGACAGCTCCTTATAACAAAGCAATTATAGATATATTATAGCAATAAATACAATATATAGCAACTAAGATTGATGAGTTAATACTATTAAAAAGTAGGAAAATAATAACGGTGTATCAATGATGTCGCATCTTACAGATAGATACCGTTGATAGGGGCGAACCTGTTTGTTCGCCTTTCAGGCAACCTCTTCGCCACTGCTGTGGCACCTCTCCTAAAGGAGAGGCTTAGGAAAAAGCCTTCCTCTTAGAGGAAGGTGGCACGCCAACGGCGTGACGGATAGAGTAAGCTTCCGACCAAATTTAAACTGGATGAAAAAAGAGACGGATATGGAATCCGTCCCTACTTTACTATTACAACCATTATTATATCATTCTCTAATAATTACCGTATTCGTTGTAAAATCTAAATTACATGGCTGAATATTTGGCTGCACAAGAGAAAAAATATCGGTAGCTTTGATATCGATATCTAATGCATGTGGGTTTTGGTCTTTTAGTGTTGCAAATTTAGTTTCAATTGGAATTGTAGTCGTTTTCTTTGCACGTCTTAATATTTCCATGCCTTTTTGATTACACCCAAGTACACGCACATACTGTGGTGGTATTGCTTGAATTTCTTTTGTAATACCCAACAACGCACAATATGCAATACGTCGAATTCGAGCTAGAGTATATCTTTTTGTTTTCACCATATCATAAAACTGTTGTAGAGTTGTTGCTTTTTGTGAAGCTTGATATAGTCGGTTTTCTAACCCTTCGGAAACATCGGGCAATCTCAAAAAATCGGTTTTATCCATTGTTCGTAGCTGGTATAATAAAAGCGTTTCCAGCTTTTGTCGGTCAACTGGAGAAAAACCTCGTTCGATTTCTTGCTTGAGAATTTCATATGCAGTTGTCGGCATATATTGTGCAATCTTTATGCTTTCCTTTTCATGCATGATTTCACGCAAATAAGAGGCACTTGCAATTGTTTCACCTGCTGTTTTGCTATCGTGGTCAACCTGCTCCCTCGTAACTGTTATTGCCTCAATAGATGGGTTAATGTTTTGTATTGCACGTAGATATTCAATACCCAAAGAATTGTTTGCCGTTTGAATCACTTTTGCAAAGGTTTTGCCATGCAATATGGTAATGGTTTGTTCTAATGCCTTAGGATAGGAAACACCTCTTGATAAATGCTCTTTCATCAAATTACTTGTCTCTGCTTCAACAATAAAGTTTGCAGTTTGCTGTAATAAAGAAACATCTCCACTTTCACTTCCAAAGCTCAGCATATCAACATTCAGTGTGTTTAAAATAGTTACTCCTGCTTGTGCAAACGTTTGTGCTGAAGAAAGTGCATATATCGTTGGCAACTCAACAACAAGATCTACTCCATTCATCAAAGCAGCTTTTGCTCTTGCCCATTTAGAATAGGATGCAATATCTCCCCTTTGAACAAAATGCCCACTCATCACTGCTACCACATGTGTTGCACCTTGACTTTTGGTTTGCTCAATTTGATAAGCATGACCATTATGAAAAGGATTGTATTCTGCGATAATTCCTGCAACTTTCACAAATACAATCCCCCTCTCAATACTCTTATTTATTTGTTGTCCTGCTAGACGTTTTATTGGTTGTCCTATTTGTTGTTTTACTTGAAGTTTGGCTTTCAGTCTTTTTAATTACTACTTTTTCAGGATTGATATCATTATAGATAAAATCTTTAATACGTTCTCCTGTTGCCTTTACATCTAAATTTAAACATTGTGTTGAAGAATTTACCCAAATTACACCATTACCAATTAAATCTTCATTTCTTGGGAAACGTGCTTCTTCAAACGTTACATCACGAAGCATAATACTACCTAAATCCACAATTTCTCCAAAGCTTAAAGAGGTTTCAATGGTTGGAAGCAATTTTCTTGCAAATTCAGGATACTGTAATTTATTCATTTTCAATGCTTTATTAAATATTTGATGCAATACCTCTCTTTGACGATCTGTTCTTTCAAAATCGCCGTTGCCAACGTGACGAATACGTGCATAAGCTACTGCTTGTGTTCCATTTAATGTTTGTAGACCTGGTTTTTCAATATTCACCACATTTAAATTAGCAACAAGAGATTGTTCCCATATATATTTATTGGTTTCCACTCTTTCAATTTCTGAAACGTCAACTTCAACTCCGCCGACTGCCTCGATAATTTGAGCCATCTGTTGAAAGTTTACTGTTGCATATTCTTGAATATTCAGCCCAAAATTTTGGTTCAACGTTTTTACTGCTAATTGTGGACCCCCATAATAATATGCTTGGTTTATTTTATATTGATCATGGCCTTCTATTTTCACAAGAGAATCTCTCATTATAGATGATAGCTTTATTTTGTTATGCTGTTTATCAACACTCAAAACAATAATGGAATCGGAGCGAAATTTAGTTTCATTATCTCTTTTATCTACACCAAATAAAGCAATGTTTGTAATGGATGTATCGTTCTTATCATCCGTCATCGCTTGACTTGTAATTCCTAAATCCTCTTTTTTTAATTCTTTATGATTTAATTTACTATAGATATTTACAAAATAAATACCACCTATCGCAATAATCACAAATAATACCGCTAATATAACATTTAAAACTTTGATTTTTCTCGTTCTTTTACGCTTCATACAATACACCTATATTTTCTTTAATTCTTTGATTATATACTTTTCATATATAAGTTTGGCACTGTATAGCTTACACTTTTTTCAACAAAATATCAAGTTAATATTTTGTAACAATATTTTTGCTTTAACTGTTTGAATATGACTATTTGTAATATACCTAATTAAGCGGTTACACATTGATAAATTATTCATATTTGGGCTTGATATTTTTCGACATATGTAATATCATATAATGTGGCAGTTAATTATACAAATATGCTTTTATGCTATTTATACAATTAACATATCTTGTATTTGGAAGGACGAAACGAATGAAAATTCTAGTTATCAACGCAGGTAGTTCATCCCTAAAATATCAATTGATTGATATGGAAGATGAACATGTAATCGCAAAAGGAAACTGTGACCGTATAGGTATTGACGGTGGCTGTATTACTCACAAATTGGCAAACGGTAAAGTTATCACCGAAGATTGTCAATTCAATGACCACGCTGACGCTTTTAAAAAACTAGTTGAAGTTTTAACAAAAGGCTGTGATGCTGTTGTTAAAAATCTAAATGAAATTACTGCAATCGGACATCGTATTGTTCAAGGTGCAGAACATTTCTCTGAATCTGTTTTAGCTACAGATGAAGTTGTTCAAAAAATCGAAGATATTTCTGATTTAGCTCCTTTACACAATCCAGGACATGTACAAGCAATCCGTGCTTGTAAAAAAGTATTCGGTCCTGATGTTCCTGAAGTTGTTGTATTTGATACAGCATTTCACCAAACTATGCCTCCTAAAGCATATATGTTTGGTACTCCATATGAATATTATGAAAAATACAATGTAAGAAAATATGGCTTTCATGGTACTTCTCATCGTTTTGTTAGCAATAAACTTGCAAAATGTTTAGGCAGAGATTTAAAAGACTTAAAGGTAATAACTTGCCATTTAGGCAACGGTTCTTCTATTGCTGCAATTGATCATGGCAAATGTGTTGATACTTCTATGGGATTCACTCCACTTGATGGTATCCTTATGGGAACACGTTCTGGTTGTATTGATGCTTCTGCAGTTTTATACATTATGGAAAATGAAAAATTAACTGCAAGCGAAATGAATATGATCTTAAACAAACAATCCGGTTATCTTGGCGTTTCCGGAATTACTAGTGACGATCGTGATTTAAGAAAAGCTGCTGCAGAAGGTAACAAACGTGCAAAACTTGCTGGTGAAATGCAACGTTACCATATTAAAAAATATATTGGTGCTTACGCTGCTGCAATGGGTGGATTAGATGCAATCGTATTCACCGGTGGTATTGGCGAAAACTCTGCTTCTTTAAGAGAAGAGGTTTGCGACCATATGCAATTCCTAGGTATTGAATTAGATACTGATAAGAATATTATGTGTAATGCACAAGAAGTTGAAGTATCTATGCCATATTCTAAAGTTAAGGTTTGGATTATTCCAACAAACGAAGAATTGTTAATTGCTCGTGATACCAAAGAAATCGTTGAAAAAATCAGATAGTTTGATTCTATAAAAAAGGACTGGAAACAGTCCTTTTTTTAATTAATATAGATTAAGCACATCATTCAAGATGCTTTGCTAAAAAGAGACAAGGGTTTGCTTCATCCCAGTATAGTGGAAATACCTCTAATGGAGTAAAACCAAGTTTTTTATAAAACTTTCTTGTTTTCTCATATGGTTCATACAATACGGAATCATCTAATGTCTTAACGGTTAAATACTGAAAACCATTTGAAACACAAAATCTCTCTGCACGCTCAATTAGTATCGTTCCAACTCCGTGTCTATGATATTCCTTCATTACTCCCATAACACAAACTTCTGCAGTAAACTGATTATGCACTTTCACTGCTACAAATCCAATTGGGTTATTTTGCTCAATGGCTATGTAAAAAGGCATACTACAAACTTTTGACACATAGTCAACAATGGATTCTTCAACGCCAAACCATTCAGGTAATGACTGAGAATTGTATTACATATTTTTGATTTGTTTTCATTATCAAAGACTTCAACTATCTCCATTTGTACCTCACATAATAGCTTTTTGCAACTTAATTGTTTTATATTTCACTCGCTGCATAAAGCTAAATTGTATAATTTAATTGATGCCAATCATTTGCAAATAAATATTTTTCATAATATATTCTCATATCATCATCGCATAAAGATAAGAAATCATAGGTTGTAGCATTTTGTGTATTTTGATATTTAGTAAAGACTTTTTTCAATAAATCAAATACTCTTTTATCCCCAAATATTTTTTGAGCATTGATGTGCATTATTGTAGGTTTTATATAATGATTTAAGTATCTTTGCTGTGATTGATAATCTGTATCAACAATAGAAACATTATCGTTTGATTTTGTTATTTCTTCTATACAATTGGAAATATACTTTTGAGCATAAGGTGCTCCATATATATGCTTAGCAGCAACATACGCCGAAAATTCCGCACCACCTTCGTTAATCCAATCGTCGGTTGTTACATTTGCAATTTTCCACCAACCATGGGCAAGCTCATGATAATCATATTTATATTGCTTTTCTTTTTTTCCTAATTCAGCAGAAAGAAAAGTAACATTTCCCCTTTTATAGCCCCAACCTCCCCTTGGGCGAAATACGCTTACAATCTCCGTTACGCCACTTTTCATATCCAGATTGCCAAATGTTTCAACAAATATTTTGTTTGCTTGAATGATATCCTTAGCACGTTGTTCCAATTGTTCAATCATTTCTGACGGACATAAGAAAGTACATTTTACATTGCTTTCATCATATTCATACCGTTCAACCTCATTAGAAGCGAACAGGGCAATATCCGTTTCTTTTTGAACGGAAATGATATGCTCATAATCTACGATCTTACCATTTGAAACAACCTCATAGCCTTTTGGTAGCTTGATATTTAACTCAAAATCAAAATCTACTTCGAAATTAGCGGGTTTTGGATACCAACCGGAGTAGCTTGAGAGTTCAATGATATTTTCGTCAATTTGGTTTATATCTGCAATAATTTCTGGAACAGTTCCTTCATATTCAAATTCTATTTCATTATTTTCAGTATCAAATATTATTGGTCTTGAAACTTTGTCAAATGCAGGATGGGGTTGTTCTTTATTCATATGAAAAGCAATTTTTTCACATTTGGAAGTAGCATTTAAAATAGTAAAATTTTCATTC
Organism: Paludicola sp. MB14-C6; assembly: GCF_030908625.1. GTDB lineage: Bacteria > Bacillota > Clostridia > Oscillospirales > Ruminococcaceae > Paludihabitans. The sequence continues at coordinate 2,266,611 of NZ_CP133133.1, read as the reverse complement.
AAATAAAACTTATTGCTTACACTATTATGTATCATGCCTTTAACATGGATATAATGCCTTATGGGTTCAAAATAGACCTCTAAAAAATACTTCATAATCATACTCTCCTTTGTATTTTAATTGAAATTATTTATTTTTTCAAATTCACTATGATCACAAAATAATTATAACCTTTATTCCATAACAAAACAACTTTAATACCATATTTAAACAAAAATTGTGCTGAAATTTTCTTTAGTGTTATTAACCTAAATATAATAGGTATACCTTTTTCTCTAAATCAATTGACATATTATCAATTTGCTTTTAATATAATAATATATGTCTCATAGTATGTAAACAATAAAGAAAGGACGGTATCGTTATGGAAAAAGGTAAATATGGTATCTATCTTTGGTTTTATGCAGTCATTGCATTTATTCTTGCATTTTTAGGACAATCTCTATTGGGAGGTTTGTTATTGGGCTTTGTTATCGTGGTCGAAAAAAACGATTGGTTAACCAAACAAGTTATACAAGCTTTCTTATTGACTCTTTTCAATTCAGTAGCTCAACTTATTTTAGGTTGGATTAAAATTGGAAGAATCGATTTTTCGGACCACGGACTTCCTTGGATGATATCAAATATTACAAATGGAATTGGTGCTATTGTAAATGGATTTATTGCTTTTCTTGGTGCTATTGTTACCGTTGCTGTACTCGTATTTTGTATCATTGGTATCGTTAATGTTTCAAAAGGTAAAGATGCAAATATCCCTTTGTTTTCTAAAATTGCAAACAGAGCGTTTGGAATTGTCGAGAAAAAAATCTACACAAACTACACTCAGCACAATGACCAGACACCCCCTAATCAACAAAGCTAGCTATAATAGTAAAATGTCGAATGAAGTTTCATTCGACATTTTTGTTTTATCCCTGTTAATCTTCTAATATGTCGTTGTTTCTGCGGAATAATAAAGAAATACACCATATACCCGCAATACCTACTAATGTAAAGATAATTCTTGCAATAATAGAGCCTTGACCCCCGGTTAACCAACCTACAATATCAAAACCAAAGATGCCAATTGAACCCCAGTTAATTGCACCTATAATAATAAGGGATAACGCGATCTTATCTAACATTGAAAACCCTCCATTAAAAATTTCCATCATTTATGGATATCGTTTAAAATTATAAAGAAAATGTTACAAATATATTGTAAACTATATTTCTTTTTTTATTCTTATATGTTAAAATAACTTGTATGTAAATTTTTTGGAGGTAGGAAATGATTTATTATATTATCGGTGGTACAGTGATTCTTTCTGTACTGATCATTATGCTAACAGCTTTTATTAGAAAAAGAAAAATTATTAAAATTGGAAAAGACGGAGAAAAGAAAGTCGCTTCTACATTAAAAAAATATGCAGGTATTCGTGGCTATAAAGTAATTAACGATTTATATCTTCCTCTATATGATAAAACAACTCAAATTGATCATGTTTTAATTGGATTTTTCGGAATTATAGTTGTTGAAACCAAAAACCTTTCCGGCGAAATTTATGGTGATCCAAAGAAAAAAGATTGGCTACACATTATGGGCGAGAAAAAGCACACGTTATATAATCCTTTAATGCAAAATCAAACACATATTGATTGTATTCGCCATTTATTAGGAAAAGAAAACATCTACAATGTTAATATTGAAAGCCTTGTTGTATTTTCCGCAAGAAAAGTAACTTTATTCGTACCGAATAAATTACCTATTATCTATTTCAAAAAATTTAAAAAATACTTAAAACAACCTTGTTTTGAAAAAGATAATGACATAGATATTCAAAAAGTTTATAACGCTTTAATGAAATACAAAGTTACAGATAAAAAGCTAATTGCCGAACACAATAAAAACGTAAAAATTATGGCAAAAAACAATAAGTAGTTACAATTCCCCGCTGGTAATACCAGCGGGGTTTTATGGCTTTACCAATAACGAAAACCATAAGAAAAAACTTTAATTCATTCTTTTTTATAGAAAAATCATTTACCCCCTTTTCTTTTATTTATATAAATGATATAATATGATATGTTAGTAAAACTCTTTAACAATTAGGAGGATAATGATTTGAAATACGGATATTTTGACAATCAAGCAAGAGAATACGTAATCACAAACCCTGCTATTCCTGTATCTTGGACAAACTATATCGGTACAGAAGAAATGGGTGCGGTCGTTTCTCAAAATGCCGGTGGATACTGCTTCTATGAATCACCGGAAAACCACAGAATTACTCGCTTTAGAGCAAATGCTCTACCACTAGACCGTCCAGGTCACTATGTGTATATTCGTGATAACGACACAAAAGACTATTGGTCTATTTCTTGGCAACCAGTTGGCAAACCATTGGATCAAGCAAAATATGAATGCAGACATGGTTTATCTTATTCAAAATTCACTTGTGATTACAGCGATATTGAAGCTACTGAAACATTGCTTATTCCTCGTGGTGAAACAGTTGAGCTTTGGGATGTTACTTTGAAAAACAAAGGCGATAAGCCAAGAAACATCAGCTTATTCTCTTACTGTGAATTCTCTTTCAATATTATTGAAATTGATAATCAAAACTATCAAATGAGTTTATATTGCTCCGGTTCTGATTACAAAGATGGAATCATCGAAGTGGACAACTTCTATAACCCTTCTATGTATCACTATTTTGCATCAAGCTTTACTCCTGATAGCTATGATTGTTTACGTGATAGCTTTATCGGTGACTATCGCACAGAAACAAACCCAATCGGAGTTGAAAACGGCACACTTTCCGGTAGTCATGAGCTTGGAAACAACCATTGCGGTGGTTTACAAAAAGCATTTACTATCCCTGCCGGTGGAGAAATCCGTGTTGTTTATATGGTTGGCGTTGGCAAACGTGAAGTTGGCGCAGAAATCAAGAAAAAATATTCTGACCTAGCTAATGTAGACAAAGCTTATGCTGAATTAGCAGCATTTTGGGATAAAAAATGTTCTGCTTTACAAATTAACACTCCAAACGATGATATGAATACCATGATTAACACATGGAACCTATATCAATCTGAAATAAACATCATTTTCTCTCGTTTTGCTTCTTTCATAGAAGTAGGCGGAAGAACGGGCTTAGGTTATCGTGATACAGCGCAAGACGCAATGTGTGTTCCTCATTCTAACCCAACAAAATGCCGTCAACGTATCGTTGAACTGCTTCGTGGTTTAACAAGCAAAGGTTGGGGCTTACATTTATTTGAGCCAAGTGCATTCGATCCCGATCGTCCAAAAACACCTCCTTTTAAATCTCCTACTGTAAAACCGGAGCCAAGTGTTGCTGGTATTGATTTCAATGATTTAAAAGATACTTGTTCTGATGACGCTTTATGGCTTGTTCCTTCTATTTGTGAATACATCAAAGAAACCGGAGAAACTAGCTTTATTGATGAAGTAATTACTTATGCTGATGGTGGTAAGGGTACTGTTTACGAGCATATGCAAAAAATTCTAGACTTCTCTACTGAGCAAGTTGGTGCTACCGGTATTTGTAAAGGCCTTCGTGCTGACTGGAACGATTGTCTAAACCTAGGTGGTGGTGAATCTGCACTCGTATCTTTCCTACATTACTGGGCATTAGATAACTTTATCGAATTAGCAAAATATTATGGTAGAACAGATGATGTTGAAAAATACACAGCTGTTGCACAAAAAGTTCGTAACGCTTGCGAAACTGAGCTTTGGGATAAAGATTGGTATATTCGTGGTATTACGAAAAACGGCGTAAAAATCGGTACTAGTGAGGATAAAGAAGGTAAAGTACATTTGGAATCCAACTCTTGGGCTGTTATTTCCGGTGTTGCTCAAGGCGAACATGCTGAAAAAGCAATGAACGCTATTGACCAATATTTATACTCTGATTGGGGTATTCACCTAAACGGTCCTTCTTACGGTACTCCAAACGATGATATCGGATTTGTTACTCGTGTATATAAAGGTATTAAAGAAAATGGAGCTATCTTTAGCCATCCAAACCCATGGGCTTGGGTTGCTGATGCAAAACTAGGTCATGGTACTCGTGCTATGAAGTTCTATAATTCTCTATGTCCTGCACGTCAAAACGATTTAATCGAATACAGACAAGCTGAGCCTTACTCTTACTGTCAATTCATTATGGGTAAAGAACATACTGCTCATGGTCGTGCTCGTCATCCATGGTTAACCGGTTCTGCTGGTTGGGCTTACTTTGCTGCTACTCGCTACCTATTGGGTATTCGCTTCACATTTGATAGTATGATGATTGATCCTTGTATTCCTGCTGAATGGGATGGTTTTAACGCTACAAGACGATGGAGAAATGCAGTTTATAACATTACTGTGAAAAATCCAAACCATGTTGAAAAAGGCGTAAAAGAAATCATCGTAAACGGTAATAAAGTGGATAGCATTCCTGCTATGCCTGCTGATAGCGTAAATACTGTTGAAGTAATTATGGACTAAGTTAAATTATAAGATAATAAATAGCTGCAAACCGATTGGCTTGCAGCTATTTTTGTTGTGTAGGGAAATGATTTGTGGTATAATATGGGTATACAATAGTGGAGATGATATTTTGAAAATATATATTATTGGTATTGTAGCAAGTGGGAAAACCACTTTAGCAAAAAAGCTATCACAACAATATAATATTCCATATTACGAACTAGACTGTATTGTTTATCCGAAAACAGAAACTGGTAGATATAAAAGATGTCCCAATGAACAAGTTGAAGTTATTAACACAATCAATACCTCTGATAATTGGATAATTGAAGGCACTTATCGAGAAAGCTGTCATTTAATTTTAGATATAGCTGATACCATTATATTTTTGGATACTCCGTTATGGAAACGAAAAATACGCATACTTACTCGTCATATCAAACAGATTTTACATATCGAATTAAGTCATTATAAACCGAGTTTTCATATGCTACAATGCATGTATCGATGGACAAAAGAGTTTGAAAACGATCGATTTCAATTTGAACAGATGCTTAACCAATATCAAAACAAATTAGTTATTATTAAAAGTAATAAAGTGAACCCAATTAAAATTTAGTTTTCAATATATTGCTTTAATAGCGGTCGATGCCCTCATCGACCTTTTGGCTGATGTGGGCATCAGCCACTACAAAGGCTATCACTTCTTGTAAACATTTTTAGAAAAAATATCATTGTAAAATGCCCTCTCAGTCACTTGCGAGTGACAGCTCCCCCAAGGAGGAGCCTAGGAAAAGCCTCTCCTTTAGGAGAGGGGAACCACGAAGTGGTGGAGAGGTTGCCTGACGGGCAAACACACAGGTTCGCCCCTACTTTGTTATTGAATATCCTCTCTTATTATGGTATCATATGGATATTGGATGGTTTGATTATCAAGGAGAAGGCAAAATGAAAAAAATAATATTGCGCATTACATCAGCAATAATTTTTCTACCGATTATAGCAAGTTTTATATATACTCTATTTGTTTTATTTTTTTATGATCCTTGTTCTGATGCATATAGTTTTTTACATTTACTTATATTTCAACTAATTTTGCTGTTACTTTCAACAATTACCCTAACATTCAGTTTCAAAGATAGCCAAAATAGATACAAAGTCGTTCGAATTGCGTTGTGGGTTTGCTTCGCTCTTTATCTCTTTACATTGTTTGGTATACTTTTTCTTGATATGATTAGAACAAGGGGAAAAGAATCAATTACAACTATTTTTCAATACAAAGATATACTAAGCAGTATAAAAGCAGGTTCAAATTTTATTCCTTTTCATAGCATTTACAATTACATACAGCAACTCACAAATCAGAATCCAAATAATAATTACTTTATTTTATTTTTATTCGGAAATCTATTACTTTTTTGTCCAATGGGGATACTTCTTCCTTGCCTATTTAAGAAAACTAGAAAATGGTATGCTTTTATCACTACAATGTTAATCGGTTTATTTCTTATTGAAAGCTTACAACTGATATTTGGAATGGGTAGATTTGATATTGATGATATGATTTTGAATTTTATCGGTGCAGTACTTGTTTATTTTATTGCAAAAATACATTTCATACAAAAGATATTTGAAAGGCTTTATTTATTACAACCAAAAGAGGTTCTTATATGAAAAAATCGACTACACCACTCAAACATAAAAAACTAAAGATTATCTTTTTGATTGTTATTATTCTAATAGTACTTTGTACCATTGCGGCTTTTTGTATCAACGGATATGTAATTTCATCAACCAAAGGTCGAATTTTAACGATTGACCAAACCGCTGATATAAAAGCGGATTGTATTATCGTATTGGGTGCAGGATTAAAACCGGATGGAACACCCAATCATATGTTAGAAGACCGTGTTTTAACCGGTATAGAGGTATATCAAGAATCTCCAACAAAACGGCTACTTATGAGCGGTGATCATGGAAGAAAGAATTACGATGAAGTCAATGCTATGAAAGCCTATGCGAAGGAAAAAGGAATTTCATCTGAAACGATATTTATGGATCATGCAGGATTTTCAACTTACGAAACCATGTATCGTGCCAGAGATATCTTTCAAGCGAAAAAAGTGATAATTGTGACGCAAAAGTATCACCTATATCGCTCACTTTATATTGCGAAAACTTTGGGATTGGATGCATATGGTGTTGCTTCTAACCCACGAACCTACCAAGGACAAGCATATCGTGACTTCAGAGAGGTTTTAGCTAGGAATAAGGACTTTTTTAAAGTAATATTCAAGCCAAATCCAACTTACTTAGGTGAAGCTATTCCGATTAACGGAAACGGCAACTTAACAAATGATAAATAAGAAGGTAAAAACATGTTAGAATCCATCAAACAGCAATCTATAACAATCATTACAGAGTTAATCCATGCGGCAAATTTACAGAAAAACAGTATTTTAGTAGTTGGCTGTTCTTCAAGTGAAGTTGCAGGACATAAAATTGGATCTTTCTCCAGCACAGAAATAGCAGATACTATCTTTGAAAGCATCTATCCTATTTTAAAGGAAAAGAACATCTTTCTTGCTGCTCAATGCTGTGAACATTTAAACCGTGCAATCATCGTTGAAAAAGAGTGTATGGACTATTACCGTTTGGAGCAAGTAAATGTAGTTCCGCAGCCCAAAGCAGGAGGGAGTTTCGCAACAGCGGCATATCATAACTTTGAAAATCCTGTTGCGGTTGAATTTATCAAAGCCGATGCAGGAATTGATATTGGTGGAACGCTTATTGGAATGCATTTAAAGCATGTTGCAGTTCCCATTCGATTAAGTATTAGTAACATTGGCGAAGCAAACATTATATGTGCACGAACAAGAGCAAAATGCATTGGCGGTATTCGAGCAATTTATAACGATAACTTAATGTAGTAGCAATCCCCACGATAAAATTGTGGGGGTATACCAAGAATTTTGTGTAAATATAAAAACAATCAGAACAAGAAATAGGAACAAAATAGTAATTGACATAGTGTATAGGTTAGTTGAAACAAGTTTATTTAATGACAAAAGGGGCATGCCCCTTTTGTCATTAAATTTTGGCGGATGAACATAGAATCATCCAGCGATTCTGTCCGAAAACATGATGTTTAATTGGTTTAAAACAACGTCCCAATTTCGACAACGTTGTGTCCATCGTTCGACAATTTTTTTTGAAGCTAAATACAGTATCCTTTTTAAACTATCATCATTTTGAAATGATGGTTTATTCTTGGTTATTTGTCTGAACTGCCTGTTTAATCCCTCAATAATATTAGTTGTGTATATTATTTTCCTTACATCAGTTGGATATGCAAAAAAGGTTGATAGTATATCCCAGTTATCCTCCCAACTCTTTATGCAAGAAGGATAACTTTTACCCCATTTTTCTTTGAATGATATTAGATTATTCAATGCTTCTTCCTCTGTAACAGCTTGATATACTAGTTTTAGATCTGCCATTAACTTCTTGATATCTTTGTATCCTACATATCGTGTTGAATATCGAATTTGATGTATAATACAACGTTGAATGTGCGCTTTGGGATATGCTGCATTGATTGCTTCTTTAAAACCTTTTAAACCGTCAACACAAAATAGGTATACATCTTGCAAACCCCTTGATTTCAAGTCATTCATAACGCTCAACCAGAATTTTGAGCTCTCGTTTTCTCCAATCCAAATGCCCAATATATCTTTATTTCCTTCAAGTGTAATTCCTAAAACCACATATGCTGCTTTCGTTACAAACTGATTGTTTTCTTTTACTTTGTAGTGTATTGCATCCATGAACACAAATGGGTATACACTATCTAGTGGACGGTTTTGCCATGCTGTTACTTCCGGCATTATTTTTTCTGTTATCTTGCTTACTAGTCCATCTGAAATTTCTACATCATAAAGATTTTTTACTTGTTCAGCAATATCTCGTTGAGACATGCCACAAGAGTAAAGTGCAATAATTTTTTCTTCCATCCCGTCAGCATTACGATTATATTTACCAATAATTTGTGGTTCAAATTCACCGTTTCTATCACGAGGAACATTAATATCCACTTCGCCAAGTTGTGTTTTAACTGTTTTCTTTGAATATCCATTTCGATAATTTTTCGACATGCTTTTTCCGTCATCGTTCGCTATTCTTTGACTTTTTTGGTAACCCAATTCTTCGTCTAATTCACTATCCATAACTTGCTGAAGAACATCTTTGAACATCTCTTTCATTGCCTGCATAACCTCTGTTGTGCTTGTGAAGTTTTGGCTGTTCACATACTCTTTTAATAACTCTTTCGGTTGCTTTTCCATAAAAAAATACTTCCTTTCATACTTGAATTTATTATCTTAATTCTTGTCTGATTGGAAGTACCTTATTCACTTTTACACAAAATTTTCGGGAGCCTCTTGTGGATTTTTTAATAACTTTGATTGATGCAAACCATATGAATATGATCTTCCCATGTTCCGTTAATATTCAGATAATTCTTTGATATTCCTTCATTTTGATAGCCACACTTTTCTAGCACACGCAACGAAGGAGTATTGCGCGGCATTACATTCGCTTCAATTCGATGAAGATGAAGTTCTTCAAAGGCAATTCTAGTGCATTCCAATACTGCCTCTGTCATGTAACCTATATTTTGCTTTTCACAATCCAATTTATAACCTAAAAAGCAAGATTGAAATGCACCTCTAACAATATTGTTTAATCCAATCATACCAATAATGCGATTGAAATCTCGCTTTTCATAGATATAAAATCGATAAGAGCTATCATCTTTAATTTGATTCATTTCATTCTGCAATAGCTTTTGTTGATAATCGAATGTATAAAATGATTCTTCTCTAAGCGGTTCAAATGCTCTAAGAAAATCTTTATTTCTCTGATAATATAGTACTAAATCCTTTGCTATAGAAATATCAGCAAGGACTAACTTTAACCGATTTGTTTCATAAACTGTTTTCATCATATTGCAATCTCCTGTTAATATCTTTGTATTGCTTCACAGCAATGTATGTTTTAGCTAAAACAATATTACAATGTAATTTATTTTACATAAAACTTATTATAACACATTTCATAACAAAGGACTGCAATTTTTTCTATGCATAAAAAATTCACTAGTTTTACGACTATTATTTATAATCGTTTCATAAAGCTGTAACAAAGAAAAAATAGGATATGGTATGATTAAATTAACAAAAATATGTAATCATAGTATTATGATATTAAATAGCAAAAGGGTGAAAATTATGAATAAAATATACATTGTTACAGGTGCCTTTGGTCATCTAGGCAATACCATTGTTCGTAAATTAGTTGCTCTTGGCGAAACCGTGCGTGGGCTCGTTTTACCAAATGAAACATCGCCTGCATTAGAAGGATATAACGTTGAAGTTGTAAAAGGAAACGTATGCGACATAAACTCTATGGAGCCACTATTTGCTTGTGAAGAACCAACTGAATTTTATGTTATCCATACTGCCGGAATTGTTTCAATTTCCTCAAGATATTTACAAAAAGTATACGACGTTAATGTGAATGGTACCAAAAACATAATAGAGCTATGTAAAAGAAATCATGTAAAACGATTTGTCCATGTTAGTTCAGTACACGCAATACCAGAACCAGATAACAACCAAACCATTCATGAAATTAACCAATTTAATGAAAAGTCTGTTGTAGGACTTTATGCAAAAACAAAAGCAATTGCCACTCAGCTTGTATTAGATAGTGTTAAAGATGGATTAGATGCAGTCATTGTTCATCCATCCGGCATTATTGGGCCAAACGATTACGGTCATGCACATTTAACTCAGCTTATTATGGATTATCTAGACGGAAGATTAACTGCTTGTGTAAAAGGTGGTTATGATTTTGTTGATGTTCGTGATGTTGCAGATGGTATCATTTCCGCTTGCCATAACGGGGAAAAAGGAGAATGCTATATTTTATCAAATAGATATTGCAGTATACCTGATCTTTTAAATAATCTGCATCAAATAAGCGGTAAAAAGAAAATTAAAACAATACTACCTTTATGGATAGCAAAAGCTACAGCTCCTTTATCCGAAATTTATTATAAACTGAAAAAGCAACCTCCTCTCTATACGAGCTACTCACTTCATACACTAAAAAGCAATGCGAACTTCACTCATAAAAAAGCGAATAGACAATTAGGTTATCAGCCAAGAGATTTAAAGCTAACATTAAAAGATACTGTTGATTGGTTAAGAATAAACCGACGTGTCAAAGCTTAATATCCACTTTTCCAATACCTTTCAATAAATAATAAAACCGAATGAGCTTAATTTCATTTAGCCATTCGGTTTTATTGATTTATTTATAAGCCTTTATCCTCATAGAAAAATGCTTTCGGATGTTTGCAAACCGGGCACATCTCCGGGGCACTTGTTCCATGATGTTCATATCCGCAATTTGCACATTTCCATGTTACTTCGTTTTTCTTTACAAATACTTCATTATTCTCTACTTCTGCAATATACTTACGATAACGCTCCTCATGCAACTTCTCAATTCCAGCTACTTTTTCAAATAAATTTGCGATATCTACAAAGCCTTCTTCCTTTGCAACCTTTGCATATTTCGCATACATCTCAGTCCATTCATAATGCTCGCCGCCTGCAGCGTCTTTTAATGAATCCAAAGTTGTTTTTTGTGTACCGTTAATTAAGTCATACCAAATTTTTGCGTGTGCCTTTTCATTATCTGCTGTTTCTTTGAAAATTTCTGCGATATGATTCATACCCTCACTTTTCGCTTTTGACTCAGCGTAAGTGTATTTATTTCGTGCTTGTGATTCACCTGCAAATGCTGACATCAAGTTAGCAAAGGTTTTTGAGTCTTTCAATTCCATAGCTTCATCCTCCTTTTATACCTCTATTATCTGAGCTATGGAATGATTTATACATTTTTTCTTCATAAAAATAGCACACAAACATAAGTTGTGTGCTATCATTATTATTTATCTTTAATTGTAATCTTATCAATAACAATCGGTTTTGTTGGTTTTGCTTTGCTGTCTGTTTCTACAGTTGCAATCTTATCAACAATATCCATACCTTTCACTACATAACCGAATACAGTATGTACCTTATCTAACCAAGGAGTTCCGCCTTCTTTTTCATAACGCTTATAATCTTGGCTGGAATATTTTGCATCTTCTAATCCTTGTTGTGCACGGATACCGTCTACTTGATCTTTTTTTAGGCCTTGCTTTGTATTTACAATAAAGAACTGACTTCCATTGGTGTTTGGACCTGAATTAGCCATTGAAATTGCTCCATAAAAGTTTCTTAAATCGCTAAATTCATCTTCAAAAGGTTTTCCCCAAATACTTTCTCCGCCCATACCGGTACCTTCAGGATCTCCACCTTGCATCATAAAATCCTGCATGATACGATGGAAAGTAACACCGTTATAATAGCCTTTTTCAGATAACTTTACAAAGTTTTCAACTGTTTTTGGAGCTTTCTCAGGATATAACTCTAAAACAATGTCGCCGTAACCTTTAATTGTCATAGTTGCAAGCTTATGTTTACCGCTATTACTGCTCTTAGAAGTACAACCTGCCAATACTGCCGTAAGCATTGCTACACATAGGAATACTGATAAAATTTTTTTCATTTGTCTACTCCTTTACTGTTATGATTTTTGATATGTGGAAAGCTCAATCTTTTCGATAACAAACTTTTCAGTTGGTAGTTTTGTTTTAGCATCACATTTTAGCTTGGATATTTCGTTTACAACTTCTAATCCTTCATAAACCTGTCCAAAAACTGTGTATAAACCAACAAATTGAGGAAATAACCCACCATGTTCTTTATAGGCATCAACCACTTTTGGTGGATACTTATATTTCTCCATTTGCTCAACCACATTACTGCTTGCGCTTACATCGCCTACAATAAAAAATCTGCTGTCAGATACCATTTTTTTACTAAATGGGTTTTTTTCTTGTGCTAATACCGAAACGGCACCGCTGAAATGATATAAATTTGGAGTTACTTCACATTGTATTGCTTTTTTATCATCTGTCATAAGTTCGCCACTTACGCCTGTTTCATCTTTTGCACCTGTTACAAAGGATTTCGCATTTGATTCAATAAATACAGTTTTATTATTATAAAAGCCGGAATTTACTAGTTTTTTAAAATGAGCAACCGTTTTGGGAGCTTCTTTCGCAAACAAAACCATTTTAATTGTACCGAGGCTTGTTGTAATTACTGCGGTTTCTTGTCCTTCTTTAAAATCTTGAAATTGAATAAGGTTAATATCTTCTTGTTTTACTCCTGTAGAATTTGCAGGCATACATCCTGTAAATACAAAGATAATAACCAAGATAACTGCTATTACTTTTAGTTTTTTCAACAAAATTCACCTTTCATTTGTCTTTATAGTTATGATTACTTTAAAACAACAATATGATAATTATATCATGAATACAAATGTGTTTGTATATCGGTTTTCTAAAAAACAATGAACAATTTGTTAACTAAGCTTTGTTACTCTAATATCATTTATCATCTCATTTGCAGCTTCTAACGATATAACACCAGTTCCCTCTAATAAAACGGAAGCTGTTCCACAAGCCGCTGCAAATTGTACACAATTTGCAATTGGCAGTTCTTCTTTTAGAGCTTTAATAAAACCAGCTAGTGTGGTGTCACCTGCTCCTACTGTTGATTTTACCTCTACTTCTGGAACGCTGCATTGAATGAGTTCGTTGTTGCCAGCGTAAAGCAAGCCCTCGTCGCCACGGCTTACCAAAACATGAGTTGCATATTGCGATAGCTTTTTAGCATACTCACAAGTCGCTTTCTCGTTCATATTCTCCGTTTTTGCTAGATGACTTAATTCTACCTCGTTTGGCTTCATGATATAGGGTTTGAGCTCTTTAATATCTTGTTCTGTAAAAATATCTGTGTCAATAGCAATTTGAATTCCTTCGTCACTTAAATTCTGAATTAATGTTTTATATTGCTCTTTCGATACATTTTTAGGCAAGCTTCCCGCAAATACAAGCAATACTTGATCTCCATCTTTTATCTCAGATTCAATATTTGACTGTAAGGAATCCAATACACTTTGTTCAACAGAAAAGCCCGCACGATTTACTTTAAATAGCTCACCATTCGGCATAACAATAGAAAAGTTTTCACGAATAGTTCCTTTTACAGATATAAAATGATAACTGATTTCTTCTTGATCGAGCAGCTGAATAAATGTTGTTATATTTTGTTCGCCAACAAAACCAAGTGCCTTGCTCTTGATTCCTAACGCTGTTAAGACTCGAGTTACATTGATTGATTTCCCACCAGGATAAATTTGTTCCCTTATTGCTGAAACCGGCTCTTTTAAATCGAATCGATCCACCCATAACGTTGTATCCAAAGATGGATTCAACGTTATCGTAATAATTTTATTAAACATAATTAGATCATCCTTTTTTTGACCAAACATTCTATGCTTTTTTTGAAATTTTTACTCCTTGACGGGTTTCTTCTACTACGTAGCCGCTATTCGCTATTTCATCACGAATTTGATCTGCTAATGCAAAGTTTTTCTCTTTTCTTGCTTGTTGTCTTTTTGCTACTAGATCAAGAATTTCTTGTGGAATTTCTTCTTCTTTTTCTTCTTCAAATAAGCCCAATGACAATACTGTTTCAAAATCTTTTACTAATTCAAGCTTTTGCTTGTTGTTGATATCATCTGCTTTTAAAACATCAAACAAAACTGTAATTGCATTCGCCGTATTTAAGTCATCGGAAATACAATCAGTAAATAATGCTTTATATTTTGCTGTATCGCCTTCAGCACCATTATCATCAGCACTATTTTTCAAAGCAGCGACTCTGTTTTTTAATTTGTTGTATGCATTTTCAGCTTGCTTTAAGGAATCAAACGAAAAAGCAAGCTGTTTTCTATAATGAGAATTTAAAACAAAGTAACGGTATGATAATGGATTAAAACCTTTTTTCTCAAGCAAGCTAACTGTTAAAAATTCGCCTTTGGACTTGCTCATTTTACCGTCTTTATCAAGTAGAAATTCACCATGCCACCAATAATTTACCCAATTTTCGCCTGTGTAACTTTCGGTTTGCGCAATTTCATTTGTATGATGAACCGGAATATGGTCTACCCCACCGCAATGAATGTCCATTTGATTGCCAAGATTTTTTAAAGAAATAACTGAACACTCAATGTGCCAGCCCGGATAGCCAACGCCCCAAGGAGAATCCCATTTCATTGCTTGATTTTCAAATTTAGATTTTGTAAACCATAGTACAAAGTCTTGTGGATTACGTTTATGAATATCTTCAGTGACATCATCTCTAGCGGCAGTTTGCAATTCATCTAAGTTCATTCCGGACAATTTTGTATAGTCTTCTTTTTTAGAAATATCAAAATACACATTTCCATTTTCAAAATAAGTAAAACCTTTATTCTCTAATGCTTTGATAAATGCGATATAGTCATCAATATAATCGGTTGCCTTACCCAAGATAGTTGGCTTTTTTATGTTTAATTTTGAGCAGTCGCTAAAAAAGGCTTGTGTATAAAAATCTGCAATTTCCCAAACCGTTTTATTTTCTCTTAATGCACCTTTTAACATTTTGTCTTCGCCATCATCCGCATCAGACTCTAAATGTCCAACGTCGGTAATATTCATAACTCTTTTTACGTCATAGCCTAAGTATTCTAATGTTTTTTGTAAAATATCTTCATGAATATAAGTTCTTAAATTTCCAATATGGGCAAAGTTATAAACAGTTGGTCCACAAGTATACATTCTTACTTTATTTGGCTCTATTGTTTTAAATTCTTCTTCACGTCTTGTTAGTGTGTTATATAATTGCATATTATAATCATTCCTTTCATGTTGGTTTTGGCTTGTGTTCAAACACGTATTCCACCATTCTTTTTGACAGAATCAGCACAAAACTTACGTTTACAAACATCTTTTTTTCAATTCTTTTACGATACAAGGGCTGACAGAAACGCAAAAACTACATTTCCGTCGTCCCAACATAATTTTATTCAGGTTTACGTTCTTTTAGTTCTTTCAATTCAGCTTGCAGCTTCTCAAGCTTAATGGAAAGCTTGCATAGCTCTTGTGATACGGGATCCGGAATATGAACCTGATCCATTTCAGGACAAACTCTCATTCCATCTATTTTTACAATTCGAGCAGGCGCACCAACTGCCGTAGCATTTGGAGGAATTTCTTCTAAAACAACTGCATTTGCTGCAATCCTTGCTCCATCGCCAACCTTAAATGGCCCAAGTATTTTTGCGCCGCTTCCAACCATTACTCTGTTTCCTAAAGTCGGATGACGTTTACCTTTATCTTTTCCCGTTCCTCCTAAAGTTACTCCTTGATATATTGTGCAATCGTCACCGATTATTGTTGTTTCGCCAATTACAACTCCACTTCCATGGTCAATAAACAAGCCTTTTCCTATCTCTGCACCAGGGTGAATTTCTATTCCTGTCCAAAAGCGGCCGGATTGTGAAAACCATCTTGCCATATAAAAAAGTTTATGACGATAAAACCAATGCGATATACGATACCAAATAATTGCATGTAATCCCGAATACAACATAAACACTTCAAAAGAATTTCTTGCTGCTGGATCTCGTTTTTTTATAGCATTAATATCATATCTTAATCTTTTAAACATACACCCATCATTCCTTTCTGCTTTCTATTAGCTTATCCAAATAAAAAAGCCTTCGTGTAATTTTATTATACACGAAGGCGGTAATTCCGCGGTTCCACTTCTGTTTGTCGCTTATACTAATTATTGATGATAAAAATTTTAATAAGAAATTAGTATATAATCCGATAACGAGGATGACTCGGGCTGCAATACTATTACATCAACAATACTGTTGATGTTGTTCCCACAACCTGCTCACAGATGCACTTCGTAATACGAATTCTCATTTAAAATTTCATTTTGAATGGATTTCGTATAAGATAAACTAGCCATAAACGCTTTCAGCCGGTGACGTTTACTCTCTGATGCATTTTCATCTTACTACTCTTTCTGATCAACGCAATATCAATTATTCAATTTGCTATATTATATTGTATCATATCATACTTTGTTCCAAAAAACAAGTTTATTTTGTTGTGTTTACAGCATGCTTATTTTGAGCTAAATATTCAATACCGGAAGCCACAGTTACGATTGCTGCAATCCACATTAATATATTAGCAATAAGCGGCAAGTTTATAAAGCTTGGTAAAGTAAAGAACTCTTGATAAGAAAGACATACCATTATTGTAATAACTGCTGTCATTTGAACAACAGTTTTTATTTTACCAAACATATTTGCAGCAATTACTTTTCCGCCTGATGCAGACGCAACCAAACGCAAAGATGTTACCATAAACTCACGTGCTATAATGATAATAACTGCGATTGAACTAGATAATCCAAGCTCAATAAAACATATCATTGCAGCAAGCACCAATACTTTATCCGCTAATGGATCTAAAAACTTACCAAAGGTAGTTACTTGATCATTCTTTCTTGCTAGATAGCCATCAAACAAATCCGTTAATGATGCCACAACAAAAACGATTAGTGCAAAAAGATAGTGCATCGGAATTTGCTCTATCATTAAAAATGCCAAAAATACTGGCACTAACATAACTCTTAACAATGTCAATTTATTCGGTGTATTCACGAAAAATCCCCCTAAAGTCAAACTTCTAACAAGATATAGTTAATTAAATTGAGAAAACAACCTAGAAAATGCATCCTAAAGCTTTGATATATAAGTTTTGGGTACTTTAAATATGGATTTGTTTTCATGTTAAATTACTATATTACCGTTCCTATTAAGTCATAATCCATTACTTCATCAATATGCACGTTTACGAAATCTCCCATAACATAAGAGGTTTCACTTGTGAAAAAGACTTTACCGTCGATATCAGGTGCATCTGCTTCACTTCTACCGAAATAGCATTCCCCATATTTATCGAAACCTTCTACAATTACTCTAATTGTAGAATTGATTTTTTGCTCATTCAAACGTTCCATAATAATTGCTTGTTGGTTCATAATAATTTCCGCACGACGCTCTTTTACGTCATCATCAATTTGGCAATCCATTTCTGCGGCTTTTGTACCCTCTTCAGGAGAGTAAGTAAAGCAACCTAAGCGGTCAAATTGAATTTCATCAACAAACTCACAAAGTTCAGTAAATTGTTCGTCTGTTTCGCCCGGAAACCCTGTAATCAAAGTAGTTCTTAATGTAATACCCTCTACTTTTTCACGAATTTTTTTAAATAAAGCAACCAGCGTTTCTTTATCTTGCTTACGATTCATTGCTCTTAAAATTTCTTTATTACAATGTTGAATTGGAATATCTAAGTATTTTACTACTTTGGGCTCGTTTGCAATTACTTCTAATAACTCATTGGTAATTTTGTCAGGGTAACAATAAAGTGGACGAATCCATTCAATGCCTTCAATTTTAGCAAGTTCTTTTAATAAAGCTGCTAATTGGTAGCTGCCATATAGGTCTTCACCATAACGGGTTGTATCTTGAGCTACAACGATTACTTCTTTTACGCCTTGAGAAGCTAACCATTGCGCTTCTTTGATAACTTCTTCTTTCGGGCGGCTTCTAAATCTGCCACGAATCATTGGAATTGCACAATAACTACACCAGTTGTCACAGCCTTCTGCAACTTTCAAATATGCATAGTGTGGTAAAGTTGTTAAGATACGATCTCCATTTAAGCATAAACTTTCTTTATTACCAAAAGAAACCGTTTGCTCATGATTTAAAGCTTTATTAACCGCATCACAAATTTGATCATTAGAACCAATTCCTAAAATTGCATCCACTTCAGGAAACTCTTTTACAAGTTCATCTTGATAGCGTTGGGCTAAACATCCTGTTACAATAATTGCTTGAATTGTACCTTCTTTTTTAAGCTCTGCTAATTCTAAGATATTTTCGATTGCTTCTTCTTTTGCAGATTGGATAAAACCACATGTATTTACAACTACTGCATCACTTTCAGATACGTCACCTGTCAATTCATATCCGTTATTTTTCAACTTTGCTAATAACATTTCAGCATCTACTTGGTTTTTAGAACATCCCAAAGATACCATTGATACTTTTTTCGCCATTTTTGCTCCTCATATCATACTTATTTACGTTTACACCAGCCAAATACTTTGAAAACCTTTAACTAACCATTTTCAAGCTATACACTAGGTATTAAACGCAACTCAATATTACTCATAGTTATTTATCGCTGCTTTCACATCATCATAAGAATATCCTAAACGCATTAACGCTGCTATGACCTTTTGCTTGCCTTTAAAATCATCCATATACAGATAGTATTTTTTGTCGATTATTTTACTAATCTGTTGTATTACATCAACATCGCATTCTTCAATTGCAATTTCTGCGAGTTCTTTGTCAATACCCTTTTTATACATTTCGTATACGGCTCTTTTTTCGCCCCAGTTTTTTTGTTCAAGATAATATCTTGCAAGCTTTCTTGCATAATTCTCATCGTTAATGAGTCCTTGTTCTTCAACCATTGAAAGAATTTCAAAAGCAATTTCAGGACGAGCAGATTCTAATAGCTTATCGTAAAGCTCTTTTTTTGAATGATCACGATACCCTAATAAATAGTATGCCCTTTCTCTTGCTTTTCTACGTTCGGCTTGCATTTTTATATCATCTAAAAAATCTTCATCCACTTCCATACCAATTTTTAAATGATTCTGCATGATTATTTCAAGGTCTAATATGTACCAATACTCATTATCAACAGAAATAGTATATCTTGTTGCTTTTGCCTTTTCAATGTTGGTGATTTTCATTATTCAAAATCACTTTCATCCGCTTCTATATCAATATTTGCGCCTACTTTATTTGCTGGTGCAGTTACTTCAGCAGACGATTCTTTTTCTTCGAACACTTTGCCTCTTGCTTTATCTAAAAGCTCTTTGCTATGCTCTTTTACTTTTTGTGCAATCTCTTCGCAGAGTGCTTCGTTTTCTTGTAGTAGCTTTTTGACTTTATCACGGCCTTGACCTAAACGCTCTCCGTTGTAGCTAAACCAAGCACCACTCTTTTCGATAATATCTGCATCTACTGCAAAGTCGATAATCTCGCCTACACGAGAAACACCTTCACCATACATAATATCAAATACTACCTCTTTAAATGGAGGTGCAACTTTATTTTTTACAATCTTACATTTTGTTTTATTACCGATAATTTCAGATCCATTTTTGATTGCCTCACCACGACGAACCTCGATACGAACAGATGAATAGAATTTTAAAGCTCTACCGCCCGGAGTGGTTTCTGGGTTACCATACATAACACCAATCTTCTCACGAACTTGGTTAATAAATACTGCAACACAATTGGAGCGAGAAATAACGGAGGTTAATTTTCTAAGTGCTTGTGACATCAAACGTGCTTGCAAGCCTACGTGATTATCGCCCATTTCGCCGTCGATTTCCGCTCTTGTTACCATTGCAGCAACTGAGTCTAATACAATTACATCTAATGCGCCTGAACGAATCAGCGCTTCCATGATTTCTAATGCTTGTTCACCAGTATCGGGTTGAGAAACCAATAAAGAATCAATATCTACTCCCAATGCCTTTGCATAAATAGGATCTAATGCGTGCTCAACGTCAATAAACGCAGCTTCACCGCCTGCTTTTTGCGCTTGAGCTACAATTTGCAATGCAACGGTTGTTTTACCAGAAGATTCCGGTCCATATACTTCGACTACACGTCCTCTTGGAACGCCTCCGATACCTAAAGCCATATCAAGACCTAAAGAACCAGTGGAAATTGCATCTACATTCATAGTAGTTGCTTGACCAAGTTTCATAACCGCGCCTTTACCAAATTGCTTTTCGATTTGACTTATTGCAGTTTCAAGTGCTTTTCTTTTATCAGCAGAGCTTACTTGTACTTCAACTTGTGGTTTTTCCTTTGGTTTTACAGCCATATTTATTCTCCATTCGTTTTTAAATTCATTTAAGTGTAACAAAATGGGCGAAGCAACTTCGACCATTCTTATTTTTTAACACTATATATCACTCTTATTATATCACACAAATCTTTCTGATTGCAAATAGTATTATAACCATTGGATATCAAGATGTTGCTGACATCATTTTCTTGATGAATACCAATCTCGTAAGCTAATAGTCCACCCTGCTTTAAACGTGGTGTCCATATCCTTGTGAGCTCTCGATAAAAATGCAAGCCATCTTCTTCGCCACATAAAGCCATTTCAGGCTCAAAAGATACTTCTTTTTGTAAGCTTTCCATGTCCTGTTTTGTTAAATAAGGTGGATTTGACACGATAATATCAAAATTGGTTTCGTTTGTTTGAGGATTTAGTGCATCATCTTGTATCAATGTAATATCAGATTGATTTAATGCTATGTTCTTTTTCAAATAAGATATTGCAGCTTCGCTTTTTTCTAACGCAAACACATCGCTATTAGGAAGCAAATGCTTTAACGTAATTGCGATACAGCCTGAGCCGCTGCAAATATCGAGTATTTTTAAAGGTCCTTTATTTTTTGCATATTCTCTTGCAGTATTCACTAATGCTTCGGTATCGGAACGTGGAATCAATACGCCCTCTCCGACATAAAACGGAAGTCCGTAAAATTCCCATTGCCCTAAAATATATTGCAGCGGGTATCCGCTTTTTCTTTTCTCTATCATTTTAGCAAGTGTTTGCATTTGATTGTTCGTTACCTCTTTTTCTCCAATCAATAAATCGCTGTTAGAGGCATTACAAACAAATCGCACAAGCTCACTTGATTCATACTTTGCATCTTCAAAGCAATTTAACTCTGCGCATAAATACTGATAAACCTGTTTTATATTAGT
The DNA here is from genome assembly GCF_030908625.1 of Paludicola sp. MB14-C6. Lineage (GTDB taxonomy): Bacteria > Bacillota > Clostridia > Oscillospirales > Ruminococcaceae > Paludihabitans. The sequence goes on along the minus strand of NZ_CP133133.1, from coordinate 2,245,151 downwards.
ATGTGATTTCATCAAGCATCTCTTCTTCTATTTCCTCAATAATATGGTGAGTCATGTCATCCTGTCCAGCATCTATTTCCGTTTTCTGCTCGGTTTCATAAATCGGTTCGTCCATTTCAACAGGTAAATGTTGTTTTTCGTCTTCCGGAATACATGGTTTAATTGCTGCAATTGCAACTTCGATTTGACTATCATCTGGTTCTTTTGTTGTTAGATGTTGTAATTTAATTCCTGGGAAAGAAATAATTTTAGTAAACCAATTATCATATTTTCCTGCCAGTTTGATAAACTCATAGCCGATTCCGACGATAACAGGTAATAATGCTAGTTTTACAAGTGTACGTAGGAAAATATTATCCCATGGAACAAATGGTAATGAGAAAACAAGAATACTCAAAATTAAAACAATAATTAAAAAACTGGTTCCACAACGAGGGTGAAATCGTTTTTGTTTTCTTACATTTTCAACGGTTAGTGCTTCGCCCGCTTCCAAGCAAAAAATTGTCTTATGTTCTGCACCATGATATTCAAAAACACGTTTGATATCTTTCATCTGTGCTACAAGAGCTAAGTATGCAATAAAAATTAAAATCTTGATAACGCCTTCAATTGCAGTTCCCCATCCACCAAGTGGAACCAACAAGTTAATTCCCTTGACCGCAAAGGAAGGAACCATCATAAAAAGAACGATTGAAAATAAAAGGCCTAGAACTGTACCGATAATTACAACAATATTCATAATTTTATCGCCGAATGTTCGCTCTAACCACGCATCAAATTTTGATGGCTCTTCATTGCTTTCGTCTTCTAAACCTGACTTTTCAGCCGATTTTGAAAGGCAGCTATAGCCCATTACCATGGAACTGATGAAGTTTACAACACCACGGATAATCGGAATTTTAGACCAAATGCTTTGCTTTTTTAAATTCCATTCTTCTAAATCGATTTCTCCGCTTGGTGTACGAACAGCCATTGCAGCAATTTCGGGGCCACGCATCATAACGCCCTCAATCAAAGCTTGACCTCCCACTTTGCTTTTAATGCGATTATCTTTTTCTTTCATTCTTTTATCATCCTTCTTATTTCAATTGAGAACAAAAAAACATCTCAATTTTATATATCATTATTTTCGCAATCTACAAATGCCCTATTAGTTTATATTAGGCTTTCTTTGTGTCATCATTTAAATTAAATTCCATGGTTGTAGAAATTTCAGTTTTTCTTTGCTCCCCTTTTTTTAAATTAACAGGCAGCTTTATGATAACAGTTGTTCCAACATTTAATTCACTTTGAATATCAATCTCGCCATCATGCATCATCACAATTTCATTTGCCACAGCAAGCCCGATTCCGGATCCACGTCTTGTTAGGTTTGCTTTATAGAATTTTGTTTTTACTTTAGGCAAATCCACACTGGAAATACCACATCCTGTATCGGCAACGATGATATGGAGTACACCTGAATTCTCTATTACATCAATTGTTACGGTATCTCCTGCATCGGAGTATTTTAATGCATTATCAATAACGTTAATAAATACCTGTCTTAAACGGTTCTTATCACCAAAAACAAAGGATACCATTTCAGGCTCATTGTAAATGAGCTCAATCTTATCTCGTCTTGCACGTTCTGTATAAATCATAACTGCTTCGCCAAGCTCAGCTAAAATATCAATCGTTGTTTTAACCAATGTGAGTCTGCCATTTTGAATTCTTGAAAAATCAAGAAGTTCTTCAACCATGATAGAAAGACGTTCCGTTTCACTTGTAATAACACGCATACCTTTTTGCATGGTGATTTTATCATCACCCTCTAAGGTCATAAGCGTTTCGCTCCAACCTTTAATTGCGGTTAATGGTGTGCGCAATTCATGGGATACAGAAGAAATAAACTCATTCTTCATTTCTTCTGAAGCAGAAATTTCATCAGCCATATAGTTGATAATATCGCAAAGCTCACCAAGCTCATCATCTGATTTTTTAATAATACGTGCGCTCATATCACCCGTTGCAAATCGCCTTGCGGCAGAACCTACATCTCGTACAGGTATTACAATAGATTTAATAAAATAAAAGCCCGATATCATTACAAAGGTTAAAATGATAATGGCAACCGCAAGAAAAACCAACATATATAAAAACAATATCTTATCGACTTGCTCCATAGATACCACATAACGTATTGCAGAATATTCGCTATTTGTATACGGAATCATGATGGTTACAGCAGTAACACGTTCTCCACCGGCTGTTTTTAATACACGATAACCTGTACGAGTTGAACTTACTTTGGCGTCTTCATAATCAGGCATCTTCTCTTTTTGATTATACGAAAAGCCACTTGAAGATACTGCAACCCTACCATCATAGTCAATTGCGGTAATCTCCATAATGTTCTTATCTTCTGAATTTTCAACGAAATCTCTTACCGTTGCGTTAAAGTTTACAACATCATCATTTCGCATATTATTCAATGCTTTTCTAACTTGCGTAGAACGAAATTCAATAGATTGCTTTACACCAGCATAATAAAAATTTTTCATAGCAAAAGAGAAAGCAATAGCAATAAATATGATTGCAACTAGAATAACACTCAAACTGTTTACAATCCAACGTTGCGTAATACTTTTTATTGCCATATTGTTTTCTCCTTCCTAAAATTTTAATATATCTTTATTCTTGCCATTTATAGCCGAAGCCCCAAATCGTTTGAATATAAACCGGTTTGGATGGTTCGTCTTCAATTTTCATTCTGAGTCTTCGTATATTAACATCTACAATTTTAATATCACCAAAATAGTTATCGCCCCATATTTGTTCAAGAATATTGTTTCTTCCTAAAGCAACATTCTTATTACGAATGAAATACTCCATAATTTGATATTCCACTTGGGTTAAATCAATCATTTCTCCGTTTTTGGTTAGCGTTCTGCTCTTTGGATTTAATACAAATACTCCGGATACAATTGGTTTTACTTCTTGAATTGTTTTGGTTGCCATTGATACACGACGATAAACTGCATCTACCCTCGCTACTAATTCCGATGGGCTGAAAGGCTTTGTAACATAGTCGTCTGCGCCAAGCATTAGCCCTCTTACCTTATCCATCTCCTGCGTTTTGGCAGTCAACATAATAATTCCAAGATTATCGCTCTTTTCACGCAGTTGTTTACAAACTGCAAACCCATCTATACCAGGCATCATAATATCAATTAAAGCGACATCAAAATCTCCGTTATTTTCTTCAAATACACGCAAAGCATCTTCGCCACAAGAAACGTCAGTTGTAATATAACCAGACCGTTGTAAATTGATTACGACAAAATCTCTAATTACTTCTTCATCTTCACAAACAAGAATTTTTTTCATAAGTTGCCTCCTCAAATAGTTCCTTTATTTTGTTTCCATTATAATAATACAAATCCTTTTTCAAAGCTTTGTTTAGACAACGCTAACTCGGATGAATTCGGATATAACTGATAAAGATAAATCAGCTGACCGTTTTCTTTTAAAATATGATACTCATTATTGATAACGCCTTCTGTATCTTTTAAATATTCCGTTTTTTCCATTACTTTAATGGATGCCAATTTCGTATTTTCGTTTGGATTGTCCGAATTATACTCATAAAAAAATACTTCATTATCATTACTTGAATAGCTTAAAGTTACCTTTTTAAGCCATTCCGGCGGAATGATATATAAATATCCAAGTTTATAATCAACATATGATTTTTTAAATGGTACCAATTCACCTTTTTCATAATTATACCAATCAATAAAAGATAAAGTTTGATGTTTTTCGGTATTTTCAAAACCTAATGCAGGCACTACTCTTGGAATTTCATAAACACCGTCGTCGTTAATATCTTCGCAATAAGAACCAACTGTTCGCTCAGTTTTTTGAATTAAACTTTTTTTAGGGCTTTTAGCATTATAAATTAAATTTTCAAGTTTTCCTTTGTTCATCACTAATATTTCAGTAGTAACTTTTGTTGTACCTTTTCTTCCGTCAACATATAATGCTGGAGTGGTAGGATTTATCTTTCCTTTATAAAGATTATCAAAATCCGTAGTATTGGGATCCATAGGCGTTTCAGATACCGATACTAAGCCGTTAACCGAAATTTTATGAACGGTTGCAGTAATAGATTGTATCTCTTGATCGGATTTTTTCATTGTCATTGTAATTACTTCATCTTCACCTTCGCCATTCATATCAAACACCTCATAGCTGTTGCAGCGAAGCGGTTCTCCTACAGATTGAAACTGTTTATTTTGATAGCAATATACCCTTACGAATTTCTCAGTTTTACTTAAAGAAGTAAAACCTATTATGATATAGATTTTTTCATCGGATGAAATGAATGATACTTTTTCAACCTCAGATGCATTTTCACCAACTTGATTTGCCTTTTCCCATCTGCCTTTGTTTTGGTCCAGTGCTACTATTCTCATTGGAAATTCCGTTGCTGTAGTATCTTCATAAAAAACAATTGCTTCTTCAGTAGGCTCATCATCAATATTTTTGATTACAAATGCCGATTTATAATCACCTTTTCTTGGATATTTTAGTTTTAATTCTTTTTTCCCTGAAATACCTAAAGCAGTAAAAATTTCATCTTGCTGTTTGGAAAGCTTGGGAGGCTGCAACAACGCATCAATACCTGTTTGCGTATAAGAACATCCCGTTAAAAAAAGCATTGTAGCAACTAAAATGCAGATTATTGTGCGCTTCAACGATTACACCTTCCTTTTTTATTCTAGATATGTTAAGTATAGCATAGTTTTTCATAAATTCATACTATTTATATTAACATTTTTCTTGTTTCTTTTCAAATAATGTTGAAAAAGAAAAGACGGTTACTAACCGCCTTTTCTTACTTTATTGTTGATTCATATGTTCTTTTTTCATAATAAAATGCGTTGTATGAAAAAAGTAATTCAAAGAAATAGGAATGCTAAGTATCATTAACCCAATATAGCTTAAATAAGGAATATTAACAAGTAAATCTCGCTTTCCAAAACAATATGCTATTGCATAAGGTAATACGCTGATTAACCCAAATGAAACAAACGATATTCGCACAAAAACAGATAAATGCTGTTTTTCTTGTTTGGAATAAGAACAAAAATAACAGGTTGTATAGTATAAGAATAGCACTGTTAAAACTGAAAATACAATTTTCTCATAGCTTGATACTATTGATACTTGATTGGATAAAGAAAGTAACATCTGAATCATACTGATCCAACCCCACGATACGGGTATTAACAAATACATAAAATTCGTTTTTTTATTATCAACAAAATATATAATACCGATAATAATAAAACAAACTGCACTCATGATGCAGATGATATCTGAAAACGTTGGAAAAAGCTCAGCAATTTTCTGAGATAAATTAACTTTTGCTATACGATATTGTGTAAGCATTAACTCAATATTTTTTTTATAGTTTGCGATATCACGATTGATGCAAGATATTCCTTGTATAAAAAATAATAAGCCTGTTATAAAGAAACTACACCCCGTTATCTTATTGCTTTTGTGCTTTAACTTTGACACAACAGGTGTCACTTCTAAGGTCACTTTAATGTATAGAAAAACCACAAATAAAAATGACAATATTACAAGAAATCCTAAAAAATTTGAAAAACCTGTTTTCTTTATTAAACCTGCTTCTTTATCATAAAACGCTATTATTTGAATTGTTTTCAAAAGAAATCCAATGATAGCAACATCTAAACTAAGACGATATTCTGTCTTTAAAATACGTAAATTACGACTTTCCAAAGTATTCATAATTGCCCCCTTGCCAATACTGATGAGTACCATAACTTATATCATAACGTATTCATCAAAAATTAGCAAGAAAAAAGACCTAATTTTTCTAATTGTTATCTTCGTTCGTTGATTGGTACATATGCTCTTGGTTTTGAAACCGATTTATAAGCCGGACGAATAATACGATTACCCGTCAATAACTCTTCAATTCTATGTGCACTCCAGCCTGCCATTCTTGATGTTGCAAATAGCGGAGTAAACAATTCTTCTGGAATTTTCAGCATTTTATAAACCAAACCGGAATATAAATCGACATTTGCACAAATTTCTTTTGTACTACCTTTTAGTTCAGCAAAAATTCTTGGCGTTTCTTTTTCAATTATTTCTAAAAGTGTAAAGTCATTTTCGAACTCTGTTCCCTTTGCTAGTTTAATTGCATTTTCTTTTAAAATGTTAGCACGAGGATCAGAAATTGTATAAACTGCGTGACCCATACCGTAAACTAAGCCTGAATAGTCATTTGCTTCTTTGTTGATAATTTTTACTAAATAATCGCATACTTGTTTTCTATCCGTTATATCGGCAACATTAGCTTTGATATTGTTTACCATTTCAAGCACTTTAATATTTGCGCCACCATGTTTTGGCCCTTTTAACGAACCAACTGCGCCAGCATATGCTGAATAAGCATCCGTACCAGAAGAAGATAATACACGGCAAGCAAAAGTAGAGTTGTTACCACCTCCATGCTCTGCATGAAGAATTAAGCACAAGTCAAGCAGTAATGCTTCTTCTTTTGTATAAGAACGATCAATTCTAAGCAAAGATAAAAATTCTTCCGCAATACTTAATCCATGTTTAATTGGATGTAAATACATTGTTTTATCTTCGTAATAGCGACGTCTTACTTGATATGCTTTTACGCTGATATTACTCATTGAAGCCGTAATACGTAGTGCTTTTTCTAATTCACTTTCCAATGATGTATTTTCAGCAGTGTCATCGTAAGAATACATAGCCAAAATAGCCCGTGCTAATTTATTCATAATATTTGGCGATGGCGCTTTTAAAATCATATCTTCAAAGAAATTCTCAGGAAGATGCATAAAATTGATAATCACTGGTATGAACTGGTCGAGCTGTTCTTGTGTTGGCAAAACGCCAAACAGCAATAAGTAAATTGTTTCTTCAAAGCCGAAACGTTGTTGTTCTTGACAGCTTTTCACGATATCTTCAATGTCATATCCACGATAGTAAAGTCGACCGGGAACGGGTTGTCGCTCACCATCACTCACTATATAACCATGAACATTACAAATTTGAGTCAGCCCAGCCATAACGCCTGTGCCATCTTGATTTCTAAGACCCCGTTTTACATCAAACTTTTCATACAAAGAAGGATCAATATGGTTATATTTTCTGAATTCCTCGCATAAATGTTTGATAGCAGAATCTTTTACAAGCTTGTTATCCATCCGAATCACCCTTTACTAATCTCATTCACATTGCATAATGTGTTTTATCATTTTACATGAAACAAACATTCAAGTCAATATGTATTTGTTAAAAAATAGTAAATTTAAGGCGAAAAATGAATTTTATTCTTTTAAATTATTCATTTATCTTGCTTGTGAAACAAAACAATCATTTAAACTGAAGAAAAATGCAATTTATAAATTTAATCTCTTCAAAGTTAAAAACGTCATCGGAGGTATAAATTATGAAAAAAGTATTGCCCGTTCTTGGAACATTTATTCTGATTTTGTTAATCATTCCGCTTTTCGCTCTCATTGGATCAAATAAATCGCCTTTATCACCTCGCGAAAAAACTGATACTACAACCTATCTAGTACTCAATCACAAAACCGGAGAAGTAATGAAGCTTGATCCTGCTAATTATATCAAAGGAGTAGTAGCGGCCGAAATGCCAATTGCCTATCATGCAGAAGCTTTAAAGGCACAAGCAGTTGCTGCCCATACATACGCCCTACGTCAAATTGATGCAGAGCTGAAAAATCCATCACCTGAGTTAAAAGGTGCCTACCTATCTACAGACTTTGAAAAAGGTCAAGCTTATATTAGTGTTGAAGAACTTAAAGAAAAATGGGGCAAAAATTATGAAATAAATTATAAAAAACTATCCGATGCTGTTGATAGCGTAATCAACGAAATCTTAGTTTATGAAGATAAGCCAATTTTAGCTGCATTTCATTCTATTTCAGGTGGCATAACTGAAAGTGCAAAAACTGTTTGGGGTAAAGATGTTAGCTATCTAGTACCCGTAAAAAGTGAAGGGGATGAATTATCCCCAAACTATGAAACCAAAACTACACTTACTGCAAGCGAGGTAGAACATGCTTTTACACAAAAATACAAGGATATTAAATTTGACAAAGACAAAACAAAGTGGTTTCAAATATTAAAACGCAGCGATTCTAAAACAATTACAGAAATTCAAGTTGGTTCTGAAAAAATGAATGGAAAAGATGTACGAGAAGTATTGAATTTGAAATCATCTAACTTTGAAGTTGCATTTGCAAATGAATCTTTTACTTTTACTACAAATGGGTATGGGCATGGCGTTGGAATGAGCCAATATGGTGCCGATTATCTTGCAAGGCAGGGCAAAACCTATCATGAAATATTACTTCATTATTATAGTGGGGTTACTGTTAAAGAAATAGAATCTTCCAAAAAAGAAAGTTCTATATCGCAAAGCAGTTCAAGCGAAAATAGCAATACAACATCCAATCCTAGCTCAAAAGTTTCTTAAACATTGACAATACTAAATTTCAAGAGCCTCTCGCTAGATAAAAACTAGCGAGAGGCTCTTGATTTAAAAACCTATATGGAAGTATTGGAGCATTTTATACTATAAAACAATAGAAAGGCCTTAAAAGTTAATATTTATTTTCATTATTGTTCTTATAACTCATCGTATCATCTTCTACAGATTGTGGTTCTGTAATTATATTATTTTCTTTTTTAAGCTGAAATTTTTCCAATAACTCGTTTAGCATTTGTGCTTGTCCATTTAGTTCTTCACTCGCAGCAGCACTTTCTTCAGCAGTTGCTGAGTTTGTTTGCACTACCCCTGAAATTTGTTCTACTCCTTGCGTTACTTGACTAATTGATGTAGCTTGCATATTACAAGATTCCGCAATATCTTCAATTAACTTAGATATTTGAGCTCCATTATCCACAACACTTTGTAAACTTTGCGCTGTTTCATTGGTTATATTTGTTCCGTTTTCAACTGCTTGAACAGATGTTTCAATCAAATGTGTTGTTGTTTTTGCAGCTTCTGCACTTTTAGTTGCAAGATTACGTACTTCTTCAGCCACTACTGCAAATCCTTTTCCAGCAGCTCCAGCACGTGCAGCTTCTACCGCTGCGTTTAATGCAAGTATATTTGTTTGGAAAGCGATATCATCAATTGTTTTAATGATTTTGCTGATTTCTTGGGAAGTTTCGCTAATGTTACGCATTGCATCTAATAATATTTCCATTTGTTTATTGCTGTTCATTAACTCAGTGTCAACCTTTATAGAAGCATTATTAACTTTGGTGGCATTCATAGCAGTTTGTTTTACGTGTTCTGAAATTTCGCTAATGGATGCGGAAAGCTCTTCAATTGAACTTGCTTGCTCAGTTGCTCCTTGCGATAGAGATTGTGCTGCATTGGAAACTTGATTGGAGCCGGCTGCTACCTGATCAGATGCTAAGTTAATATGTGAAAGTGTATGGTTTAATGAAGATATAATTCTCTCCATTGATTCTTTTATTGAACCAAAATCCCCGACATATTCTTGTTCTACTTTAGTGTTTAAATTCCCATTTGATATATTTCCTAAAACACTTGCAATTTCAGAAATATAATTACGCAATGAAATAATTGTACTTCGTAACGATTGATTCAATATACCTAGTTCATCTTTACTTTTAATAATTTCAACATCAGATGTTAAATCGCCATCTGCTAAGAGCGCAATTCGCTTGCTCATTTTTACTATTGGCTTTGAAATTCTAGAGCCCATTAATATAGCAATAATAACACCAATAACTAAAAATATAAAGCAAGAAACACTCAATCCTATAACGGTATTAACAATAGAAGAAGTCATTTCTTTTGTTGGCACTACCACTCCAAAAGACCATCCATCTGTTTCTTTAATTGGCCCATAATAACAAATTCGTTCATCACCATTACCGGTTGAATATCTTTCTATATTAGTTTTACCGGCAATCATATTCTTGTATACATTTGCTTGTGATTCGTATTTTTTATCCGTTTTTGCTTGTTCAATGCGATTAGTAGAAGTAAGAACCAAATTACTGTTCTTATCAGCAATATTTGTTCCTTTATTATCAAGCATAAAGATGTTTCCAGATTTATTAACTGTAATATTTTTAATAATATTACTATATACTTGAGAACTTAATGTAGCGCTTACTACACCTTGATATCCATTTGAATTATTTACTTTACTATTTAAAAATACATTTATCTTTCCATTAACATCTTTTTGCGGTGTAGTGATTACTGTTTCCCCAGCCATAGCTCGTTTGAAAACTTCATATTCAGCAATACTTTTCCCTGTTTTGGTACTATCAGTACTAATCACTGTCCCTTTTGCATCAGACACTAGCAACGATTCAAATCCATAATAATTTCTAGTTTTTTCTAAACATTCAATCAATTCTTTTTGTGATAATCTTTCATCACCTATATATGATTGTGTTGCAATCGCTTTGATAATTTCTTTGTTTTTTTCTATAGAGTTTTGTATTGCTATTTCAGCAATTGTTCCGATTGATTTTAAATCATCATCTACTGTAATCTCAATGCTATTGTAAGAGCATAAAATTCCAATTACTAAACTGGCAATGGATACACCAATTAAAAGTAATGAAATACTTAAAATAATTTTTTGCTTAATTGTTTTCATTTGCAATTCCCCTAAATATCATTTTTATTTTATTATTGCTTTAATAAATATGTCTTTACTAGGGAACTACTCTTTTTTTGTATTTTATTACTTTATGCATCTAATCTCCTTTTACTTAATATTACATTATAAATTAATAATCGACCTAATATTACATAATTTTAGTGTAAATAATATCCAAATAGTACAAATGATACGAGTCCCATCGCTTCAATCCTTTGGGGCTCGTATCATATACAATTAGCTGTCTTTTAATTATCTTATTAGTCTTTAAAACCTACCAATTTGTATGTTATTGAATATTAATCATAAATTGATTCATTTCTTTCGACATATTTATCTGTTTTATTAGTTTCTTCAGTAATCTCTTTTAACTTAAAATGAGAAAGAAGACCATTTAATAATTGTGCTTGTGCATTTAATTCCTCACTCGCAGCAGCACTCTCTTCGGCAGTTGCACTGTTCGTTTGGACTACCCCTGAAATTTGTTCAACTCCCAAGTTAATTTGAACAATAGATTGTGCTTGTTCGTTGCTTGCATTTGCAATATGCTGAATAATATCTGCTGATTTTTCAGAGTCTTCAACAACCTCTTTTAAAGATTTTGCTGTTTCATTCACAATGACAGTTCCTTTTTCAATTGCACTCAACGCACTTTGAATTAACTCGGAGGTATCTTTTGCGCTTTCTGCTGATTTGCTTGCAAGACTGCGAACCTCATCTGCTACTACCGCAAATCCTTTACCTGCACTTCCGGCACGTGCTGCTTCTACTGCCGCATTTAAAGCAAGTATATTTGTTTGGAACGCAATATCATCAATATTCTTTATAATTTTTTGAATTTGATTGGATGTACGGCTTATTTCTTCCATTGCTTCAACCATTTCTTGCATTTGCTGTTGTCCACGAGTAGTTGTTCTTTTAGCCTCAATGGATATTTCTTTCGCTTTGGTTGCGTTTTGTGCCGTTTGTTTGATTTGCGCAGATATATCGTTGATTGTAGCTGACAATTCTTCAATTGAACTTGCTTGTTCCGTTGCACCTCCTGATAGAGCTTGTGCAGCATATGAAACCTGATCAGAGCCAGAAGCTACTTGCTCAGATGCTAAGTTAATTTGTAAAAGTGTATCGTTTAACATATCTGTGGTATTAACTAAAGCATCTTTAATTATTGCAAAATCGCCGTCATAGGTGTGATTAAAGTTAACCTCTAACTCGCCGTTTCCAATATGTTTTAATATATTGGATATTTCATTAATATAATCAATATAAGTTTTTAATTTACTGGTAAGCAAGCCCATAGATGCAGCCAACTTGCCTACCTCATCTTTAGAATGAACATCAATCGTTACATCTAAGTCACCCTTAGCAAGCTGATCAGTAATTTTCGTTAATTTTGTTAACGGTTTAGAAATACCTCCTGTAATAACAATTATAATACATGCAATTAAAATGATTGCAATTCCGTTAACAATAACAATTGTTTTTATAATCGTATTGATCGTTTCTTGATATTCCACCGACGGAACAATATTGACAATTTTCCATCCGCTGTTTTTTTCTACTCCTACTACTGCATTTGATTTAACATTTTGGTCATTAAAAGCAATTACTTGATCGGAAGTTTTACTTATTTCTTTTTGCATTATTTCATCAAAACCGATTTCACTATATTTTTTCAACAGCTTATTGGAATCCTTATGTGCAAGAATGAACCCATTTTTAGAAATTAGCACTTGATACCCTGTATCATATGTAGATTCTGCGCTTGTAACCATATTGCATATTGTAGTAACCTTTATATCAATTGCTGTAACTCCGATAACATTTGTTCTTGTTTCATCAAAAATTGGAGCTGACACCGTTGTAACCATGTTTTTAGTATCACTATCAATATATGGTTCGCATATTATATATCCATTTTTAACAGAATCTTTTTCTTTAAACCAATAATCACGAGCTTTTAAATTAAAATCATCTCCGCCTACCCAATCTTTATTATCAAACGATAAGTTAGTTGATTCTTTTGCAATATATACTGAGAGAATATTGCTTTTATCGCTTTCTGCTGTTTCTTTCAGCATTGAATAAACATCTTCAAAATTAGATGACTTTTTATAATTGTCTTTATTAACATCTGACCTTATCATTTCAATTACATTTTTATCTCTTGACATTTGTTGAGCTATGTTTATGTATTTTGTAAAGTAGTTTTCAATATATGCTGCTGCTTTTTTATTTTCATCTGCCATAATATAGTTTTCATCTTCTCTAGCAGAAGTAGATACAAAAGAAGTTGTTATCAAAGCAACGCACAATATTGCAATTAACATTGTACCACCTATAAATATTAAAATTTTTGCTGCTATACTTTTCATGTCATTTTCCTCTTTTTTAATTATTGCTTTTTGATGCTATAAACGAAAAAAGTTCTCTCCTTTTTACTCACCGCATCAATATTTTTTACTTTGCTATGTTGATACCAATATTAAGTTTTTAATTACCTATTTAATATTTTCAGTATTTCAGTACTTACTTCAAAAGTATGCTAATCGATCCGATTTGAAAAACAACCAATTTTCTTCCTTTCTCTTGCAATTAAACAATATAAATTAAAAAGCAGAATACAACCTTTCTTTCGGCTATACTCTGTTTAAAAACAGGTGGGTTACAGTCTGTTTTTCTTTAAAGCACTGTATCTCCGAACATATTCTTATATTGTTAACAGTATGGTAACATGTGTATATTACATTGTCAATATTTAATCTATAATTATTTAACATTTGGATATAATTTTGTCGAATTTGCTCAAATAAAATAATAACGTAGACAACAAAAAGGCACTCAACCTGTGGCTAACGTCATATGAGTTAGATTTTTTTGCTAACCTATATGAAGTCATTCACACCGAGTGCCTTTTTTAATTACTTTTATTTTGATTATTAGTTTAAAATGTACTGTCCATTACCTTTTTATATCTTAACCTCAAATCCTAATTGCGATAACATTGCCATATCCTCTTGTATGCTGATTCCTGATGTTGTAAGCATATCTCCTGAAATTGCCGCATTTGCACCTGATTGAAAAGCACGCTTTCCTTTATCGGATAACAGTCCGCGTCCGCCAGCTAATCGAATTGCACCATGCGGAATAAGAAAACGAAAAATTGCTACAATTCTGCAAACTTGATCTTCTGATAACTTTGGTACATTTTCGTAAGGGGTACCCTGAATAGGATTTAAAATATTAACAGGCACAGATTTTACTCCCAGAGAACGGATATCCATAACCATATCAATTCGATCCTCCATTGTTTCGCCTAAGCCCATAATACCCCCACTGCAAACCTCTAAGCCCGCTCTTTGTGCATTTTGAATTGCTTGAATTTTGTCATCATAGGTATGAGTAGTACAAATATTGGTGAAGTTTCGACGTGAAGTTTCTAAATTATTATGATAGCGAGATACACCGTTTGCTTTAAGCTTTTTGAATTGCTCATAGCTAAGTAATCCATGTGAAGCGCAAGTTAAAATACCACAGCTCTCTTGAATTGCTTGATAGCTATCGCAAACTTCATTTACTTCTTCATCGGATAGATATTTACCTGAGGTTACAACAGAATAGCGTAGAATACCTCTGTCATAATTATAACGTGCTTGGTCAACAATTTGCTGTGTTCCTAAAAGCGGATATTCTTCGACAGAAGTTTTAAAATGACAAGATTGCGCACAATATTTACAATCTTCTGAACATTTTCCACTTTTCCCGTTTATAATGGTGCAAATATCAAATTTATTTCCGCAAAAATGCTGTCTAATTTCATTTGCTGCTATACATAATTCTTCAAGAGGTTCATTAACCAATTTCATTGCATCTTGCTTGTTGATTTCATAACCTTTGATAATTCTACACTTTAATTCTTTTGGGAAATTCATATTATGCATTTCCTTTTCTTAATATTGGAACAAGCTTAACACATAATAATGACGCAAGAATACAAAGCAAGATGTCTTTAGGCAATGGAATAAAGAAACAAGAAGTCACTAATGGCCATATTGGAATTGGCGCATTTAATACATAAGCCGAAATGAGTCCAACATATATAGTTCCAATTAAATAAACAACCATTAACCCTGTTAAAGAGGCGATAAGGTAAATCACAAATGATTGTTTTCTTACCTTTTCAATAATCAATCCCACAATAAATGCGCCGACCATAAATCCAATGATATAGCCGAATGTTGGCTTTAATACGTAGCCTATTCCTCCGCCTTCTGTGAAAACGGGTATACCCATTAGACCCAATGCTATATAAACAGCTACTGACATAGCACCCCATTTGCTCCCCAATAATAGCCCCGCTAACATACAAAAAGTTACTTGAAATGTAATTGGAACTAATGGCGTTGGTATTTTAATAAAAGCACCAATTATAATTAACGCTGTGAAAAGTGCACATAGCACGAGTGATTTCGTTTTAAATTTTGTTTTTGACATCTTATGTTTCCTCTCTCTTTATATACTTCTTTACTTATACTTTCCTTATGCTAACTTCTCCTGTATTTAATTCGATTACTTGTCCATCTTCGGCTTTAACAACTAAACCACCTTGCTCGTTAATATCAATTGCGGTAGCTAAAAATGTATTAGTTGGTTGAATTACATTGACTTTTTGTCCTATAACAAAGCTACGCTTTTTATATTCACTCATAAATTCTTTTGTTTGAAGTTCATTTGTAATTTCAAAAACCTGATAGATAATTTCTGCGGCTAATTCATTTCGAGTCAATTTATTACTGCTAGAATTCAATAAAGCGGATGCTATTTCTTTAATTTCATCTGGAAAATTCGCAGTCGTAACATTGATACCGATACCGAGAATAATATGCTCAATTGTACCGCTTTCAAAATCAGTTACTGCTTCAGTTAAAATACCGCAAACTTTTTTTCCATTCAAATAAATATCATTTACCCATTTAATTTCAGCTTGAATTCTGGTTAGCTTTTCAATCGCTCTACAAACTGCTACAGATGCTGCCGTTGTTATCAATAATGAACTTTGCATATCAAATTGTGGTCTTAATATGATGCTCATATAAATACCACTATTTTTAGGAGAGTAAAAGCTTCGTCCTAGTCTTCCTCTTCCTTGTGTTTGCTCTTCTGACAACACAACAGTTCCATGATTTGCGCCGTCTAATGCCATCTTCTTTGCTGTTTGATTTGTTGATTCAATTGTTTTATAAGTTACCGTTTCTACATAATAGCCATTTTTTTGTAAATAACTTTCAATAACCGCAGAGGACAATACATCGCTTTCTGAAGATAAGCAGTAGCCTTTATTGGTAACAGCATCAATTGTAAACCCTTCTTTTTTCAGTTCTTTTACAGCTTTCGATATTGCTGCTCTTGAAACATTTAATTGTGCTGCAAGGGTTTCACCCGAAAAATAATGATCTTTATTCTCTTCTAATATCGTTACTATCATTTCTTTTGTTGTCATTAAACCACTCCTCTTTATTGCCCATTTAAAGAATACAAAATGCAGATTTCAAAACGCCACTAGGTCATTTCCTAGTTTATAATGAAACCGTAGGGAGGATTTCCTCCACTTACCTCGGAACGCATACAATGCGTTTCCTACATTTTAATCAACTATTTTGTAGTATAATAGAAAAAAAGCGAATTGTCAACTATATTATTTATTTTGGTTTACAATTGCTTTTTAGTACACTTTATATTTTTCATTGACAAAAAACAAAAAGTTGCATATAATAAACATATGAACAGTTGCTCATATGTTTATTTGTGATTAGAAAAGGAATGAATGAAAATGGAACAAAATAAAGATTTATGCGAAGTACGCCATGTGCATAAGGAAACAATCGACCATACACTGGCTAATATGCCAAGTGAAGAAGAAATGTTGACTTTAGCAGATTGTTTTAAGATACTTTCTGATACAACAAGATTAAAAATTGTTTTAGCACTATTAGAAAACGAACTTTGCGTTTGCGATATTTGTCATGTTGTTTCGCTTTCACAATCAGCTGTCAGCCATCAATTGCGAGTTCTTCGTGCTGCAAGGCTTGCAAAATATCGCAAAGAAGGCAAAATGGTGTTTTATTCAATAGATGATGACCATGTTGCAAGTATTATAAAACAAGCAATAGAGCACATTAGTCATACTCATATTGCTTTCAAATAATCTTTGTTTCAAATCTATATCAACATTACTTTTTAACAACACTAAAACCTTACAGCTACCAAAACTACTATGATTAAAAAGAAAAGGGGAAATATTTATGTCAAAATGCAATGGAAATTGTTCTCATGAACATCATCATCACGAACACAATCACGAAGTGAAAGCGGGAAAATGCTCTTGTGGTCACGACCACAGCCATGAACAAATGGAAGCACAAGAAAGCTGTACAAAATCAAGTTGCAGCTCCACACACACGAATAGCCATAACCATGAAGAAGAAAGCTCGGATGATTCAGGCGGCGATCACCATCATTCCCACAATCATAGTAGTTTTGATACCGGTTGTGGCTGTAGTGGATGTAGTTGTTCCGAAGAACATAGCCATGACAAACCTGCCGGTAAAACGGATTATATATTGCTAGCTAGTGCAATCGTACTTTTTATTGGTGCACTCTTTATTCCAGTCACATATATAAAAATTGTCTTATTTGCAGCAAGTGCTTTGCTTGCAGGATACGATTTATTTATAACCGGTCTGAAACAATTATTCCGTTTTGAATTAGAAGAAAATGTCCTACTGCTTATCGCAGTTGTTGCAAGCTTTGCTCTTGGCGAATTTCCCGAAGCTTGTATTGTTACAATTCTATTTAAGCTCGGTAGCTTCTTAGAAAGCAGTGCAATTAACCGTTCTAAAAAGAATATGGAGAAGCTAACGCAAATTCGCCCTGATTATGCTTATATTATGGATGAGAATGATAGCTTAATCAGTGTAGAAGCTAAAACCATTCAAGTTGGAGATATCGTTTACCTTCGTGCAGGTGACCGCATTGCAGTTGACTGTGAAATCTTAGAAGGTAACTCAAGTATAGATTCTAGTGCACTAACCGGAGAATCTATTCCGGTTTATGTGAAGTCAGGCGATGAGTTAATGTCCGGTAGTGTCAATATATCGGGATTATTAAAATGTAAAGCTACTAAAAGCTTTGAAACTTCTACTGCTTCACAAATTATCAACTTAGTATATCAATCCTCTTTAAAAAAGGGAAAAGCGGAAAACTTTATTTCAAAAATCGCAAAAGTATATACACCTATTGTTGTTGCCCTTGCATTAGTCATTGCAGTTGTACCTCCCCTTTTTGGCCTTGGAGAATGGCATGACTTTATTATGCGTTCACTCATTTTTCTTGTTGCTTCGTGTCCTTGTGCATTGGTTATTTCAATTCCACTTTCCTTTTTTGCCGGAATTGGTGCTATTTCCAAGCATGGCGTTTTAGTCAAAGGCTCTATGTATATTGAAAAGCTTGCTAAAATAAACGCTGTAGCACTTGATAAAACGGGTACAATTACTTCGGGAAGTCTACAAGTAGATGAAATTCTTACTTTTAGCGATATGAGAAAAGAAGATATTATATCAATTGTTGCAAGCATAGAAAGTTACTCTACTCATCCAATCGCACAAAGCATTGTAAGCTATGCGGAGCAGGTTAATAAAGTAGAATTGCTAGATGTTAGCGAACAAGCAGGATTAGGATTAACAGCTCAAATGAATGGTAAGCAGCTATTATGCGGTGGTAAAAATATGCTGTTGGATTACAATATCAACACAGATAATCTAGTGCCTGCAAATGTATATTTATGTATCGATAATCAAGTGGTCGGCGGTATCACTATGAAAGAAGAGATCCCTCAAGATAGCTTTACTCTACGTCAAGAGCTACATGATATCGGTGTAGACCGAGTTGTCATGCTTACCGGCGATAATGAAAAAAGTGCTAAAGCAGTTGCGGATCAATGTAATATAACGGAATACCATGCAGGATTATTACCGAAAGATAAAGTAACTGAAGTTGAAAAAATCAAACAAGATGGTAATTTAGTAGCTTTCGTTGGAGATGGTATCAATGATGCCCCCGTTTTAACTTGTGCTGACTTAGGTATCTCAATGGGACTTGGAAGCGAAATTGCCAACGTTTCTTCCGATGTCATTCTTTCAAGCAACAAACTAAAAAGCTTGCCAAAGGCAATCAAGCTTTCTAAACAAAGCATGAGAATTGTTTACTTTAACATCATTTTTGCTCTTGGTATTAAGCTTATCGTATTAGCTCTTGGAGCTTTTGGATACGGTACAATGTGGATGGCTGTATTTGCTGATATTGGTGTAACCATATTAACTGTTTTAAACGCTATTCGTATGTTACGAGTAAAATAATAGACAAAGCCAAAGGCATTCTTCTATTGACGAAGAATGCCTTTTTACTTGGTTAATCGGATAAATTCTTTAATATTTCGTTCTTCTTTTTCATGATTTGCGTTTGTTCTACCCATACGGTCACAATAACCTAACAATGCAATATCCTCCACACTAACTTGCTGTTTCATTGCTTTTACATCAGCAAACGGTAGCGAATTTACCACAAACAAAATCTGCATATGCCAACGAACAAGTGAAGATACTTGTTTGATAAACGTTGTATCATTCGTAAGCGCAGATAAAAATTCTTCGCTCAATCTATGACCTACTTTATCATGGTCATATGATGTGATTTTGCCTTTACGATTTCTTGTAGTGTTAGGCTTGCCAATATCATGAAGCAATGCTGCCCACATGAATACCGCTTCATTTGAGGCTTTTTTCTTTACCTTTGCAGCTTGATCGACAACCATTATTGTATGCACAAAAGCTGTTCCTTCCGGATGATGAATTGGAGATTGCTTAGTTTCTTTCAACCGATACAACATAGAAATAGGATATTCCTCTGCCTTTTTTGTTATCAATTCATCAAGATAAACAGAGGGTTTTTCGTCATGCATTAGGTGAATTGTAATTTCTTGAAAAAGTATAGCATTACTCATTCTACAGATTCGTTTTGGTCTACTTTGTTATTATATCCAAACACAGCTCTTGCACTTTCAGCTTGAGGATCATGCTTTATATGCTTAGAATGGAATTTACCGTCCGATTTCTTTTTGTTTTTTGTACTTCTTTGTTTATTTTCTATTCCCATAAAAAAGCTCCTTTCTTGATAACTACTAGTAGTATCTGCAAGAAAGGAGTTTTTATCATAGACTAATTGCATGAAATCATTTTATCTTTTATTGATAAAACTTTTTACATCATTGGTGCGAATATCAATAAAATTATCGGTATTACTGCTTTGTACTAACTGAATATACATCGGCTTTTCATCTTTATTCGGGCCGCCTATGAGAAGATAGTAATGTGGATTAATCTCATAGCGAACGCAATGCAAACCGCTCCCAATATCCTTACTTTTATACTTTTCAAAATCGCTCCATGAAAGCTCGTTTCCCTTTTTTGATAACATAATAACATCTTCTAAGGATAAACGACGGCTTGCGCTCTCACCACAAGATACCATTATAAAGACAAGTAATATTAAGCAAACATTAACAATCAATTTTTTCATACCGCAACACCTCGTATTAGCGTTATTTTAACCATTGAATGAAATATAGAATTATCATTTAATAGAGTGCTTTTACATACTTAAACACTATTTTATTCCATTTGCTATTTGCTTGATAAATGTTGTTTGCTAATGTGGTTGCAAAATCCATGACGAAAACTCGATTATCGTTTGAAAGGTCATGCCTACTATATTTTGCTTCTAATGCAAGCGTAACAACCTTTTTTAATGCACCTTTTTGCGTAATATATCGGCAACGTTCATCTACATATTGCGCAAATACCTGCTCATTCTTATGTTCTTCTACATGATACTTTAAATACTCTAATAACAAATTAACATATTTATAGGTCTCAATAATACCTATATTGACTTTCTCATTAAACATCTTTGCTTTGCGCTTTTTAAGGATAATTTTTCTTCTGATTGCTAAATACACAAAACAAATAATGATAAGCCCAATAGCCGCCAACATAAATTTAAAAATGCCAATAAAAATTGTTTTTACTGCTTTCCAAACAGGGCCATCTTGATCTTTTTTCAGGTTCAAATCGTCTTGATTAGGGTCACTGCTTACAGTGCTGCTTGATACATTTGGTTGGCTTGGTGCTTGGGGTTCAGACGAAAGATCTTCAGTATTGGTTTGTGAAATACTTTCAGTTGAAAATCCTGGAGTCACTTCAAAAGGCACCCAACCTATCGGCGAAACATATACTTCAACCCATGCATGAGCATTAGTATCATGAATAGTAGCCTCATTTTTAATATAGTCTTTATCTGTTACGGTATATCCCTCAACATAACGAGCAGGAATATCCATTGCCCGCAGCATCAATGTTGCAGTAGTTGCATAGTGAGAACAATATCCTTTTTTATTCTTATAAAGAAAATATTCGGCAAAATCTTCTTCTTCGGGTGTTCTAGCAGGTGATAAAGAATATTTTGTATTCATAGATAAGAAGGTTGCTACTGCTTTTACTTTAGCCTCAATAGGGTTATTTTTTTGCTGTTGATTTATGGTTTCTGCATCTGCTTTCAATTTGTTCAACTTATTTTCAGGTAAACGTGTATAGACATCTTGAACAAATTTGTAATATTCTTCTTCTAACCCAGCTAAACCAGGATACTCTTTTATTGTCTTATAATAAAAATTGGTTGATTTTAATTGCTTTGCCATTTCATTCATTGTCGGATCATAAAAGGAGGTATATGCATTCTCGCTTTCACTTATGCTTTTTCGAAACAGCCATGATTTCCATGTATAAGTAGGGATAACTTTTTTTTGCGATTTTAACATAGTGTCTTGCTCATACTTAAGAAAGTCTGTTGTAAATGGATAACTCATAGGGTTTAAGAAGTAAGGTGAATAATAATAATCCTTATTCGCAGCTACATTGTTAATAGAAATGTCATTTTCAACCGTATTTTGAGATAATGTATTTGGATCAGTCAAGCCCATAAATAACCATTCAACATTTTGAGGGCTAGTATTTTGACCTTTAAAGTCAGCAAACAGTTTTTGGCTTTCCTTCATTGTTTCAGAAGGGTTAGCTTCCCATTTATTTTTACCATACTGTGCGCCAACGTAGCCTTTTAAATAAAAAGGCGTACGAATTTTTGAGTTAACGATAAGATGTACTTTATTCGTATATTTCAGTTTGTCAACATCGCCAAGCTTACCCGTTCCTATACCGCCACCTGATACTTTTGTTGTGAAGCGAGTAAATTTAAAATTCGATATATCGGAAATTAGTTGTTGTACATGGTCTTTCAGTTCATTGTTTGGTTTATAAGAATTTTGAGGGATAAATAAGCTAATCATCATAGATAAAGCCAATGCGATTAACAATACTACTACTCCACTATTCATCATAAGATTATGTTGAAAATTACGATTATGAAAATAATACCGTATTCGCTTAGGCTTCTTTTTTTCTACAAAAAATGAGCTTATTTTTTTACCGAAAATTTTAGAATTTATGGCATACATGCTAAATGTAAAAAGAAATCCCACAAGCATTAACAGCAAGCAAAACCCATGTGGTTCCTTACCAAATTCAATTGCTAAATATGCAAAAGGAAGCATTACAATAAAAGTTCCCAATGGAGATTTTAATAATATAATTAACGTACCCAAAATCAAACTTAAAACAATAACAGATAAAATTAACCCGACAAACACAGTCGATAAATACTCATCAAAAGTATACCCAGGCATGTAATAGCCGTAATTGGTATGATAATACTTATTTATCGCTTCAACAATATTGCCGTTTATCATCCAAAACGCGTTACTAACTGTTTTCCACATAGAATACATTATAATTCCAAGCAGTATTAGTATACCTAATATCGTAATCCCGCGATATTTTCGCATATTAAAAAGAAAAGTTGTTGTAACAGAAAAAACGCCCACACTTAAAATCAATGTAAAGCTATGTGGTAGTTGTAGGGTAACCATTGCAGTTATAACGCACCCCAACATACATAGCATTAGTGCAATGCATTCTGCAAGCTTTCCGGTAGCAGCCTTTGGCTTTACCAAATGAACCTGCATATCTGCGTCTAAAGAAATATGATTTATTGCTGCTGCCATTGACTCACCTACTTTATGCAATAATATTTTGCAGCTGTTGTTTTAAATTTTGTTCATTCAAAGACAAATAATTCACATCATGCTCTGATAAGAGCTGTTGTATTGCTTCAGAAAGCTCTTCATTACCTTTTTGAATAGCTAACACATTCAGCTTCCCAAATTCATTTAACTCAGTCAGCATATTCGCAGCTTCATAACTTAAGGAAGTTGTAATATAAAAAATGTTAGAATAACTATGCTTTTCGATTCTTTTTAAAACATGCGCTAAACCTTTTGGTTCTTGATAAAAGCTGCTATCTTCAATTTGCTGGAGCACTGCAATTTGGTCTTCTTGAGATTTTACATCTAATTTACACAGTGAATTCAATTCATTACTATACCAAGCAAGCTTATGGCCAACGTTATTTTGATAAAGCCATTGCATAACAGAACAAACTGTTTGCATTGCATGATCAACTTGAGTTAAAGATGGAGCTTCTTTGGAATATTGCATTAACTCAAACAAAATGAGAGCAGAGTTTGAAATCGGCTCGGTAAATTCTTTTACCATTAACTCATTGAGGCGTGAGCTTAGTTTCCAGTTAATATTTTTGATCATGTCACCTTGTGCATATTCATGATAATCTAAAATATCTGCACTATTAACAGTGCCTTTTTTCTGAGAATATACATTGCTTTCTTCATCAAGTGCATCTTTGTTTTTTAAGTCAGAATATATTTTTTCAAATTCAGGCAACACATAATAGCTTTCACTAATATCTAATTTTTTCGTAATTTTAGTAAGTTTAAGTAAATCATAAAAAGCTACTTTGTTTATTTTTGTTGTTACCTTTCCAACATGGTGAGAAATCACATTTGATTGTACATTCGTTACATTATCTGAAGAAACAGGAACACTGATTACATTGCTAAAAGCATCATTTGAAAACTGATTGATGCTAGTAATGTAAATTCTTGCTTCACCTATTGGAAAAGCCGACTCATTATCAATTGAAATACTGATTGGACATCCCATAAGTTGCCCGCATATCATATTTTTCATTTTAATAGATACTTGAACTTTTCTTGTTGCAATTAGGTTCACAATCCATAAACATATTGGTAACAACAGAAAAATTAAAAGTGCCACAAGAGAAATATAATCAGAATACAAAAGATAAAAACAAAAGCAACCTATAATTAAAATACTATAATAGATTCTCGTTTTAAGCATAAGTACCCCATTCCGCTGTTATATGCAGCATATTACGTATTATAGCTGATCTTTTGTCAGCAAAGGCTGTTTTGTTGTATTTAAAATCTCAGTTAATACAGAGTTTACCGTTTGATTTGCAATTTTAGCCTTGGATTTTAAAATAATACGGTGGCTGATTACATCAATAAATGAGTTTTGCACATCACACGGCAATACGTAATCTCGTTGCTGTAAATAAGCTCTTGCTCTAGCAACGGCAGCAAGCGCAACTGAGCCTCTAGGACTTGCGCCTAACTCAACAAATTCGTTTGTTCTCGTTTTTCCTATCAATTCAACAATATAATTATAAATAGCATCATGTACATGAACATAATCTACTGCATTTTGCATAGATAAAAGTGTTTCTGCATCTACAACCGGCTTAATTTGTTCTAATGGATTTTCAGTAGCTTTGGATTTTAAAATAATAATCTCACTACCTTTATCCGGATAGCCCATAGTAAGTCGCATTAAGAAACGGTCAAGTTGTGATTCAGGCAGCATCTGGGTTCCGGCATGACCTACCGGATTTTGTGTTGCTATAACCGTAAATGGTTTTGGCGTATCGTATGATTTTAAATCAACTGTTACTTTGCCTTCTTCCATTACTTCCAATAAAGCAGATTGCGTTTTAGAAGAAGTACGATTGATTTCATCAGCTAAAAAGAAATTACATAAAACTGCACCTTTTACATACTCAAAGGTTTCCGTTTCCTTTTTGTATATAGTAAAGCCCGTAACATCACTTGGCATAACATCCGGAGTAAACTGCACACGATTATAATCCAATGAAGTAGCCTTTGAAAAAGCCATTGCAAGTGTTGTCTTACCAACACCAGGAATATCTTCAAGTAAGATGTGTCCTTTTGCCAATATAGCCAGTAATACCTTTAATATAATATCATCCTTACCTTTAACGGCTTTTCTTACTTCACTTATAATAAGTCTTGCTTCTTCAACACCAATTACTTCTTTTGGCTGCGTTTCTTTTATGTGCATCACTATAAACCCCTTTACTAAAGAATTACGAAATATAAATATATCATATCACAATTAACTAATTATTACAATAAAATTAGTTATATTTGTAGAATTTAGGAAACAGTGCGACTTTTTTTGAGTTCTAATAAGCAATAGTAATCTATAATATTATACTAACTGTTATAATACTTCTAATTGAGGATGGATGTATTTATGAAAAAAATCAATCATTGTAAATATGGAGCCTTATCTGTTTTACTGCTGCTACTCGCATTTTTATGGTCAGTTACAATAAACGATATTTGCTTAGGTGACATTGTAGTTCGTTTCATTGGTTTAAATGCATGGTCTAACATTACTACAGGATACCACTATACCATTATATATTCCTTATTCTTTATTATTCCTGCTTTCATTCTAGCTGAAAAGGGTGACAACCATTTATTTTTAAAAGCCATTCAATTTTGTTCCATTATTCTTTGGATTGTTATCTTACTTTTTATATTGCTATGTTATGTAACGCTTTTTATAGAATAACGCTTATCAATAGTCATCATTTAATATTATTTCATTTTTACAACTACAAAATGGATATTACTAAATACAACTGTATTACTATTCAATATTTGGATACGATTTAAACTTACAGGCACCTTTATTCAACAGTTTTTGACAAAATAATATATTTATTTTTGAAAATCGCTTGACATATTATTCATTAATTCGGTATTATTAGAACGGTTTTTTTTTTCGTATTAGGCTTCAAAAGCAAACTACAACAGTGAATTACATTGTTGCTTTATGCTCCAAAAACCTTAATATAATAATTCAATTATCAAGGAGTCTGTTTATGAAATACCTTAAGTACATGCTATTGTTTGTTCCCCTCTCAATTGTTGGATACTTTTTACATTGGAGCAGTTCTTTAATGTTCTTTATGACGTGTCTTTCTATTATTCCTCTTGCAGGATATCTTGGCGAAGCAACTGAAGAAATTGCTTGTCATACAGGTCCAAAATTCGGAGGTTTCTTAAACGCAACATTCGGCAACGCAACAGAGTTAATCATTGGTATTTTTGCTTTGAAAGCAGGTCTGATTGACGTTGTAAAAGCGTCACTTGCCGGTTCCGTTCTCGGAAATATCCTTTTGGTTTTAGGTTGTAGTATTTTAGCCGGTGGCTTAAAACACAAAGAGCTAAAATTCAATGCAAGTCTTGGAAACTTTACTGCTACAATGCTTCTATTTTCTGTTGTAGGACTAACTATTCCCGCTGTTTTCACTTTCTCCATGCCTGAAAATGAAATTACAAGTAAATACGAAAGCTTTAGCATTATCGTTGGTTTGATTCTGCTACTAATGTACGTAGTTGGTATGGTTTATTCCTTTAAAACGCAATCTGACCTCTATGGCGTAGAGCATGCGGAAGATATTGAGCCAAAACGTAGCCTCATATCCAGCATTTCAATATTAGCAATCGCAACTGTATTTATTGCAATTGAATCAGAAATGCTTGTTAGTTCAATTGAGCCAATGACGAAATCATTGGGCATACCTGAAATGTTTGTAGGACTAATCCTCATTCCTATTGTTGGAAATGCTGCTGAACATAGTACTGCCGTTATTATGGCATTAAAAAATAAAATGGATATTGCAATTGAAATTTCAGTTGGTTCTTGTTTACAAATATCTATGTTCGTAGTGCCATTACTCGTTATTGTAAGTACTTTCTTCACCCCAATGAGTATTGTGTTTAAACCAATCGAGCTTGCAATCTTTGGAGCAAGTGTACTTATTGCAAATCAAATTGTTTCATCCGGAAAAACAAATTGGCTGGAAGGACTTAAATTACTATCTGTTTACTTAATTGCCGCAGTTGGATTTTTTATCATAAACTAGGTAATGGTAAATTTGAAGAATAAAAAAGCAGTTTTGTCTATACACATTTTTTACAACCTACATAACAAAGAACTCCATCTTTTTTGATGGAGTTCTTTGTTTAATCTCTAGTGGCTTGTGGGAGTTGTTTATAACACCACCACCAATCCTCACAAGATAAGCCAAGGCTTTGAGGATCGTTTTGTCGCTGTAGGAGTTCTTGATATGTTTTTGGTGCTGGTACCATTGCTGGTTGACCTGGCATCCAGTTTGCCGGAGTTACAACCTTATCACGGTCGGTTGTTTGTAATGCTTCAAGCAAACGTAGTATTTCAGGTATGCTTCTTCCATTTGTTAATGGGTAAATTAAAATTGCACGAATTGTTTGCTCTGGATCGATAATAAATACATTACGGACTGTTTCAGAGTTACTTGCCATAGGAGCTATCATTCCATAAAGTCTTGAGATTTCGCCTGTTCTGTCAGCTATCACCGGGAACGGTATTGTAATACCTGTATTGAGATATATTGAGTACACCCAAGCTAAATGGGATGGATTACTATCAATACTCAATCCTATTAGCTGCGCATTTTTTTCAGCAAACTTTGGATAAGCATTTGCAAATGCTATGAATTCTGTTGTACATACTGGTGTAAAATCGCCAGAACTAATAAACTAAAATAATATTTACTTATATTTCTACATTAAAGTAATGAATGAAATTAAATCGCCTTTACTAATACTAAAAAATTATAAAAACATATTATCATTTTGACAAAAAGAAAA
Source organism: Paludicola sp. MB14-C6 (assembly GCF_030908625.1). Taxonomy (GTDB): domain Bacteria; phylum Bacillota; class Clostridia; order Oscillospirales; family Ruminococcaceae; genus Paludihabitans. The sequence goes on along the minus strand of NZ_CP133133.1, from coordinate 2,217,305 downwards.
GTTGGTTTTCTATTTCAGGCGTTAGAAATGTTTTTTTCTCAATTAAAAGTTCTTTTATCCTTTGCTTTTCATTTTCTGATGACACAGCATACGAACGATTATAAGACGATATCCATCTATTTATTTGTGCGTGGCACAAAATTTCTAGTTTTTCATAGTCACTGTCAAGTAGCGTTAATGAGTAAATAAGTGATTGCCATTTTGAACTTAAAAATAAAAGTGTCGCACATTTTACCTTTGTATTTTCATTGGAAGAAGTTCCTTGGAGTTGAAATATTCTTTCAAAATCATAGCCTTTATTATTTTTAAGTAATAATGTTGCTGTCTTAACAACACCAACATGTTCTGATAACAACATTTCTGTTATATGAGAAATAAATGTCGCTGAATCCAAACGCATTAAAGCGGACATTGCCGCACGAATAATAGAAATGCAATCGTTTACTAAATATGTTTCAATTAAATTGCAATCATCACGAATACCAACTTCGCCTAAACCCAAGAGACTGACAACTGCATCTGCTGATAGATTATCAATATAAAGTTGCCGAACATCAATTATTCTCTCGCTTTTTGAAATAATACTACGAGCCAATGCTCGAACTTGTGCATTTTTATCCATTAGCATATTCTCAGATACATCTATAGCGATATCAGTTTTATAGTCGTATAAGAATTGCAATGCCAATATGCGATTAGGTGGATACTTGTCTTTAAGAAACTGTTTGCTCAATTCCTCAAGATTCACATTTGTTTTTAAAAGCAGTTGAAAAACCATTTGTCGTAAAAAAGGATCTTGCTCATGCCTTATATGAGTAAGCAGACATTTGCCGTCAACTTTAGGCATATTGCCAAGGATAGATATGCAAAATCGTCTTGCTCGTACATCGTTGCTGTTTAGCCCTTTTTCAATCAAAGACTTGTCAGAATCAAAGGTGCTAACAACAATTGAAAGAATACTGCTATATTCACACCTCTCGCTCCTACGAAGTTTTTCCATAAGAGGTAGTGCGTTAACTATTTCCCCATCACTTGCATTTATTAATCTTTTAGAAAGTAATAACAAAGCCGATTGACGAACTTGATAAACCCAGTCATTACATCTCAAAAGAATAAAAGACAGTGTTTCCTTATGTGCCAATAGAGCTTTTATTGCTTGTTCTCTAATATAGCCATTAGGATTAAAAGATGCAAAAATTAAAACTGCACGTTTCTCATTCTCAGACATTTCCTTAGTTATAAAATCCTTAATGTTTAATGCTCTCCAGTTGATACTCCATTCCATTGAAGTCGTTTCACGCATTCTTATATCGGTTCGGCAAAGATCATCAAATGAAAGTTCATTTAAAATTTCATTTAATACTTGCGCTGCTTTTAATTTATGTTTATCAGAATCTTCTGAAAACACACAAAAAATAAAAGATAGATATCCCAAATCACCTTCCTTTAGATTTTTAATATAACAATCTAAATTAGATGAATAAAAACTAAGTTTTTTCTTAAAAATCATTACAACACTTCCTCACAATGTTAATACAATTAATCTGCAATCCAATTAAAAAATAACATACATAGCTAACTTTCTATTATTGCTAATAATACATATCTTTCTAGGTTATCTTGATTTCCTTATTTAATCATTATACACCTCTAAATTATTCCAAACAACAAATTCATTTAATTTCTATTAATTATTCAACAAATATATACTTATGTTTCAGCTTATCACAAATGCACAAAAATCGCTTTCACATTTACCAGTGAAAGCGATTATCTTATTTCTCTAAAAATCTGCTTGATATATGCTAAGATCAAAAACAAACAGGCGTAAAATCTCCATTACTAATAGACTAAAAATAATACTAAATTTTGTGTTAATGAAAAAAGCAATATAGTCGCCTGTAATAATACAAAAACACTCCTATAAGTAAATAAGAGTGTTTAAATACAATGAGTAGTTGGGCACTACAGATAATACTCATTCTGTATGGTCGGGAAATTGATTAAAAGCACAATTAGAACAGAGCTTATTTGACAAATCTATGTCAAGTTGAAAACACAATGCTTTAGGCTTAATATATTTTCCTCTAACCATTTGCACATCATAACATAAGCCTTCATCAATTGTGTTTTTAATTAGCGGACAATTAAATGTTGATTCCATATTCATTCACCACCTAATATGAGTAATCAGCTATTCACTTTAAACATAACTAATTTCCTACTATTGCAAATATTATATATTATTTATATTGTCTTGAATACCCCTATTTAATTATTATAGAAGATCGATTTCTATCAGTAACCAGAATCATACTGATGTAAAATCGCCTAATTCAATAGACTAAATATTTAATCATAAATTACAATTAAAATATCTGCAAAGCTTTATATAAACCTCTATGTATTATCATTGTTTCATTAAAATTGAAACGTGGAGATTTTTTTGAAAATCTAAAAATTGCCTGTCCTCTCATAGCTGGTTGATTTCCTATTACCCCAGCATCAAATAGTATTAATAAAATACTTTTAACCTCTCTTCTGTTAACAACGCCACGTTTAACAAGCTCATTATACTCACGTTCAAAGGTATTAAACTGGAAACTTTGTTTTCTGATAGTAGATAGTAGTCCTAATATTTCGTTAATTTCAGGTATTACTGGGAATATTTCATCAATAGTCTCTCCTTTGAGATATTCAGAGAAATTATCATCTGCATCTTTAACTGTTTGTGGTAAAATCGGCATTTGTGAATACTCATTTGCTAGAGTTACACATTCCTTTACATATTGAATAAAATCTCTAGGTCGCATTTCGGTACTTCTTTCAATATATGTATAGATATCTAATTCACGTGCTTGCTTATTACCCATTTTCACACTAGAGCAATCAAATAATCTATACCAAACATTTTCAAACTCTATATCAGCAATGCCATAAGCAACACAAAGTCTATGTGCTAACATTCTCTTTATTTTAGTACTATCCCATTCCAAGTTAATAATTGACTCGCGCCATTTGTTTTTATCGGAATCTTTAAGCTGGGCATATATATCGCTACGCAAAAATACAACAGGTAGAACTAGTTTTTCTTCTGAATCAAATATACTTCTAATATCTTGAACAGCCTTAAACAAACTTGTTAACATACACATATATTTATCAAATTCCGCACTTGATGAAAAGTCTTTATAGTCTTCATCGAGTTCATCAAAAACAATAATATACTTTGCTGTACCACAATGCTTCAGTATTAACTCCTGTAATATTTCTATAGCTTCAATCCAAGTTAAGTCTGGAGAGTATTTTTCTCTTTCATAGTTAAAACCAACACCTAAAATTTTCGCACCGAACCCCTTGCTTGTCCATTTTTCAATTAGTTTGTTTAACTGTTTTGTTGAGGAATCACCATATAATTGGGTTAATTTGTCTCTAATTTGTAAATCAACGCTTTCATTAGTAATCATTTTTTTGCAAATACATGAAAAAATCAAATATTTCCAAATAGATATATATTGATTAGGCGAAGTATATTCTTGTTGATTTTCTAATGAATAGAGAATATTAAATGGAAAATTTTTAAATGATAGTTTAATTGTAAAAATATCCCCATACTCCATTTCATATAAGTGTTGTGCTATTGCAGTTTTACCACTACCTTTACGTCCGATAACAAATGACTTTTTTCCTTCTTCTATGACTTTAACTTCCTCGACATTATAGAAATAATCTTGCTTCTCTTTTTTTGCTTCAACACTCCAATTATCTATAATTTCCTCATATACGTTTTTTGTTTTAGTATCTAAAATAGTATTTGATTTTTTAGGTGTATAAAGCACACATTTTCTTGTTAAATTTCTACATTCTTTACATTTATTAGGTATTACAAACCCTTTGGATTCATAAAACTTTTTTTCTCCTTGAGTAAAAAAAGGTTTACCGCAATTAGAACATTTTAATAGAGTATCCTCATCTTGTAAATTTATCATATTACTTATCATCACTCCTACTTTTAGAGTTTTTTATTCATAATTATATGTTTAATTATTTTAATTTAAATTCCATTATATAACTATAGTTGATATATATCAATATAATAATATAGAATTATACAATAAAATACTATTTCTGCTTTTTGTTCACTACTGTTTACCTTCTCAAACAAAAATTGATTTCACATTTACCAAAAAATCTGCTTAATATATGCTAAGATCAAAAACATACTGGTGTAAAATCACCAGGAGTAATACAACAAAACACTCCTATAAACAAGTAGGAGTGTTTTTAAGTTAATAAGCAGATCCTATTCCCCTATAGCCACCAGACATACTTAAGAATATTTTTTATTTATGTTATACCAATATAATGTCACCGTCATCAAATGGGTCGCCACATTCTGGACAGAACTTTGGTGGCTGAGTCGTATCATCTGGTTCCCAACCGCACTTGTCACATTTATACTGTGGTAACGATGCAGGTTTTACTTGTCCACACTCAGTGCAGAATTTACCTTTGTTCTCCACTCCACAAACACATACCCAACAGTTTACCATAGACTCCTCAATTACTACTTCGACAATATCTACATTTGTATCTGAGTCTTCCGCTTCAACGACAATAGCTGATTCGTATTCAGTAAACTCTTCGGGGGACATATGAGCCAATGTTGAGAGATGCTTCTTAAGCTTATGAGCCATTGGCTTAAACGTAGCTAGTGTAAGCCCTCCCGAGATCACTCCACCAAGTATCGGCACAGCTTTTGATACACCCTTAGCAAATGTTGCCTTCACCATTTTTTGCCCTAACATTGCCGCAATTTTCTTAACAAGTGGATAATACCACGTTTTAGTAAGAGCTTTTGCAGCCACTTTTTTTGCAACTGCCCTCATTGCCGCTTCACCAAACAACTTGGTTACAACCTTATTTGCAGCTCCTACTCCAGACATAACGCCGATAAACAGAATGAGTTGTGACTCCGTGCCTGCATCAAGGTCAGACGATTCGGTGAATATTTCATCCCAGCCATATATGTATGCTAGTTCTTGTGCAATTCGGATTACAAATCCGTAGAACTGTACCAAGTCTGCAGGGATAGTAGCCGCCATAGCGAGCCCACCTGGTATACCAGCCGCTGTTGATATAGCTGTTACCTTACCGGTTTCTGCGTTAATTACGGCGTTTGCCAGACTGTCCAAAAGTGTAATTGGAATATCAGCGTGAAGCGTTCCGTTAGTAATTGCTTTTTGTATTTGCAAGGGTGTACACAACTTGCTGAGATTTTTCGTTAAAAATTCGGTACGGTTAATGCGAACTAGTGGCAGTTTTGCCGCACTCTCGACAATTGAGGTGAATGATATTTGTTCAGTCATAATAATCTCTCCTTGTATTTCAAGTATATTTACGCGCTTTATTACGAGTAAAATTATATTCCATTAAAGGGCTAGTAATTTTCGCGAACAATCTAAATCTACCATTTATTATTATCAATAATTATTTATAATGTCTTGCACCTGTAATTAAACAAACTTCGAAGCTTAGCTCGCATCTGTTAATGTTCTTCATGAATATAACGGACACCAAGCAAATAACTAAGTAGCCCTTCAAGACGTCCTCGCTTACGCATATCGGGTTCTTCTAAATACTGAAAATAGCAGTTCTCTTTTAGAAACACTTTTGCCTCCTCCATAGTCGTAACTTTTGACTCGTTATCATCTTCCACTAGGTACTTTTTTAATCGCGCATTGGATTTTGGTCCCATTAAATGATTTGTATACAATCTTTGGCGAAGATTTTTTGTCCTACCTACATATAATGCTTCTCCGGTATTTACATTAAAAATTGCATAAACAACAGCTAAACGATCTTCTAACATAGATGGAACAAGGTTTCCAAAGAAATACTTCTTCCCGCCAGTAAAGGCCTGAAAAATGTAACTTATTTCTGTATCTAATTCACTCATCACAGTATCTCCAATCTTAATTTTATGGTATATGATCTCTTTGTTTTTTACATATGATAAACAAAATACTCAATTCAAAACAATGAATAATTTGAACATTTTTCTATTTTAAGCAATATGTATCTGGGTCTAAAACAAATTCGCTGTCAGTAATATCCAACCAATCTTTACACAATGAAATATATTTATTTATCCTTTTAGCAACATGAGCATATGCAGCTTTTTTCACAACAAAGCATTGTCCTAACTTACTAGGTTCACTAGTTGGATAATACGTTGTGTTTATAACTCGACCTTCTACTGGGTCAATAAATCTTTTCCCATCTTGCTCTACAACATGCATTACTAACTTAGCGTTTACCGGGTTATTTGGGTTAATGCCTTTTGCGGAAATTACAGCCAGATCATCGTATCTCTTAGATGGGTGTGGTTCAAACGGGAATTGGGCATTTCTTTCCGATGAAAAATTGCTATATTCGCGTATCCAGTCTAACAGCTGAAGAACATAATAAGCCCATTCTTTTGGAAAATAAGATGATGAGAAGATATTCTTTAAAAGGCTTGTTAACTCCTGTTCAGTATTTTCAAAAGTATTTAGTACAATAAAAGCTGGAAATTCACATATATACAATCGGTCGTAAGCTGTCTCATAAGAAAGAGATAAGAGATCTGTTATATGCGATAAGCCTTCACTTAGAGAATATGTCCCGAACATGAGATTTGCAAGTTGCTTTCCGATATCCAGGAAGGCTTTGTCAATCTTACCTTTCATATAATCGTTAAGCGGATTAAATAGTTTTCCCTGTACAAATAGATCCTTGATGTTAACGGATAATATATCAGCGATTCTTTGCTTTTCGTTTGGTGACTTAGGATTAAATGGTGTTATTCGTTTCTGACGCAAATCAAAAGGTAGATCTTCAATCTTCCCTGTGGTAACATCAAAAAGGCATATAATTCGTTCCCATCCTAATTTGCTAGCAGCATACCCCAATTCAATCAAGACATTAGGGTTGGGGGTCATCCTGCCATCTTGTTTCGAATTAACTATGCTGATATCGCAAACAAACATTGCAGATTTATCAATCTTTCTAAAAATTGATTCTGTTATATCTGGACTTCCCATGAGTCCCATCGTATCGCGATCATAATCCATATATACATTGGCCTCTTTCTCAAGAGACATGAGTGATAATTGGATACATTTATCAAGAAAATATCTATGGGTCTTTCCTGGTAAATCATTTTGCCAGGAATAAAATATAATATGTGACAAATCCCCACCTCCTTTATACCCAATTTAATTATTATACATCACCAAATTATTCCAAACAACAAATTTATTCGATTTTCTACTAATTATACACCAAATATACACTATTGTTATAATATATCACGAAAGCAGGTACGAAAAAAACCACTCTCTTTTTACTTGAGAGTGGGCTATCTTATTTCCCTAAAAATCCGCTTGATATATTCTTAGGTATATTAAATTTATGGCCTTTTGGGTTAAGAGAGTGAAGCTTGAACGAAAGAAAGTCATTCGGTACTTTGTAAAATGATATCTATTAGCAATCAAAATCAAACTGGGGTTAAATCACCTGGATGGCTAAATAGGACAACCCATTTTCCTTTATAATCAGACATCTTCATTGGTCCCATTGTTGTATTTGCATAAAAATCTGGAGCTTTCATTCCAATCGAAATATGATTATACATTGATTCCATAAATTCACCTTCTTTCATTGTATTTTATGAATACTTAAGCCAAGGTGTTCATTTAATCACAAATTCATCATTGACAATATATAGAAGTATGTGCAATAATAAGATAAAAGTTTACCATATCTCTTTATTATTTTACTCTTTTAGCAAAGCTACTATTTAAACTATGTCATGTTAAAATTTGTTTGAGAGGATTTGTCTTTATTATGGATTTTATTGTAGAAAACAACAAAGTTTATTTAAATAACGAGTTGGGTGAATTATTAGCAGAAGTTACTTTTCCCAATATTTCAGAATACGTAGTTGAAATAAATCATACTTTTGTAGACGAATCCTTACGAGGACAAGGAATTGCAAGTAAGTTACTTGAGATGGCTGCAAATAAAATCAAAGAAGACGGTAAAAAAGCAAAGCCAACTTGCTCTTATGCAGTTAATTGGTTTGAAAAGCATGAATCTTATTGGGATTTACTATCATTATAAGAAGAGATTATAAAAGGACAGTCGATTGACTGTCCTTTTGATTTGAGTAATTAAAATTTACTTTATCTAAAATATGACACCATATGGCCATCTTCTAGCTTTTTCATATGAAAAGATTGATAAAAGTGGTTATCAACCTCATCTTCAATATCGGTAATAACCTGAAACATTCTAACATCTACATATTTATCCCAGACTGCTTTAAACAAATGCGTTCCGATACCTTTTTTCTGATATTGAGATTTGACAATTAAATCTTGTACAATAAGTATATGCTCGCCATCACCAACACATCGTATAAATCCAATAAGCTTACCATTATCAAATGTGCCTAACAAATACAATGAATTATCAAAGGCACGTTTTAATTTCTCATCATCTTTCAAATAAGCACTCCAATTCGAATCTATATATATTTCTTTAACTTCTTCTATTAACGATATATCAAAAACATTATAACTAAACATTTATAACACCTCCAAGAAGTATGCAAATTATTCAATTGTTATGTTCACAAATTACTTTACCTAATTATACCTTTAACGGAAGTATTACTTTAAATACAAAAGTACCTTGCTTATTTTTAAGATAGTAAATACCCTCTTCATCTCTATCACTTCCACGTCTGGTAATAGGCAAAGAAATACGCCCATTTTCGTCTTTTTTAAGATGATAACTTAATCTTTTACAAACACCTGTATCCCCTCTATATGTGTAATAGTCCTCTGCAAGTTGAATCGAATTACCAAAATTATCAGCAAATGAGATTTGCAATTCACTATTACTATCCGTTAAAACTAATTGTGGGAGAACATCATATTTAAAATCAAACCCTTTTTCATAAAATGCTGGACTTATCTCATCATCCGTATCTTTAATTGATACAATGGGCAAATCAACAGCTTTTTGCTCCATTTTCAAATAAGAGCATCCAGTAAAAAGTAACACAATTACAAGTATGGTGGATATCAGAAATGTTTCTTTTTTCATTGTGATTCTCCCTTTAAAAGTAATAAGTCTTGTTCTTCATATCATAATATTACTAATTATACCTTTATCCACTCCATCTTTCAACCCATATTTATACAATTAGATTCATATTAATAAAACTGCAATATCCATCTTTGCCCTGTAAATCAATTTTCTTAAAGAGGAAAGCTTTTCTCGGACGAACAAAGTTCGCCCCTACGATATAGTTTTCTAACTACATTACAGTAACAACTCCCATCCTACATAGGATGGGAGTTGTATTTATTCTAGCACATATACAACTGTTTCATTTTGCTTTAAGGTCAATTTAATTTTATCATTATCTATTTTTACTGATTCATTGGTTAACAGATTTGTTGCTTGGCTGAGTGCTTCATTACATAAAACTAGATTGGTTTCAATTGCTTTACCCCAGTTTTCAATAATTAAAATTGTTTTATCAGCTGAATGCATCGACCTTTGAATGATATGTCCATTTGTTGTTTCTAGTTTTGCAATATTGGATTGATATGCTTTTGCAAACTCAATAATTTGACTTGCATACTGTTCTTCCTTACGATCAAAAAAGCCTAAGCTTGGAACAGTAGCAACAAACATTGCTTCACCCTTATTATATTGGTTATGAATCACTGCTGGCTCGCCATCTGGGAAAGTTGAAATAACACTTGCAGTTTTTACTCCTAATTCTGCTTGGCATAGATATGGATTGGCTACTTGATCATCCATTCTTGAGCCACGATATTCGATTACTTCTGCACCAAATACTTCGCTTAAAATCTGATTGCGATGAATTCTACCTTGGCTATCTTTCCATCCACATGGTGCTTCTGCCCATAATTTTCCGCCAACACGAACAAACTCTTTCACTTGCTCTTGTACATCACTATCCAATGCATACGAATATGGCAAATACAACAATTCATACTCGTTCAGTTTTTCATTACGAATTTGATCCGCACAAATAAAATCAACAGACACACCTGATAGCACTAATGCCTTATATAATCCTGCTAATGATTGAATTGGGGCTTCTGGCATACGATAAAGTGGGCTGCCTTCAATGAGTGCTAAAATCTCAGTTGCATGATTATAATAGATTGCTACTTTTGGTTTATCTACTTGAGCGTTTTGGAACAATTCTGCATTGTTTTCTATTACATCTGTTACACCGCTAGAAGCTTTTAGTCGCTTAGAAACCTTATGATCAGCAGTTACAATTCCCCACTCACCAGCTTCTTGGCCCATAGTTCGTGGGTGCCACATCCAATAAACCACAGATTTTGCACCTGCTCCAACAGAATCCCATAGCCATGCAGATAATTCTTGTGGGCTAGGGGTACAAGGTTGAATACCTGTCATCAGCGTTGCACCTGATTGCAATTCCGTTACCCAAAAGCTTTTACCGTTACTTGCACTGCGGATTAAATCGACGCAGAATGCATAAGCTATGCCGTAATCTGCACGTTCAAACCATAAAAACTTCCAGGCAGGATGAATGGAAGCACCTAATATATCAGCTACTTCTCCCTCTTTCCAATAATCTTGTCCCACTGGTGCTAGATTTCCAAAGAAGCCTTTTGGATTCAAATGGATTGGTGAAGTTTGATCTATCTTTTTTACTATTGCTTTAATCCAGTTGAGTTGCGTTACTAAGTTATCTTTTAAAAAGCTATTCCAATCCACAAATGAATCAAAGCATTGCCAGTATTCTCTGCTGTCACTTGGGTTAATTTTCACATCTAGAAAACCATTATATTGTCGATACCAGTTCTTATTCCAATGTTCTACTGTTTGATATTTCTGTTCTAGCCATTTTGCAAACTCATGCATTGTGCTTTGCTCAAAATTCACTTTTACTTCTGGCTCATTCATTAAAATCCATGCATATTGTGCAGGGTGATTATAATAACGAGATACTAATTTTTCAATATAAATTGCTGCATATTGTTTTAATCGGCTATCATTTAAATTTGAGTAATGATGATAAAATGGTTTTTCTTCAAACCATTGTGGTGGATCTTCACAAGTAAGCGTTGAAACAATTTTAATATCGTATTTTTGCGCCAAATCATAAGCAATATCGTATCGCTCAAAAGTGAATATACCTTCTTTCGGCTCAATATGCTCCCATAACACAAATAAACGTACCATACGAATACCATATTGTTTCATTAACGCAAAATGTCTTTCGGTATCTTCAAATGTATCATCTGCATTGATAAAAAACTGTGCTCCGATTCTTGGCAAAAATCCTTTTTCAACTTCCCTATTCATAATAAACCCCTCTACTATATAATCTTGGTAGTATATAATAAGGATACAATATTTTTTTGATAATTGACATAGCCAATCCCGAATAAAAATTGACAAATCACGCAAACAGTAAATCAATTACTACTTGCGTGATTTCTTACTTCACCTTTATTTAATTAAGACCTCTAAAGCCTTTTCCTATAATTTCGCTACTGTTTGTAATCATAATAAATGCACCCGGTTGTTGCTTTTTTACGTAATTTCTTAACAACACCGCTTGACGTCTTTTCATAACAGTAAGAATGATTGTCTTCTCACTATGCACATAAGAGCCTTCTGCACGAAATATTGTTGCACTTCGATGAAGCTGTGTGTGAATAAAATTACATATTGGAGCTGCATCATCACATACAATAGTAAAATATTTGCACAAGTTAATATTCTCTATTACAGTATCAATAACCAATGACTTTGCAAGCAAACCGCAAACTGAAAAAAGTCCGGTTTCAGGGCCAAACATAAAAAACGCAATGGCAGTAATCAAAGAATCTACCAAAAACAATGCGGTACCTATATTAACCTGCGTGTACTTTTTGAGAATCATTGCTATTATATCTGTTCCACCACCAGATGCATCTACATTAAACAGCATTGCTGCACTAACAGCAGGCAATACGATTGCAAAAATAAGTTCTAATACTGGTTGGTTCGTAAGCGGCTTTGTCATAGGAAAAAAATGATCGCAAAAGCTAAATCCAAACGACGTCAACAAGCTGACATATACGGTTTTTATGCCAAAGCCTTTTCCTAAAAAGATAAATCCAATCAGCAACAAAGCTATGTTAATAATAAACGTAAATGTACTAGCACTAAACGGTAAAGCTTTGCCTAAGATGACTGAAATACCTGTTACTCCACCAAATGAAAAATTATTTGGAAATTTAAATACATAAACACCAACAATTAATATGATAGATGCTAAAGTTAATATCGAATACTCCTTAATAACTTGTTTCATTTTACCTGTTTGATTGATTGATTTTTCAACACTTTTGTTTTTCGATTCTTTTTCTTCCATGTATAACCCTCGCTTATGCTTTATCAGCCTTATTATACTATATCTTTTACTAAATTGCTATTTAAATATTTGTATTTCTTAAATAAACCGATAACCCCCATCCATAAAAGACAGGGGCTATCAAACGATGATTAGCTATATAACAAATGACCTACTAAATAAGTAAAGGTTTCAGTCTGAACATCATAAAATGCACAACGATTACATTGCGTAATAACCTTGGTTTCTGCTGTTTGAAGAACATCCTTTTGCCCTACATTTCCATGTGAACATGTAGTTACTATCATTTCTCCAACATTCTTTGTTTCTCTTGATGTTGTTACAGAATACCCACATCGTGGACAGCGGCTATACTCTGTTAGTCCAAATACAGAACTGCAAAGCAATACTGATATACATATAACCAAACTAACCAATACGCAAATTTTCTTCGTTTTTCTCATGTTATTCCTCCTTAATATTCAATCCATTTATGATTGGATATTAATATATACGCCGAGGAACAACTTTTTAGTACAACCCTTTCAATGTTACAAGGCTTTTCCTTAGCCAATTTACAAGGAGACGCATTATTATATTTTGGTAATATCTAATAAAGTTAGAAAATTATTTCCTGAATCTTCGGAGATTTTTCTAACAACGTTAGTTAGAACCGTATTTACTTTTAAAGCTTTTTACAAGCTTAAAATAATCTTGCCATTGTAGATATGGTTCATATGAAAAGCCCACTATCTTATCTTTAAGCAGATTTCCATTTAAATCTTCTAAATATAATGTTTTGTCTATATTATAACAATTGAATTTTCGATTATCATTCTTGTCAAATTGAATTGCTGCGTTAACAGTTAAGATTTCGCCCCTTTTTAATTGTATTGGTAATTTCAATTCTTTTAAAGGTGCTCGATACAATTGCAAGTTCAATGCATCTTCAAGCTCACTGTCTAATACAGAACTTAATTTGTTTAGCTTAACATCTTGTTTAAACCTAACTTTATTCATATAAGCATTATTAGTTGAGGAGGATGCTGAAACCATTTCAGTTGCTGTATATATTTTACTTGAGGACAAAACTATTTTTCCGATATCTACTATTTGAATATCTCCGTTGTCATATGTAACTTTCATTTTTGTAAGCTGTATATCATCCAAATTTTCATTACTGTTTATTTCTTTTTTTCTTACATCAACATAAAAACTGCACTGTTTATAATTAAACTTTATGCTTTCATGACACGGAACGCCAAAAGACAAGGTTATATTGTCATTTTTGAGTTCAGGAAACTCGACTGCTTTTATTTTTTTAGTATCATAACTATTTGTTATATAACTCATAATAAAATTGGTATCATAATGTGCATCAACATCATAGTAATGCTTTAAAAGCACAGGACTTTTTATGTTAAAAGTGAAATGTAAAATCGTTATAGCAAATATTGCTATTACAGCAAAAATCCATTTTAGCCTACTTTTGCGTGTGATTTTTTGCAATTTGATTCCCCCTTACAGCTTTTCACTTCCAACATTATACAATATCCTTAAAATATATGCAACAAAAACCCATCCTTTCGGATGGGTTTTACCTGAATTTATATTTTGGTAATATCTACTAATGTAATGTCATCTGCATTTTTATGAGTTGCCAACACTTCTGCTAATGCACCTGCTGTATCAAGTGATGTTAAGCATACTATTCCATGTTCAACTGCTTTACGTCTCATTTTCACGCTATCTCTTGCCGGAATTCTTCCTTTTGCTGAAGTAGAGATTACATAATCAATTTTACCGCTATCTAATAAAGTTAGAATATTATTTTCTGAATCTTCGGAAATTTTTCTAACAACGTTAGTTGGAACCATATTTTTATTTAATGTGTTGGCTGTTCCTGCTGTTGCATAAATATCAAAACCTAGCTCTTCATATTTTGCAACAATATCGATAATCTCTTGTTTATCGGTGTCACGTACGGTTACTAATACACCACCGGTTGATTTTAGATTATAGCCTGCCGCTATTAAGCCTTTTAGCAAAGCTTCTTCAAATGTTTTTGCAATACCTAAAACCTCACCTGTAGATTTCATTTCAGGTCCTAAATGTGTATCTACTCCATGAAGCTTTTCAAAGCTAAATACAGGAACTTTCACAGCGATATATTCTGCATTCGGATATAAACCAACGCCGTATCCCATATCTTTTAACTTTTCGCCTAACATAATTCGAGTTGCAATATCCACCATAGGTACACCTGCAACCTTTGAGATATAAGGAATTGTTCTTGAAGAACGAGGGTTTACTTCAATTACATATACATCATTGTTGTAGATTACATATTGCACATTCATCAATCCGATTACCTTTAACTCACGAGCAAGTCTTCCTGTATAATCAATGATTTTTGCTTTAATATGCTGAGAAAGCGTTTGTGCGGGATATACAGAAATAGAGTCACCTGAGTGAACACCCGCTCTTTCGATATGCTCCATAATCCCCGGAATGAGGTAATCCTCACTATCGCAAATAGCATCTACTTCGACTTCTAAGCCCATCATATACTTATCAACCAAGACAGGGTTATCAATACCTTTTTCTGTGATGATACCCATGTATTCTACAACATCTTGATTGTTATGAGCGATAATCATATTTTGACCACCAAGCACATACGAAGGACGAAGTAAAACCGGATAGCCAAGCTCGTTTGCCACTTTTACCGCTTCATCTGAAGTAAATACCGTATCACCTTGTGGGCGAGGAATCTTACAAGTTTCCAATACCTTATCAAAACGCTCTCTGTCTTCAGCGGCATCAATACTATCTGCACTTGTTCCCATGATTGTTACGCCTAAATCATGTAGATACTGCGTTAACTTAATTGCAGTTTGACCACCAAATTGAACAACTACTGCGTCCGGTTGCTCGGTATCAATAATATTTTTCACATCTTCAAAAGTGAGTGGATCAAAATATAGTCTATCACCTGTATCAAAGTCAGTAGATACTGTTTCTGGGTTATTGTTTACGATAACAGCCTCATAGCCATGTTCTTTTAATGCCCATACACAATGTACGCAACAATAGTCAAACTCAATACCTTGTCCAATACGAATAGGTCCCGAACCAAATACTACAACTTTTTTCTTACTCGAATTTTGTCTTTCAATAAACTGTTTTGCTTCATTTTCTTCATCGTATGTGGAATAGAAATATGGTGTTTGTGCTTTAAATTCCGCAGCACAGGTATCTACCATTTTGAAAGATGCTGACTTTGGATTGAGAACTTTTTGTCCTGATAATCGTTCAATTGTGCTATCTAAATAGCCCCATTTTTTTGCTAAGTTATATTTATCTTCGGTTAACTCGCCATCTGCAAGCCATTTTTCAAGTTGAGATAGATTTTTGAATTTTCCTAAGAACCACTCATCAATCATTGTAATTTCATGGACTTTATCTATTGAAATTCCACGTTTAATTGCCTCATATACAACAAAGGCACGTTCATCATCAACTTGATGCAAAAGCTGCTCAATTTCTTCATCAGACAGTTTGCTAAGCTTTGGTAGATTTAATGTATCTAATTTTAACTCTGCACCACGAACAGCTTTGATAATTGCAGATTCAAACGATGTGCCGATACTCATTACCTCGCCTGTTGCTTTCATTTGTGTGCCTAATGTTCGTTTTGCATATACAAATTTATCAAAAGGCCAGCGTGGGAATTTTACTACTAGGTAGTCAATTGCAGGCTCAAAGCAAGCGTATGTGTTACCTGTAACCGCATTCACAATTTCATCTAAAGTATAACCGATTGCAATTTTTGCAGCAACTTTTGCAATTGGGTATCCTGTTGCTTTAGAAGCAAGTGCAGAAGATCGAGATACACGAGGGTTTACCTCAATCACCGAGTATTCAAAGCTTTCAGGGTGCAATGCAAACTGACAGTTACAACCGCCCTCTACGCCAAGTGCAGTAATAATATTTAAAGAAGCTGTTCTTAACATTTGATATTCTTTATCCGCTAAAGTAACGGCTGGAGCTACAACGATTGAGTCGCCGGTATGTACACCAACCGGATCAAAGTTTTCCATAGAGCAAACTGTTATTACGTTACCCTTACTGTCACGAATAACCTCAAACTCGATTTCTTTCCAACCAGAAATACATCTTTCAACTAAGATTTGCGTAATTGGGGAAAGTCTTAAACCGTTTGATGCAATTTCTTTTAGCTCTTCTAAGTTATTTGCAATTCCTCCACCGGAACCACCCATTGTAAATGCAGGACGAATAATAACCGGATATCCTATTACATCATCTACAAACGCAATCGCATCTTTTAAGTTTTCTACTACTTTAGATGGAATACAAGGTTGGTTGATGGATTCCATCGTGTCTTTAAACAGCTGTCTATCTTCTGCTTTGTCAATTGTTTCTGGGTTTGCACCAAGCAATTTTACTCCATGTTTTTCTAAGAAGCCTTCTTTTGCAAGCTGCATAGAAAGTGTTAAACCTGTTTGACCGCCAAGGTTAGAAAGTAAGCTATCGGGTTTTTCGACTTCAATTACCTTTTTTACAATATCTAAAGTAAGTGGCTCAACATAAATTTTATCCGCCATTGCTTTGTCTGTCATAATCGTAGCCGGATTTGAGTTAATTAGTACTACTTCTAATCCCTCTTCTTTTAAAGCACGGCAAGCCTGTGTTCCTGCATAGTCAAATTCAGCGGCTTGACCAATAACAATTGGGCCTGAACCAATTACCAATACTTTTTTTATATCATTTCTTAACGGCATATCCTATACTTCCTTTCCATCCATCAAATTGATAAATCGATCAAATAAATAAGAGGTATCCAATGGACCACCGCAAGCTTCTGGATGGAATTGAACAGTAAACGCTTTTGTATTAAAATAGCTTACGCCCTCACAAGTTTTATCGTTTGCATTGATGTGACTTACTGTACCAACTGTTGAATCAATGCTATCGCTTTCGACTGCATATCCATGATTTTGGCTGGTAACATAGGTTCTATCTACTTTCAAGTCGATTACCGGTTGGTTTGCACCACGATGCCCGTATTTCAATTTATGTGTTTTAGCATTATTTGCAAGAGCCATAAGTTGATGTCCTAAGCAGATTCCGAAAATTGGGATTTGCAGCTTGATAATATCTTTTAAATTTTCAATTACTTCTATGTTTTCAGCTGGATCCCCTGGTCCATTTGAAAGCATAATGCCGTCAGGGTTCATAGCTTTTACTTCTTCTGCGGTTGTATTATACGGTACAACTGTCACATTGCAGCCTAAATTATTTAGTTTACGAAGGATGTTATATTTATATCCAAAGTCAAAAAGTACAACTTCTTTTGTTGCATTTTCTACTTTATGATAAGATTTTTCTTTACAAGAAACTGTTTTTACTGCATCTTTTATTGTGAAAGCGTTGATTTGCTCAAGTGCTTTATCAATATCTTTAATTTCTTCGGTTGTAATCATTCCGTTCATAACACCGTGTTCACGGATAATACGAGTGAGACATCTCGTATCAATATCAGCAATACCTACAACATTTTGCTTTTCTAAAAATTCGCCTAGTGTATTTTCACAACGGAAATTAGATGGTAACTCGCAGAGCTCACGAACAATATACCCATTTAAATATGTATTGTTTGACTCTACATCTATTGAATTTGTACCATAATTTCCGATTAACGGAAAGGTCTGGGTTACAATTTGTCCATAATAACTTGGATCAGTTAGTGTTTCCTGATAGCCTGTCATAGCTGTTGCAAAAACAATTTCTCCAATGGTTGTACCTTTAGAACCGATGGATTTTCCTTCGAACATTCTACCATTTGCTAACAGCAAATAAGCTTTTTTTAATTGATTGAACATATTGATATCATTCCTTTCAGGGCGCTATTTCGTTGCAAGTTGGATTGTATTGATACAACCTAAAATATCCTCTTTCATGCGAATCGCTTCTCTTCTTGCAGCTTGTGCATATTCTGTTTCATCACAGCCTTCTTTTTGATAAGCACACATAATTCCTCTTGAAGAATTTACGATTGCTCCCAATCCGTTCTCATCAAATGCATAGCTTACATCTTTCGCTCCGCCGCCTTGTGCACCATAACCAGGTACTAAGAAGAATGTATGTGGCATTTTTTTGCGAAGTTCTTTTAATTGCTCAGGATAAGTAGCACCTACTACGGCGCCAACTGCACTATATCCATACTCACCCATTGCATCTTTTCCCCAGCTTTCACACATCTCGCCCATAATTTCATACACAGGTTTTCCATCAATTAACCGATCTTGCAGTTCACCACTAGAAGGGTTTGAGGTTTTAACAAGCACGAAAATTCCTTTGTCATATACGTTACATACTTTTAAAAGAGGTGCAATTCCATCTGTTCCAAGATAGCCGTTAACTGTTAAGCAGTCGCCCATAAAGGCTTCTACTTTTTCGCCATCTACATCCGTCTTACCAAGATGGCCAATTGCATAGGCTTCCATTGTAGTACCGATATCATTTCTTTTTCCATCGGTAATTACATACATCCCTTTTTGCTTTGCATATTCCATTGTTTCATACAATGCTTTTACTCCATAATAGCCATACATTTCGTAATAAGCGCATTGTGGCTTGATTGCAGGAACGATATCGCATAATGCATCAATGAGTCCTTTATTAAACTCAAGAATTGCCATTGACGCTCCTTCTAATGGATTGTCAAATTCATTCAAAAATGCGTCTTTTATGTAGTTTGGTATAAAATCCAATTTAGGGTCTAATCCCGCTACTGTTGGGTTTTGCGTTTGTACGATTTTTTTAATCAGTTGATCCATAGACATTGTTTCGTTCCCCTTTTCGTTTTTTATATGTTTGTTAGGATAACAATGTTAGCCTAACTATTTTTTAATATCGTGGAATAGACAAATGCGCACTTTTTCATGGTTATCAATGTAGGGAGCTATGCCTACATCGCTCCGTCGGCTTAACTTATATGACAAGGAGATAGATGTGGGCATCAGTCCTTACAAGCACGCATTCGTTGTATCCTTAATATCGCATAACATATGCAATTTCACCTTGAACCAAAGCATATTTTACTCTTCCGGTTAGCCGCTCAAACTTAAACGCTGTATTTTTAGATTTAGATGTTAATCTCTCAGGTAATACAGTCCATTGAATTTTAGGGTCAAACAACGTAATATCAGCAGGTAGTCCCGGTTTTAATGATCCAGCTTGAATTCCCAATCGTTTTGCAGGATTAACAGACATGAGTTCAACCAAGCGTGTCATATCAATATGACCAGCTTCTACTAAAAAACGTACTGAAGCTGCCAATGAGGTTTCTAATCCGATTACGCCATTCGGTGCTTTCAAGAAATCTTGTTTCTCACGTTTGGTATGCGGTGCATGGTCGGTGGCTATACAGTCAATTGTTCCATCTTGAATACCTTTAATAATAGCTTCAACATCTTCTAGCTCACGCAATGGTGGATTCATTCGATAATCAGCATCTCGATTCAAAAGCTTTTCATGAGTGAAAGAAAAATAATGTGGACAGGTTTCGCAAGTAACATCAATTCCTTCTTTTTTGGCTTGACGTACTAAATCAACTGCTTTTTTTGTACTAACATGAGCGATATGAATAGGCGTTCCTGTCGTTCTTGCCAAATCAATCTCACGTTCTGTTACTAAATCCTCAGATAAGCGGTCGATACCCTTAACCATAAGCTTCTCACTGATTTCACCTTTATGCATAATGCCGCCGTTTACAATGGATAAATCTTCGCAATGTGAAATGGTTAGCAAATTATTTTCTTGAGCCAATTTCATTGCAGCTTTCATCATTTCATGATTCGCAACCGGTCTTCCATCATCAGAAACAGCTTTCAACCCCAATTGCTTATACTCTTGAAAATCCGAAAGTTCTTCACCCAGTAAGCCTTTTGAGATGCTACCGCAAATATATACTCTTGCTTTAGCTCGTTGTGCATTTTTTTGCACGTATTCAATTGTATCTTTATTATCAATAACTGGCTTGGTGTTTGGCATGCAAAGTAAAGAGGTAATTCCACCTACTAATGCAGCGTTACAACCCGAATAAATATCTTCTTTTTCAGTAAAGCCGGGATCTCTTAAGTGAACATGCATATCCACTAAACCTGGCATTACCACTAACCCTTTGGCTTCCAAAACCTTATCCGTATGATCTAATATGTTTTTTCCTACTTTTAATATTTTACCGTCTTCTATTAAAATATCGGATACTTCATTGATATTTTGTAAAGGGTCGATTACCAATCCATTACGAACTAACAGCCTTTCCAATTCTAATCCTCCTTAATAATTTCAACCTTGTCTTCTCCGTCAAATTGATTTACGGAAACTTTCACTTTTTCATTTCGTGATGTTGGCAAATTCTTACCAACAAAATCTGCTCGAATCGGTAATTCTCTGTGGCCTCTATCAACTAAAACAGCAAGCTCAATTCTCATAGGTCTTCCACGAGCCATCAATGCATCAATTGCAGCACGAACACTTCTTCCTGTATAAATAACGTCGTCCACTAAAACTACCTTTTTATCTTTAATTGGAAATGTGATATCGCTCTTATCCACATGACCTTTCACTTCTCTGTCATCACGAAATAATGTAATATCAAGCATTCCAACCGGAACAACTTTTCCCTCAACCTCAAATATTTTTTTAGCAACACGATTTGCAATCTCAACTCCACGAGATAAAATTCCAATTACGCATAAATTATCTACACCTTTATTGTGTTCAATAATCTCATAAGAAATACGTGCAATCGCCCGTTGCATTGCCTTATCATCCATTATCAGAGTATTTTGTTGCATAAAAGCACCTCCTATTTATCTTTTCCCATTTCTTAATTTTAAAACAAAATACAAAAACCAAGCGGTCCTTCGACAACTTGGTTACTTTTTACTTATAAATATGCATTAACTATGTATAATTATACATTTCAATGTATATAGGAACACAATTTTGCATGTAATATGAAGTTCTAGCGACCACCTTGTCAGCCTCACAGGACTAATTTAAAGGTTATCTATTTATTTATAGTATACCCTAAGGAATATAATTTGTAAATAGAAATTTTGATTTTTATAGAGATTGTATCGTTTATTTACAAAATATGCATCTATCATATACTGATTGTATCCTAAAAAGACACAATAATAAGCCTATTGAATATATCAATAGGCTTAGAATATCGTGTAAAGATTATTCGTCTTTCATTTTAGCAAAGCAGTCGCTGCAATATACAGGTCTGTCTTCTTTTGGTCTGAAAGGAACTCTTGCTTCCGCGCCACAAGCAGCACAATTAGCAGTAAACATCTCTTTTTGTGTTTTCATGCTGTTTTTACGGATTGAACGGCAGTCTTTACATCTTTGTGGTTCATTTTCGAATCCTTTTTCTGCGTAGAACTCTTGTTCGCCAGCAGTAAATACGAATTCATTTCCACAGTCTTTGCAGATTAGAGTTTTGTCTTGATACATTTTCCAATACCTCGCTTAGGATAATTATTTTTTTGCCCATTGACGGGTTTTCACCGTCTCCTTTGAAATCAACGCTCTGAAAATAAGCTAGCAGGGCTTATATGAACAACGCTCACCGTTGTTTTGTACACTATAGATGATTAAAAACCGCTTTTAGCTTTCTTCTTGCACGTTGCAGGGCATTATCCACAGTTTTTTGCGAGGAGTTAAGCTTTGAAGCAATCAACCGATAATCACAACCACAAAGATATAAATTCATTACTTCTCTTTCTAAGTTAGATAAAACGGAATTCATTGACTCTACCAATGATTGATAGCTTTCTTTCTGTATAAATATACTTTCCGGGTTTGTTGGTTGTTTTTCTAAAAACTTATAGCTTTCGACTTCTTCAATAGGAATAGAACGATTTAACACTTGCGCCTTATTGGTTGAAGAAGCAGCTAGAAAATTTTTCAGTCTGTTTGCTATACAATGGTTCGCATATGTATTAAAACTAGCGTTTCGATCTTGCTTATAAGAACGGATTGCATTAAACAACCCCATTAAAGCTTCTTGCTTTAAATCATCTTTATCAATTCCTGCAATATAGTAGTTTGCAATATTTCGATTCACAACACTAGCATATCTTGCAAAGATACAAGCAACCGCTTCTTGATTACCAGACCGATAACATTCTAATAATTCAACGTCATTCTTATTCAAAATTGCCTGGCTTATTGGTTTACTATCCATAGATTTTTAACCTACCAGCATCTATAATATGTGAACATTATACTCCATGGTTTTTGCAATGTCAACACTTTTTCGCAAATTGCACAAAAATTTTTCCAAATTAACATTAAACTTTATAGTAATTTTGATTACACCTATATATTACCAAGTTATAAAATAAAAGAACCGACATTTTCATATCGATTCCTTTATTATGAAAAAACTGCTAAACACTGATTTTATTATAAAGTCCTGCTTTTGTTAGTGCTTTTTTTAATATTGGAGCAAAGATACAAGCGATAACAACTGCAATTACTACATTGATAGAAGAAGTGATCATTTTAGGCACATTTGCCGCTATTGCAGCTTGAAATGCTTCACCACCCGTAGCTGTAAATAATTCTGCAAAGCCAACCGCCTCTACTGTTTTCATAATAATGCTTTTACCAATATTTAAAACATAGTAACTCAAAGCACCAACTACTGAACCTAAAATAACAAATGACAGATTTAATGAACCATCTTCTTTGCGTTTTAAATTGCTAATGATACCACACACAAAAGCCATTACAAAAAAGAATACTAAAGTATATGGTGCACTGGTAATATATATAGGATCGAGAAGGTCAAAAAGCATTGAACCAAGTCCAGCTGCCAAACCACCACGAACGCCACCGAATAATATACCAGCCAATAGGCAAAATGCATTTGCTAGTTTTATCATTGTATTTCCTGCAGGTGTTGCAATCGGTAATTTAATAAAGTATGTAATAACAAAAATAATGGCAGCCATTACACCCACTATTGCCATATCATATACTGAAAATTTTGTTTTCTTATTCATAAAATCATTCCTTTCCTCGTTGTAAAATATCGTCTATTAAACATTTTTACTTTATACTGACGATATCATACAACAATGGCTTGAAACTTTCGCTTCAAACTCCACTCTTGTTATTTATCTGCACAAAAGCTCATTTCATTCCTCTTGTGCAGAAAGAAGAATGATTATAAATTTTGATACCCATTTAAGGAATGACCTTGTGTTAACCAAATTAGCCCTTTTTCCAACATAACGCCTTGTTTTGTATCGGTTCCATAGCTATATGTTGTTTTTATTGTTAACTCTAAAAAGCGGGTTGCACGTTCCATTGCAATAGCAAGACTATCTCCATCCAAAATAGATGCCACAACGATACTGGCAAAAATATCGCCTGTTCCCGGATAAGAAGCCGGTACATAACTGCAAATTACTCTCCAAAATGTATTAGAATCCCTATCATATGCAATATTGTTAATCGTCATATCAGCTAGTTCAATACCAGTCACAATTACCTTACTTGGACCTAACTCACTTAACTTTAACAAATTGCTTTTCGCTTCTTGTTGTGTTAACGGCGTTGGATTATACGGTTTTTTTAACAACATATACATTTCTGTTTTATTTGGAGTAATGAGATCGGCCGCTTTCACTAACTCCACCATAGAACTACACATGTCTTGTGTATATGTGCGATATGTTTTACCGTTATCACCCATAACCGGATCGACCACTGCTAATGCATTTGGATAAGCTTGAATGTAATCCAAACAATGCTTGATTTGCTCTTTTGAACCCAAAAATCCTGTATAAATACAATCAAAATCGAGTCCAATGCGTTTGTAATGAGACAATGATTCTTCAACAAATTCAGTTAAATCTTTCATCACTACTTCACCAAAGCCGCCAGTATGTGTGGAAAGAACCGCTGTTGGAATTGCAACAGCTTGCACACCCATTACAGAAAGAATTGGTGAAATAACAGACAAAGAGCATCTTCCATATCCAGATAAATCATGAATTGCTGCTACGCTTTTTATTGGTTTCATTTTGTCCTCCAAAAGTGGATACAATATCTTAACCGTATTTTTATTATATCCATGTTTTTATTATTTCGCAAAAAGTCACTACGCTTACCTTTTACTTAGTATTTTAGTAATATTGAATAATTCCCTTCTTGTATTTTACCACATTTCATAGATTATGACACAGTATTTTTAGCAATTGCTTAGCCCCTATTTATTCATTTGGCAAATTGCATAAATTTGAAATAAACTTTTATTCAAAATTGTTGTTTTTGTAAGAAATTTTGGAAATATTTTTAGCTGCCAATCCGTCGATAATTTGTAAAACAATGTGAATGAACCGCACTCTTTCGGCAACAATATGAATACAAACTTATATTGAAATTTGAAAGGGATGGTATTTGTATGAAACAAAATAACGTAGTAAGTTCAGTAGTGAAAGGTTTAGCAACAGGAGCTGTTGTTGGAACTGCAAGCTATATGATGTCCAATGCAAGAAAAAGCAGGGGCAGAAATGTTAGAAAAACTGCTTCTAAAGCAATGAAAGCAGTTGGAACAGTAATTGAA
Organism: Paludicola sp. MB14-C6; assembly: GCF_030908625.1. Lineage (GTDB taxonomy): Bacteria > Bacillota > Clostridia > Oscillospirales > Ruminococcaceae > Paludihabitans. The sequence continues at coordinate 2,192,160 of NZ_CP133133.1, read as the reverse complement.
AACGTTTCTTATTTAATGAAATAAATTGATACGTTAAAATAGTCGAAATGGGCACGATTTTTCGTGTCCATTTTTGTTTGTTAATGTATCTATTGGTTGCTCTTTACTTATTTAAATGTTAAAATTATTATATTGTGAAATATTTCCTATGCTTCATTCGTATTGTATATGAAAGGGGGAGACGAAGTGAATCATAGCTATGAAAACCAAATATGGATAACCACTATCATAGATACTTATTCTGATACAATACTTCGTATTGCGTTTCATTATGTCAAAAATCAAAATGATGCCGAAGATATTGTTCAAAATGTATTTTTAAAGCTTATCAGTAAAGTCCCCGTTTTTGAAAACAAGGAGCATGAAAAAGCCTTTATTATTCGAATGACAATCAATTTATGCAAAGATTACTACAAAGCCGCATGGCATCAAAAAATCGTTTCCCTTGATGATTGCAATGAAACTTTTGAGGACGAGCATAAAACCGACCTACTCCCCATCATTCGGCAATTGCCAACAAATTATAAGAATGTGATATATTTATATTACTACGAGGATTACAGTATCGAGCAAATTGCAAACATACTGCAATCAAAGCCTGCAACAATTGCAACTTGGCTTCATCGTGCGAGGACTAAGCTAAAAACTCTGCTGAAAGGAGAGTTTGAAGATGAATATGAACCAATATATAAACGAACTTAATTCCATACAAGCAAGTGATTCTTTGAAATTAAAGCTAAAAGAGCTGGCAAATAATCCTGCTATTGTTTATCATAAACCCAAACAATCCATTTCTAAAATAAAAATACTGTCTTTTGCAGCCATGTTTTTGCTTGTTGTAGTTACTGTTCCTACAATGCTTTGGCTTAACAACCAAAATCATATAAAAGATAATGCTAAACCGCCTAGCAGTATAAGCGGTGGGATTTGTGGTGCAGTTCCACCTACAAGTGGTAGTGGGGATGCTGAGGGAAGTGAAGGCACTAGTTCTACTTTTCCTGATTTTGTTGATGGTTTACCTACGCTGACTTACGTACCTGATAATCCAACTCTAGGAACACCGTTTGGTTTTAGTCTAAATAAAGCAACTGACCATCCATGGAAGCCATCTGTTCAATTAACAACAATGCCTGTTTTTAAAAACAAAGCTAAAACGGATGGTTCCGGAGTTACAACATCAGGTCTAACTGATGAACAATTACAACAAAAAATTGATGTGATAACAAAACAACTTGGAGTTTTGCCAAAAAAATATGAACAAATCACTTGTGGCGGAACTGATAACGGATATAAGGAAGATGATTTTTTTGAACTTACCGCAATATGTGACAATGTAAAAATATCCGTAAATCGTATCGGTCAAATAAGTATAGCCTTCTTAAAGCCGATTACTTTACCTTATAAAGTTACACCTACTCAAAAATATACAAGATTAGATTATGAATGTACAATTGATTTTTTATATGGTCAATATAAAAATATTCTAAATATAAAAAATCCTCAATATAATTTTGATAATTCTAATTATAACGAGGATGATAAGTGTTTAACTTCATTAGAAATCTACGAAGGGTCAGATAATTTAACGCAAACCATATTAGGATATCATTTTAAAACTGCTCATTTTAGTTTAAATGAAAATGGAGAGTTATCTGGAATTTGGATTACAGAAACAGATTTAAGCGAAAAACTTGGAGATTATCCGATTGTATCTGAAGATGAGGCAAAACAAATTCTTACACAAGGTAACTACAAGTCTTGGGCTACAAACGAACCATTTAGCGGAGATATTAGTTTAATTGAACACACTGAATTAGTTTATCATAATGAGCGTTTTGAAGAAAACTTTATGCCTTTATATCGATTTTATGTGAAAATCCCAGAAGTTAAAAATGAGAATGGCTTGCAAGCTTATAATATTTACTATGTTCCTGCTGTTGAACCTCGATTTATGAAAAATATGCCACAACCCGATATGCGATTTAACTAGTAAAAACCCCGAATGAAACATAAGTTTCATTTGGGGTTTTAAATTTTATTCTTCTATGCTTGGAATTTTAATATCAGTTTCAATATCTTTTTCATAATTGATTTCCGCCATATGGAAACCAAACATTTGATAGAAATCTTCCCAATAGCCTTCTAAATCTGCTAATTCCTCTACATTATCATTGTTAATTGTATTCCAAATCTTCATAACTGCTTCTTGTACATCATCTTGCATTTCAAGATCGTCAGGACGTAATCTTCCTTCTGCATCTAACACTACTTTATCGCCAAACAACTTATCATGGAATAGTCGATACATTTGCTCGATACAGCCCTCATGGTTTCCCTTTTCTTTCATCACTTTGTAAAGGATTGAAATATATAAAGGTACAATCGGAATAGCCGCACTTGATTGTGTTACCAAAGCTTTATTCACAGAAATATAACCTTTGATATTACTATTGCTAAACTCATTTGTTATTTCTTTCGCTGTATGATAAAGATGATCTTTTGCCATACCAATAGAACCTTTTAAATACATTGGATGGGTAATTTTAGGACCAATGTAAGAATACGCAAGTGTAACAGCATTATCTGCAATCGCATCTGCTTGTTTTAATGCCACAATCCATTCTTTCCAATCTTCACCACCCATAACTTTTATGGTATGCTCAATCTCTTCTTCTGTTGCTTGTGGGATAGTGATTTCAGAAATTTGGTTGGTTTTTAAGTCAATCGTTTTGTTCGTATATGGTGCACCTGTCGTTTTTAAAACAGAAGAATATACTGTTCCGTCCTCAGCCAAACGCTTTGGAGCAGCAAGGCTATATACTACCATATCAACTTTACCCAGGTCTTTTTTAATCAATGCAATTGTTTGTTCTTTAATTTCTTTAGAAAAAGCATCACCATTGATAGATTTTGCATAAAAACCATCTTGATTTGCAAGTTCTTCAAAAGCGGCAGTATTATACCAACCAGCAGTTGCAGGTCGATTGCCGGAAGCCTGTTTATCAAAAATAACTCCGATTGTTTTTGCACCACAAGAATAAGTAGCTGCAATTCGAGAAGCAAGACCATAACCGGTTGAAGCTCCGATTACTAAAACATTCTTTGCTCCATTGGTTTTGAGTTGTGATTTCATATAATTAACTTGATTTTTAACATTTTGCTTACAGCCTTCTGCGTGCGCAGTTGTGCAGATAAATCCTCTTACTTTTGGTTGAACTACCATTTGCAAATTCTCCTTATCATTATTATTTTGTTATTTTATCACATTTATAGCCAAATTACAACTCATACAAATATTCAAATTGTACCAATATATTATTTTTCAGAATATTTTTATTGTTTTACGATATATTTATATTGACAAATAATATTTTAAGGCTTATAATGCAACTAGAAAATATAGGAGGGAACCCTTATGTGGACAAAATCAAAATCAATTGCTCTTTCATCAATATTAGTTAAATTTGTTATGATACTCTTAACAATCGGTGCTTTTATCATACCTAAAATATCCGAGTGGTACGATAAGATATCCTATAGAGAAAGCATCTTTTGGCCGCTAACCATTATTTTATATTGCACACTAGTGCCTGCGTTTATTGCAATATTCTCTTTAAATAAGTTAATAACCAACATCAACAAAGATAATGTGTTTGTTGACCAAAATGTAAAGCTCATCCGCATTTTATCCTGGTGTTGTTTTTTAGCAAGCTTGCTCTTTGGAATTCTTGGATTTTATCGTTTTATTGCATTCCTACTTTGCTTTGCTGCAGCATTTTTTGCAATTATCCTAAGAGTCATTAAGAATGTATTTGAAAAAGCAATCACCATTCGTGAAGAAAACGACTATACGATTTAGAAAGGAGATTCTTATGCCTATTATCGTTAACCTTGATGTCATGATGGCAAAGCGAAAAGTCTCCTCAAATGAGCTTGCCGAAAAAATCGAAATTACTCCTGCCAACTTATCCATTTTAAAAACAAATAAGGCAAAGGCAATTCGCTTTTCAACATTAGAAAAGTTATGTGAAATATTAGATTGCCAGCCTAGTGACATTTTAGAATATGTGAAAGAAGGTGCACCGAATGGATAATATCATTTCATCAGCCACATTACAACAACCTTTAGAAAAGCCGAAAATAGTATATTCCAAAGTAGAAAGAATTGCTGCATTACTATGCCTTCTATTTGGATACTTTTTCATTAAATTCGTCTTTTTAGGACATGAAAATGTATTCACCGCATTCTATTTTATTACATTCAGTATTTTTTCTCTAATATACTACAAAAACTGTCATATATCTATAAACTTCAAAAGTGTGATGTTCTTTTTACTGGTTAACCTATTCAGCATGAACTATCTCATAACAGATAACGGAATGATAGCGTTTCTAGATACTGTTTTTATTATTCTTGCGATTATATATTGGAACTATTACACTTGTCAAAATGAGAATAAAAAGTTCCTTTCGAATCATTTTTGTTTAGATCTGTTAAATGCTGCTATTGTATTGCCATTCGCTCATTTTGTAGAAGCACCAAAAGCTATGTTTTCAAATAGCAAAAGCAAAAAGAACGGCAAATTAAAGCTAATACTGCTTGGGTTAATAATAGCTTTGCCAATCACTTTAGTAATTGGAGGTTTGTTACTTGCAGCAGACAGCTTATTTGAAAATATGATGTCTTTTGCGTTAAAAGACATCAGTTCCAGTGTTGTTACTTTTATCATGCAAGTTATTCTTGGTATTCCTGTTGCGTTATATCTATTTGGATTACTATTTTCAAACGCACGAAAAAAACATCAACAATATATTCCGGATGAGTCAAAAGCAAAAGTTACAAAATCTATGCGTGTTGTTCCATCCACTATTTTATATACAGCGGTTACACCAATTTGCGTACTTTATGCGTTGTTCTTTATAGCACAAGCTGGCTATTTCTTATCTGCTTTTCAAAGCTATTTACCAGAAGGCTTTAGCTATGCTGAATATGCTAGACGTGGATTCTTCGAGCTTTGTGTTGTCGCTATTTTGAACTTGTTTATTTTGATTTTATTAAACGGTTTATGCAAATGGAAAACCGAGAAAAAACCAAATGGTTTAAAAGCATACACAATTATTTTATCCGTATTTACGTTAATGCTGATTACTACTGCATTAAGTAAAATGATTCTATATATTAATGCATATGGATTTACATTGCTTCGAGTCTACACCTCATGGTTCATGATATTATTAGGCGTTATATTCATTATCATACTATTAAAGGCAGTATTTGATAAAATAAATGTTGTAAAACAATCTGTTATTGCATTTCTAATTCTATTTACCATACTAAGCTTCTCTAACATAGATGGTTTGATTGCAAAATATAATGTGGAATGGTTTGAAACAGGGAAAATTGAAGAAATGGATATTTCTATGTTGTATCAACTATCCGATTCTGCTGTTCCTTATGTAATTCCATTAACCAAACACAAAAATGAACAAATTGCAAAGGAGTCACAAGAATATTTAGATTTATTTATTCATAAATATGAAAAACAGAAATGGACTAATTTCAACTTATCTTCCTATCTTGCTTATCAAGAATATGTGAAAGCAACGAGATAAAGTCGAGGATGGATATGCATACTAAAAAAAGAACGATATATTATAGCGCTCCTATAATTACAGCATTTTTATTTGTGCTTTATCTCGTTTTGGTTTTCATTCATTTGCCTGATCGAAATTCAATACGATATCATATGCTATACTCCCTACCGTTCAGCATTATTATAGCCGGTGCCTTAACATATTTAATCAAGCAATGGTATGTGATTATCATAATCTATGGTATGGGTGGCTTTTATTTCGCAATAGATAATCATTTACCGCTCATGTTGGTTTTACTTTACTTACTCCTTGTTTTTACTATTGTTTGGCTGAACCAATATAGCATATCAAAATTGTTATTTAGTCGATAGCAACTCCTACAAATTCATATTTATAATCCAATCCTCCATAGACAAACCCTCGCATAAACAATGCGAGGGTTTGTACAGCTTGTAGAAAAAGTCTCCTAAATTCGATGATTTAGGGGACTTTTGACGCGAAAAATGGTATAATTAAATAGGGTGATTAAATGTTAGTTAAAGCTAAAAAAGACCGAACACAAGTAGAGTTTTTGTGCTTAGAAGAATTTATTCCAGCAGAACATTTGCTTAGAAAAATAGATAGTGCAGTGGATTTCTGTCATATATATGATTTCGTAGAGGATTTGTATTGTAAAGATAATGGAAGACCAAGCATAGACCCAGTAGTACTAATCAAAATGGTCTTAATACAACATTTGTATGGAATAAGTTCGTTGCGCAAATTGGTAGAAGAAGTACAAATGAACTGTGCATATCGTTGGTTTTTAGGATATTTAATGACAGAACAAATACCTCACTTTACAACAATAAGTTATGCCTTTAAACATAGATTTAACGAGAATACTATTGCATGCATTTTCAACTGGATATTGAATGAAATCAATGATATGGGATATCTTGACCCAGAGGTGGTATTTGTAGATGGAACCCATATAAAAGCAAATGCAAATATAAAAAAGGTTGTAAAGAAATCAATCCCCGTAGCAGCAAAACATTATGAGAAACAACTAATGGACGAAATCAATAAAGATAGAGAAGAACATAAAAAAAAGCCATTTGACGATACAAAGCCACCTAAAATAGAAGAAAAAATCATCAATGAATCAACCACTGACCCTGAAAGCGGTGTATTTCATAAAGGAGAGCATAAGAAATGCCTTGCTTATGAAGCACATACAGCTTGTGACAAAAAAGGCTACATTGTAGATGTTCATGTAACAGCAGGCAATGTACATGACAGCGTAGCATTCGATGATTTGTATGATAAATTAAAAGAAAACCACCCCGAAATCCAAACAATAGTGGCAGATAGTGCCTACAATACTCCCTATATTGCAAAAAGACTTATAGATGATGGAAAAGATTTATTAGTACCATATCGTAGACCAATGACAAAACAAGGCTTTTTTAAGAAATATGATTTTTCATATGATGAATATTTTGACTGTGTAGTATGTCCAAACAATAAAGTTTTACACTATTCCACCACGAATAGAGAAGGATACAAAGAATTTAAAAGCAATCCAAACGACTGTAAAATCTGTGGGTTTCGTTACAAATGCACTGAAAGTAAAGAATTCCAGAAACAATACACAGTTCATGTTTGGCATGAGTACTTAGAGCAAGTTTCAGATATTCGTTATGCAATAAAATACAAAGATCTTTATGCACAGCGAAAAGAAACGATTGAGCGAGTTTTTGCTGATGCGAAAGAAAAATACGCAATGCGTTATACACCTTATCGAGGTCTTGCCCAAGTAACAAACTGGGTTAGGCTTAAATTTGCGTGCATGAACCTTAAAAAGCTGGCAATACATAAGTGGAGGGTGAACTCTCCTTTTTGTATCCTTTCCACTTTTTTCAAATTTTCAACCATATATTCAAAAGCCCGACTTTGGTTACGCCAAAATCGGGCTTTTTCTTCAGACTGGACAAACCCTCGCATAAACAATGCGAGGGTTTGTATTTATTTACTGGTTAGTATTTTTTTGTGAAGAGATATGTATGCGAATAATATCGCTTACTCGAACCATCATATCAACAGTGCTATTCTTGTAATTCCAAAGTACATGCACGAATGTTTCATCGCAATCGAGAATATAGCAAAAATAATTTTTACTAAACGTAAATTCATTTTGCTCATTATATATCGTCAGCCAACAACATTCCCCTTTTAACCTTTGTAATTGGGCTGATGGTTTGGATAATGAATCACCTTGAATCATATTTATTTTTCTTTCAATCTTATTTAATTGAAAAGAAAATCTACAAAGTAATCCAACTGCTAACCCTACAAAAGGAAAAAGCCAATAAAAAGAATCCATTAAATCAACCTTTCTTATTTTAATTTTCCAACATACATTGCGTGGGCACAAGTTTCTAGCATATATTTATCAGTTGCTGTTAGGTTAATTAAATCCATTAAAGCGGAAAATAACTGGGGATTTGTTTCTTTTAATTGCAGAATTTCTTTCTCTCTGTTATATCCAAAACTTCTTATTGAACGCAATAATATTTCTTCAAACCCATGCTCATTAAACAGTTCTTGTATTTCTTCGTGATGAGGGTAATAGCCCTCTTGAAAGCCTACCATTGCATTATTTTGAAACTTGCCTTCTAAAAACACTTTGCTTAGATTATGTAAGTCAACTTGAGTAGGATTAAACAACAATCTATCCACAATTCCAATTGAGCCAGAATAGTAGGGAATAAAACTTGCAAAAACTAGTCCGTTTGGCTTTAATACTCTTGCTACCTCACTTATACATTGATTGCGTTCTGCTTCTTCTAACAAATGATAAAGTGGTCCAAAAAGAATTACTACATCAAATTGATTATTATCATATAAAGATAAATCAATCGCATTCACCTTTTGAATTGTCTTTACATTTGTTAGCCCTTCTTTTTCTATTGCTTCTTTTGCTTGATTTAATAATGATTCAGATAAATCTGCTAAATGCATTATATAACCTGATTTTGCAAGTGGAACAGTATATACCCCTGCCCCACCACCTAAATCCAATATTTCTGCATTTGTTGGAAGGAGCTTTTTTAATAGATCCATAGAAATCATAAATTCTAATTTACCACACGAATCTACTGTACGATTTTTTTCGTCAAATACGGAGTAATAGTGTTCAATCTTTTGAAAGTCAGTCATAGTTACACCTCTTATCAATTTTAATATTATTTTACCACACCAAAGCAATATTGTAAATATTGGTATTTACCTTAACAATTTTATGGATTATAATAAACTTAATAACCATAAAGGAGTGACTACGCAATGACATCCATTTTTCCTGTTATACTACAACTTATATCTATTGTAATTTCATTAGCTTTTTTCGCAGCCATCGTTCTTGCTCTTGTATTACTGATTCGATATCTAGTCAAGAAAAATAAATTGACCGATTTACAACTACAAGAATATAAAAATAAGGATGAAAAACCTCTGTAATAATTGCAAAGGAGTTACTGCAAATGGATTCTTCATTATCTATAAGCGGGTTTGGAATAATTTCAATTCTAATCAGTTTAACGTTCTTCGGTTTAATTATTTTCGCTCTAATATTGTTGATTCGATATTTATTTAAAAAAATTAGGCTGACTGAACTACAACTACAAGAATATAAAAATAAGGATAATTGTAATAAACAATAGTAAACTACTAAATAATAAGATTATAATCATGTTGAAAAGAAAGGGAAAGCTTCAAATGGATCATATGTACTATTTAGATATCTTGAGTATATTATCAACTATTTTAAATTTTGCTCTTTTAGGTGCAATCGTTTTTGCTCTTGTATTACTGATTCGATATCTAGTCAAGAAAAACAAGTTGACCGATTTTCAATTACAAGAATATAAAAATAAATAAAGATCCGCCCGCTTAGCCACTGGAAAACAGCCTACTGAAAGCTATAGCAATATCGAGCAAGAATTGCGAGGAATTGTTGCAGTACAAAAAAAAGAATATTGAGTCCGTTAATCTAATTTTTTATACATTAACCAAAATGAAATTAAAAGAATGGGGATTTTATCGTGAAAAAATTTATGCACGATTATGTAGAAGCTAAAAATAAGTTAATGCATAAGTATTTTATAATATTTTCTTTTTCCTTTATATTATTATTTGTATTTGCTTGCAGTTCAAATTCAGCAAAAGTTATCGGTGAATATAAAGATATAGACAAATTAGGTGGAGATTTTATTCATAATGAAATAACTGCATATGATATTGGTATTAATAAAGACGGAAAACCTATATTTAAAATCAGGATGCTGCTTTTAAGCAAGCAAAAAAAGATTTTGCAAAAGGTTTTGAACAAACAAAAAATGAGTTTAAATTAAAACCAATTACCAAAAGTAATTTTAAACAATACGGAACGTATGCATGGCAAACTACAACAACTAATCAAGATATAAAAAAACAGTGTCATGAAATTACAGCTTTTTTTGACATTTATGAAAATAGATATAATTAAATTGAAAATTTTATACAACAAAAGGAGTTTTCATTTCATTCGCAACGCTAAAGCTTTCTCCAAACCACCGGCACAGTTGGACGGGTGGTTTTTGATGCAACAAGAAAAGCCTCTGCAATAATGCAGAGGCTCTTTGTGACAGTTTTTAAAACGTACTACTGACAAACGGACTTATAATGTTGCACACCCTCACTAAGCAGAGGTCCGCTACCGTTTACGGTAATATTATTATATTCTTAATAATTATAAAATGCAAACTTTATTTGTTAAAACAAGCAAGTAAAGCGTCAACTTTATCTGTTTGTTCCCAACGAATGCCTAGGTCTTCTCTACCCATATGTCCGTATGCTGCTAATTGCTTGTAAATTGGGTTTCTTAATCCTAATTCAGAAATAATTTTTGCTGGTGTTAAATCAAATACTTTGTTTACTGCAGCTTCAATTTCTGCATTAGAATATTTACCAGTTCCGAATGTATCAACCATTACAGAAACAGGCTTTGCAACACCGATAGCATAAGCCAATTCGATTTCACATTTAGAAGCAAGACCTGCTGCCACGATATTCTTTGCTACCCAGCGAGCTGCGTATGCTGCACTTCTGTCAACTTTTGTTGGATCTTTTCCGCTGAATGCTCCGCCACCATGACGAGCATATCCTCCGTAAGTATCAACAATAATTTTACGACCTGTTAAGCCGCTATCGCCTTGTGGTCCACCGATAACAAAACGGCCGGTTGGGTTAATTAAATATTTTGTGTTTTCATCTAATAATTCAGCAGGAATAATTGGTTTTACAACATATTCTAATAAATCTTTACGAATAGTTTCTAAAGTAACTTCGCTATCATGTTGTGTGGAAATAACAACTGTATCAATACGAACCGGTTTATTGTTTTCATCATATTCAACGGTTACTTGTGTTTTACCATCTGGACGAAGATAAGTTAAAGTACCATTTTTTCTAACTTCCGTTAATCTCTTTGAAAGTTGGTGTGCTAAAGAAATTGGCATTGGCATTAATTCAGGTGTTTCATCACAAGCATAGCCAAACATCATACCTTGGTCGCCTGCTCCACCAACTTCATCGTTTGTTCCCATAGCAATATCAGCAGATTGCTCATCTATAACTGATAAAACGCTGCAAGTATCGCAGTCAAAGCCGAATTTCGCACGATCATAGCCGATTTCTCTTACTGTTTCACGAGCAATTTTAGGAATATCCACATAGGAATTGGTCGTAATTTCGCCCATTACTAAAACCATACCTGTTGTTACAATTGTTTCGCAAGCTACACGAGCATTTTTATCTTCTGCAATAATTGCATCTAAAACTGCGTCTGAAATTTGGTCACAGATTTTATCTGGATGTCCTTCTGTTACACTCTCAGATGTAAATAAATATCTTGACATTTTCGTTCCTCCTTGATTTTACAAAAACAAAAGCGTTCGGTTACCCGAACGCTGTTTAAACTATTTAGTTTAAACCTCATCTTCGGATTTTTTCCTCTGGATTTAGCACCTTACTTCTTACAGTAGGTTGCCGGATTTCAACGGGCCAGTCCCTCCATCACTCTTGATAAGGTATTTAATTGTATTTAAAATTATAACGCTTGATTGCTATTTTGTCAATATCTAAAATATATAATTTTAGTATAGTATAAAATGGATTATTTATTGGATATGCTTATTGCACATCTGCATTATTAAACTCATTTTTAATTCTTGATCCGCATTTAGAACAAAAATAGTTTGCTTCCGGATTTTTTGCGCCACAAGCCTTACAAATAACAACGTTTTTAATATCACTTAATTTTTGATTTAAAACACTTAATTTAGCAAGGTTTTCGTCAATTTCTTCTACTAAGCCATCTACAACATCTTTGTTATCATAGTTTGCTTTCATCATACTATAAACGCAGCTACCAAGCTTTTCATAAAGCTTTTTAATTTCATTATTAACCTTTACACATTCCATTTTTAATTTAGAAACTTCAACTAGTTCACCTGTTTTTTTACTCGCAACGTCATAAACATCTTTTGCCTTATCCATAAAAGTATCAAATGCACTCATTGTGATCCTCCATTCAAGGGAGTAATACCAATTCCTTATTAAACCTTTTTGATAAACTGAATGAAAACTTATATATCAAAGCTACAGATTCACATTTATCGAAGTTTTATAATCGGAATACGTATAATCCCGTTTCATTTACTATATTATATATCTATTTTTCTTTTTTTACAACTAAATTTTAACAATCGTAAAAAAATACTTAATCCAAAAATTCTCTTAAAACAGTATTACTTGGGACATAGTCCATATTCAAAGAATAAAAAGGCATAATAGCACGTTTCACTCTTGAAATTTCTGTTTGATAAGTTGACGGAATCTCAGTCTCTTCTATTAACTTTATCAGATAATTCACATAAATATTCGGTTCATAGATAATAGTAGAATCAATCATATAATCGGCTTCGTTTTTAAAAGGAAATATGCACTCAACCTCTGCTTCAATTACTTTTTCCCACATTTCCAATGTCTTTGGGAGCGAGCTTGCTCGATGAAAATGGTCACGTATCATTCTTCTGACTAGGCGCACATCACGTGCAGATAAAACCAGCTCATCATTCATTACATAATCAGAATTAGGACTGATATACAATTTCATGAAATTAGCTTTATCGTATCCATTTATGATACGTGGATTTAATGCATGAAGACCTTCGATGATTATTAAAGAATGGTCATCAATACTTACTGTTCGAGTTTCTAACGCTCGCCTTCCGGTTGAAAACTCAAACAGAGGAAATTCACTTACATTCTTCTCAAAAAGCTCACCAAAACATTGCGATAATTTATTTAAATCAAGAGTATCAATTGTTTCATAATCAATAGATCCATCTTCTAATATTGGTAAACAATCACGATCAATATAAAAATCATCCAAAGAAATAACGACAGCATTCAACCCTTTATTTTGGAGCGTATCCTTTAATTTATAAGCAGTTGTTGTTTTAGAAGACGCAGAAGGCCCTGCTAATAATAAAATAGATACCTTTTCATTTTCTATAATTTTATCTGCAACAAGCTGCAGCTGCTTATCATAATTACGCTCAGCATAATCTACTATTAGCTTTGGGTTTTGTTGCACACTTTCATTTAACACACCAATGTTAATTTTACTATCATTAAAACTGTTTTTCATAAAAAGCTTTCACCTCGGCTTTTCGCTCTAATATCTCGTCAAATTGACTGATATATTCAAAATGATATTTAAAATTGAAAATTCGTTCTATTGGCCGTTCCCCTTTTCCGACAAGCTTTGTTGCTCCGCCTGCTCCACACGCTAATATTGTTTGAATTTCATCCATAATATAAACATTATACAAACTTTCATAACCTTTTTTACTATAACCAACATTCTCTAAATTACCAACTGTATTTTTTTGGCGATATAGATAATAAGGTTGATAACCTGCTTGCATTAACGTAGTTTGTGCATATTCATTCATTAAAAACGTGGTGTCAGTTTTTAAATCGGGTAACTGGTCAAATAAATCCGATGAACGTTTTATAGCCAGTGTATGCACCGTTATATTGGTTGGTGCAAGCGCAATTGCTTGATTGATAGAATGTTGAAAGCTCTCTAGTGTATCACTTGGGAGTCCTGCTATAAAATCCATATTTATATTTGTAAATCCAACTTCTTTTGCAAGATAATAGCTATCAATCGCTTGTTGTGCAGTATGCTTTCTACCAATTGTTTTTAACACATTATCATTAAAGGTTTGGGGATTCACGCTAATGCGTGTAGCACCGGCTTGTTTTATTACTTCAAGTTTTTCTCTTGTTATAGAGTCAGCTCTACCCGCTTCAATTGTATATTCTTTTGCAGAGAAAACATCAAAATTTTCTGTTATTGCATCCGTAACCATCTTTAATTGTTCCGCTGTAATAGCTGTGGGCGTTCCTCCGCCAATATAGATTGTTTCAAGAGTCAATCCCAACTCTTTTGCTAATTGTGAAGTATATGCAATCTCTTGGCACAATAGACGTAGGTACTCGTCCACTTTTTCCAAAGATTTCGGCGTATTGATTGCGTGGGAAACAAAAGAGCAATAGCTGCAACGACTATAACAAAAAGGTATGGAAATATACAAACTATATGATTTGTCGGTATGCATTTGTAAAATATATTGTTGATTATCGGCTGTATGAAATGCAAGCGAAATTTTTTCATCGGAAACCAAGTAATCCTCTTTTAAATAGGATCGAATCGCTTCATCCCTCATACCGCTTTTACGAAGTTTTTGTACGGTTGCAACCGGACGAATTCCTGTTAATACACCCCATTTTGGTTTTCCACCAACTAATTTGGATAAGGTTTTATATAATAAGACGCAAAGTTTTCGCTCGCATTCCTTTTTATAATTTTCTGTTGCATTAGAAAGCTTACATGCCATTTTTGCAGTTTTGCTACCCAATCGAATTGATACCCAAAGATACGTATTTTGTTTTCCATGCTTTAGACGAGTAATAATATAGTCTTCCTCAGGAAGAACGATTTTATCATAAACATGGGTAAAACGAATAACCGGAAAGAAAAGCTTCGCAATTCCTTCCAGTTCGTATTTGAATGTATGTCCACTAAAAAATATCGTCATAATTTGTCCCCATATATGGATTGGTTGTTTTTTCGTAGCGCAATGAGGTTTTATTGCCATGCCCAGGAAGAACAGTATAATCTTCGGTTAGGTTAATGAGCTTCTTTAAAGATGCCTTCATGTCATTCATATTGCCACTATATAAATCGGTTCTTCCTATACTTTGTTGAAACAAAGTATCACCCGAAAACATCACACCATCTGTATAATATACGCAAGAGCCTTTTGTGTGCCCAGGAGTATGGATTACTTGCAAGGTAACTTCATCAAGCACTACACTATCCCCATCTTGTAATAGAACATCTGCTTGAACAGGCTTAAATTCATTCATCTCTATAAAATGAATCGCTACATTTTTGGTTGGATCTAATAAAATTTCTTGTTCATCCTTATAAAGTACTACCTTTGCACCAGTTTGCTGTTGTAATTCATAAACTGCGCCCATATGGTCATAATGTGCATGAGTAAGTAGCAATAATTTTAAAGTAAGGTTATTCTCTTTTAAGAATTGAAGAATTCCTTTTGCATTGCCACCAGCATCAATTACCATTGCGTTATTCTTTTGAGTAGCCACTATATAACAATTTGTACCTAATTCGCCTACTGCTAATTGATGTATTTTCATAAATCCCACTTTCCTTATTTTTTTTGAATTTCATCAGTATCAAGCACAATCGTAACAGGTCCATCTGCTACCATTGCAATTTCCATATGCTCACCGAATTGTCCTGTACTAACCTTGCCAATACGATTATCGTTGCGTACTTGTGTTACGAAATATTCATACAGCACATTTGCTTCATCTGGTTTTGCAGCATAAACGAAATAAGGTCTTCTTCCTTTTTTACAATCTGCGCCTAAAGTAAAATTCGATACCACCAAAATATCTGCTTGTAAATCTGTTGCAGATAGATTCATTTTATCATTATCATCCGTAAAAATACGCAGTTCAGCAATCTTCTTTGCCAAAAACTCCGCTTGGCTTTCGGTATCGCCTTCCATAACGCCAAGCAATACTACCAATCCTTTTTCGATGGTACTATATACTTGATTGTTAATTTCCATTGTTGCTTTTTTTACTCGTTGTACTACTGCTCGCATTGTTTTATCCTTTTCTTTTTATTTTCCTGAACGTTCAACAGAAATAATTCCATCGATTTTCTCTAGCTTTTGTATAATGTTTTTCAACTGTACAATATCTTGTATACCAATTGTTGCAACGATATTACAGTTCGAATTCTTTAGCTCTCTAGCATTCAGTTCATGTAATTGCACTCTCATATTAGCAAATAAAATACTAACATCTGCAATCAATCCATTGCGATCTGTTGCAAGAATATCCAATGTGGAGCGGAAGCCTTTTTGCACAACAGTAGATGCAAACTTTGCGCCAATCCAACGAGGACGTTGGTCTTCTTGAGCCATAGAAGAAATAACATTAATACAATCTTTCTTATGCACAGAAACGCCATGTCCACGAGTGATAAATCCAATAATATCGTCCCCGGGGAGTGGGTTACAGCATTGAGCAAATTTTACAAGGCAATTATCAATACCTTCAATTAACACTCCGCTTAAGTTTTTAGAAGAAGGTACTGCTAGTTGTGCTGCTAAGCCTTCTGTATCAACAGGTTTAATAATCTTTTGATAATCTTCTTTGATTCTTTGCATAATTCTTGAAAGAATTACGCCTCCATAACCAATTGCCGCATATAAATCTTCAACGGTATCGTAATGCTGACGTTTTGCGATATTTAATATAAATTCCTGAAGCTCTTTTTCCGGTAAGTTAATATAGTTACGCTTAAATTCACGTTCTAATTCTGCTTTACCTTCTATTACATTCTCTTCTCGGCGCTCTTTTTTAAACCATGCACGAATTTTACTTCTAGCTTCACTGGTTTTAGCAATCTTTAACCATTCACGATTTGGACCATGTCCTTCCGCTTTGGTTGTAATAATATCAATGATTTGACCTGTTTTTAAAGTGGTATCCAGCGATACCATACGAGAATCTATCTTAGCGCCAACCATTCGGTTTCCAACAGCACTATGAATTGCATAAGCGAAGTCAATAATAGTTGAGCCTATAGGCAAGCTTTTTACATCACCTTTTGGAGTAAATACAAATACTTCTTCAGAAGCTAAGTCGGTTTTAATTGTTTTTACAATATCCTCTGCGCCTTCCGACTCTTGCTGTGCTTCGATAATTTGTCGTACCCAAGCTAAGCCTTCTTCTAATTTATCTTTACCTTTTATTCCTGCTTTGTATTTCCAATGGGCAGCTACTCCGTACTCAGCCGTATAATGCATATCCCAAGTACGAATTTGAATTTCAAAAGGAATTCCTTCTCTGCCAATAACGGTTGTATGGAGAGATTGATACATATTAGGCTTTGGAGTTGAAATATAATCTTTAAACCGATTTGGAATTGGGCGGAACATATCATGAATAATACCTAGTATGTTGTAACACTCAATTACAGTAGACACAATAATACGTACAGCGTAAATATCGTATACTTCGTCAAAGCCTCTACCCGCCATATACACCTTACGATAAATACCGTATAAGCTCTTTACACGTCCTTCAATATGCGGTTCAATATCATATTCACCTAAACGAGAAAGAATTTTCTCTTCAATTGATGAAACAAAGCTTGTGCGCTCTGCAGAATTTTTGGCTAATATATTTTCAATTTCTTTGCAAGCAACAGGATCCAGATAATGCAATGCTAAATCTTCTAGTTCCTCTTTCATTGCGCGAATACCAAGCCTATGCGCAATCGGTGCATATACTTCCATGGTTTCCAACGCAGTTTCTCTTTGCTTATGGTCAGGGCGATACATTAAGGTTCGCATATTATGAAGCCTGTCAGCTAGCTTAATAATGATAACACGAACATCTTCCGCCATAGCAAGCAGCATTTTACGTACATTTTCAGCTTGTTGTTCTTCTTTTGTGGTAAGTGGAATTTTGCCGATTTTGGTAACGCCGTCAACTAAAGATGCAACTTCATTACCAAATAAACGGCCGATTTCTTCTAAAGAAATATCAGTGTCTTCTACAACATCATGTAAAAGTCCAGCACATACACTATCGGTATCCATACCTAAATCAACTAAAATAAAAGCTACTTCAATCGGATGAATTACATATGGCTCACCAGACGCCCTAAGTTGGTCAGCGTGTGCAACAGATGCAATATCATATGCTTTTTTTACACGTTCTAACGAAATCTGGCGTTCTGAATCAATAATATATTGTTCTAATTCTTCAAAAGTTCTATGTTTCATTTTCTACCACCTATTTGCATTGTTCATGCTTTTTGTCATTACGAGTTGAGTCTTTGTAATAAAGATGATTGATTTAAATCGACCTTTCCGTTTACTTGTATCATCTCAATAGAATCCAATAACGGAGAAAGATAGATTAAATTCATTTCGTTTAATATATCTAATATAATACGCATTTTACAATAATTTATTTGATATTTCATTAAGGAAACATATAAAGTATCCACATCCTGACGATACCCATTATTACTTTTTAACACCTTATACAATAAAGCAATATCATCTCGACTTGGTTTAGCAATTGCAAGAATTTTTACAGGCACTTGCTCTTGCTTGCTTATTTTTTCGTAATATGCCTTTGCAGCAAAAAACTTGTCTTGTGGGAAATTAGTCGGCCTTAAATCTTTTATCTTTAGTGTTACAGATACCTTTTGATTATATTCGTTAATATCTACATTCACCAGTAAATCAACGGAATCGCCAACTTTGTAATTAAGCTTATCGCTAGAAACACCAAATAATAATGCAGTATGGGAAATTCCATTCATTTTTAATCCAAAACGTTGGTGTTTATCGCCAGAAAGCGGTGATATACTTTCAATTTTTGCATTACTGATTAAAAAAAGCGGTTGTTCGTTCGTTGCACCAAACGGTTCAAGTGCATTCAAGCTTTGAATGTTTTCCACCGTAATATCGTTTGGAGTTAAAACTTTATCGATATTATATGTATATTGAGGCATGATATCATGTTGCGTTTTCGCATACGCTTCCATTCCCGCTTGAAAATCAGCATAATCTTTGATATCTAAACTAAATCCCGCAGCTAACTTATGCCCGCCGTATTGTAACAAATATTCTGCATTTGCAGAAAGTGCTTTGAATAAATGAAACTCGCCAAGACTTCTTGCTGAGCCCTTTAGTTTGCCTTCTTCACTTGTCATCAATAAAACAGGCTTACCAAAACGTTCTAATATTCGAGAACATACAATTCCGATAATGCCATGGCTCCAATTTGGTCCATAAAACATAAGTACACGTTTTTTCAATACATCCGGGTCTTTTTGAATCATCTGTTCAATATCGCATAATATTTGTTGTTCATCATTCTGACGTTGTTTATTAAATTGATCCAGTTGGGTTGCAATTTCTTTTGCCTCTTGAGGATCTTCACAAAGTAGCAGCTTTACCGCTAAAGATGCACTTCCCATTCGTCCTGCTGCGTTAATTCTTGGAACTAAACCAAAAGCTATATTTTGTGCTGTAACAGTTTCGGGATTTACTCCTGCTACCTCCATAAGTGCACGAATACCAATATTTTCGGTCAAAGTTAACATTTGTAGCCCGTATTTTACTAAAGCTCGGTTTTCTTCTACTAATGGAACAATATCGCCAATTGTTCCAATCGCAACGATATCAGAAAAATATTCTAATGCGGTTTGATAATCTCCGTCTTCCAATGCAGCAATTAACTTAAATACTACCCCTGCACCACATAATTCTTTAAAAGAAGATTTGCAATCTTTCCTATGCGGATTTACAACAGCAATTGCTTTTGGGAGTATATCTTGGGGCTGATGATGGTCGGTAATCACCATATCTATATTCAAAGAAGCAGCAAAATTTGCTTCGTCAATTGCAGAAATACCGTTATCCACAGTAATGATCAAGGTTACATCTTGATTTGCTAACAATTCAATTGCTTTTTTATTCAAGCCGTATCCTTCGCCATCACGCTCAGGTATATAATAAATAACGTCTGCACCAATTGAGCTTAAATAAGTATATAACATTGCAGTGGAGGTAACTCCATCACAATCATAGTCTCCATAAATGGCTATCTTCTCATAGTTATCAATTGCATCACGAATGCGTTCAACTGCCTTTTGCATATCTTTGATATCATAAGGTGAGGTTAACTCATCGGATACTAAAAACTGCTGTGCCGCTTGGAATGTGGTATGTCCACGATTCACCAAAATGGATGCTGCAAATTCACTAATCTGACATTCTTGTGAAAGGATGTTTGATAGTTCGCTATTTTCTTTAGGAATTCTCCAGTATTTAATCATAATTACAAACACACCTCACAAATAATTTCATATTACATTATTATATCATTTTTTACACCATTGTTCAACAATTATATATATGATGAAATTATCCATAGTAGCTTATATTTGGTGAATATTATTTTAGGGCAAAAAACAAAAGGGGTTACCCCCTTTTTTATGTTCTAATTACAATCTATATCTTATTCATCATCTTTTTTCATTTTGAAAATCAATCTTAAAAAACCGGAAAGAAATTTTGGGCTTTTAATTACAACTATTTTCATATTGCAGACCTCCAATAAAAATATGTTCAATGTTTAAAATTCAACTTACACTTCATTATACGCATTTTGCAAAAATGTGTGCAAAATGAAATGAAAAACATTATATTTAAATATAATCATAAAAAATTTTAATTTTTTTAATCAAACGTAAAAGTAATATAATTCAATACCTTATTTCACATGATTCTATATGAATTTTGTTTTGTGTTTTGCAACAGTATAATCTAATAGAACTGTTGTCACTGCAACAACAATTAGTATGATAACAGACAGTGTAATATCTTGAGACGGGGGAAAAACCTCCCAAAACCCATTTACTGATGCATGTGCTAAAATAGATAAAAAAATACTTTTTGAAATAAAGCACACAGAACCAATAAAAAAGGACAATGTGAATGCATTTATGACAAACCAAATGAAACTTAAATTACTTTGATTTGTTCCAGGAATGAACCATAACGGGATATGCCATACAGCCCATATTGCTGCAACAATAATTGTAGAAAGGAAATGTGATAATTTCTTTTCTAATTGTGGTTGCAATAATCCTCTCCATCCAATTTCTTCAATACCACCACCTATAATCATAGGAAATATCATAAGAAATCCAATATATAATGGTTGTTTCATTGTAATTTGACCAAATAAAAACGGGATTGCAAAAATAAAGAGTGCTCCACCAATTGCATATATGTATAAAGTTGGTGAATGTTTCAATGTCATAATATTCTTCATAAAACTTTTAAATTCTTGTTCTGTATTATTCTTCTTTTGCAGAATGATTTCACATATAGCGGGAGAAATTCCTCCTAGTACAAAAAGCACCATCGCCAAAGGAGTACCATATGTCAAAAAGGAAATTTTAAAATATGATCCAACTGCTAAAGTGTCCCATAATATCCAAGAAAAAAGGAAAGTTGCTACTAAATAATTTCGTATTGATTTTGCCATAATAAAACCTCCATAATATAAATGAGATATATATCATTTATATTATGGAGGAATATTTCGTGTTTGTCAAGAATAAAATGAGATATTTCTCATTTTAAAATATATTGTACAATCATCTTTGCAAATTGTTCAAAAATATCTTCTAGATGATATTCCAACAGATCTCCATGATACACTTTAGAAAATACAGTTCTATTTACTACTCCATCGATAAACATAGAAATATTCTGCATCAGCAACGCAAGATCTATGCCATCTCTGATAGCTCCATCTTCTATTCCAATGTTAATGAAATTACTTATATCATCCATGAATTGCTGTCCAAAACTTTTGAGTTTTAAATTTGGCAAAATAATTTGTTGCTTTTCAGGGTTATTAGATATATACACCATCAACTCAAATTGAATTTTTGCAAGTAATCCAGGACTACTTTCTATAAAACTTCCTAAATTCACAAAAGCATTCAATATTGTTTTGGGTATATCATTATCTATTAACTCTGCATGAGGGTAGTCTTGAAACGATTCATAATCATCAGCAATTTTGTTAATGGTTTCAATAATCAGTTGATCTATATCATTAAAATATAAATATATTCCGCCCTTACTAATTTTCGCTTCGTTAATTACATCTAACATTGACATTTCATACAAAGGTTTTCTCTTTACTACTTCAATTGCACAATCAATCAGCATTATTTTTTTCCCCAATTTATACTTTTCTGTAACTTTAGGCATAGAATCCTCCTATCAAAGAATTACAATGTACACAAATCTAAAGTAGCTCTCCTATTTTAATTCCCATTCTTTTAAGTTTTTTGCATCTTCATACATAGCAACATAACTTTCAAAGCGAGTTCGTTCAATTTCACCATTTTCGAGTGCTTTTAATACTTCACAGCCTTTTTCTGAGGTATGAGAACAGCCTGTAAATTTGCATTTTTGCAAGTATGGTTCAAATTCTCGGAAACAATATTGTAATTGATCTTTGAAAATAATATCATAACGTGTGATTTCCATTGAACCAAAACCAGGTGTATCTGCAACGTAGCCATTTAATCCTTCAATTGCAAACAGCTCAACATGGCGGGTTGTATGGCGCCCACGTCCAAGCTTTTTGCTAATATGGGAAGTCTCCAGCTTTAATTCAGGAAATATATTATTTAAAAGACTTGATTTTCCGACTCCGGTATTACCAATGAATGCACTAATAGAATCTTGTAAATAGGATTTAACCTCATCAAAATGAATTGCTTCTTCGTTACTGAGCGCTATTACTTGAAAACCTGCATTGCGATAAATCGATACTAATTCATCGGCTTCTTTTAAATCGGTTTTTGTAATAATAATAATCGGTTCGATTTCTTTATATTCGCAAACTGCAATTAACTTATCAATGACTAAAAAACTTGGCGTTGGATTACAAGTAGAAACCACAATAAAAAGCTTATCTAAATTTGCTAAAGGTGGACGTAAAAAACTATTTTTACGTTCATCTACGCTCACAACAACACCTTTATTATTTTCATCAATTTCAATATCCACATAATCGCCAACCATTGGCGATTGATTTTGATTACGAAATACACCACGTGCTTTACATTCGTAACATTTATTATCTGCGGCTACATAGTAAAAACCTGCAATTGCTTTTGTAATCAAACCATGTTTATTAATCAAGCTATAAATCCACCTTTTCTTTTTAGATAAACCAAAAGTTGTGCTAGGCACAACTTTTGGTAATTGTTATTGTACTGGTTTTTGTTGATCTCCACCAACTTGTGAAGAAATAAGAGCATTGTTTTGCTTTTGAACCGTTTTCACAGTTTTAGCTGTGAAATCAACTTCATATTTTGCAAACATCTGACCATCTACCATGATAGTAACTTCATTCTTAGGTGAAACATCAATTTTACCGTTAATTTTATTTTCAGAAGCGGTTAATTCAATTGGCATTCTGCTTACGGTTGCTGGGTTTGTAATTTTTGAATCCAGTTTTTGACCGTTTACATAAATATCAAATATATAATCCTTGTTATTACTGTTTTTTGGGAAATCAACAGGGATTGTAATAGAAGAAGAAGCTTCTGAACCATTACTTACTTTAACATCGACAGTAGAGTCCTTTTCAAGCTTTTCGCCTTCTTTTACGCTTTGCTCTACAATTGTACCAAGCTTTTCGCTGCTATTTACAGATTCCACTTTACCAAGTTTTAAACCAAGCTGTAAAAGCTTACTTCTTGCTTCCGCTTCGGTAGAACCTTTTAAGTTTGGTACAGTAATTGGCAATATTGGAGTACCGGTACTGATATATAAGTTAATGATATCGCCTTTTTTCATTTGCTTTCCGGCTTCAGGATCAGTTCCGATTACGTTTCCTTCAACAATTGTTTTATCTGTTTTGTTGATTGATTTTACTTCAAATCCTAAAGCTTCTAGTTTAGATTTAGCAATGGTTGATTTTTCGTTTACTAAATCAGGAACTTTGATTAACTGAAATCCTGAGCTTACTACAACTTTTATTTCAGATCCAACCTTCACCTTTGAATCCTTATCAGGAGTTTGTTTAATAATAATTCCTGCATCATATTCCGGAGAATTTTCTTTGCTTACTTCTACAATCTTAACGTCCTTCATTGCTTTTTGAGCATCTTCAATCGTCATACCAACAATATTTAGTACAACAACATCGTTTCGTTTATTACCTAAGCTTTTGAAAAAGAAAAATGCAGCTACACATAACAATAATACACAAGTACAAGCAACTCCTGCAAGAATACTCATTGTATGAGATTTCTTTACTGGTTCAGGGATTTTTTTGCCTTTCACATCTAATTTATTAAAATATTTTGTTGTTCCATCTGAATTAAAGTATTTATATTCAAATACAACACTTGGATTATGCTTGAATTCATCGATATCACGAAGCATTTCTGCCGCTGTTTGATAGCGAAGCTGCGGATCCTTTTGCATAGCACGAAGAATAATTTCTTCTAAACCGGTTGGTATTTCTCCATTGATTGCAGTTGGATGTGTTGGTTCTATTTGCATTTGTTTGATTGCAATACTTACAGGAGTATCTCCATCAAATGGAACCTTTCCGGTTAACATTTCATAAAGGATAACGCCGGTTGCATAGATATCGGTTCTTTCATCGGTAATCTCACCTTTTGCTTGTTCTGGGCTGATATAATGAACAGAACCGATTGCCTTATCAGATAATGTTTTACCATTTTCTCTTGCAAAACGAGCAATACCAAAATCCATGACTTTGATTGTTCCGTCTTCTAACAACATTACATTTTGTGGTTTCACATCACGATGAACAATACCGTTATCGTGTGCATGTTGTAATGCTCTTAAAATTTGAACCGTAAAATGAACTGCTTCTTTCCATTTAACAGTACCTTGTTGTTCAATGTATTCTTTTAACGTAATACCATCAATATATTCCATTACGATATATTGAATGTTATCGCTAAAGTTTACATCATACACTTTTACGATACTTGGATGGGATAAAACAGCGATTGCCTTTGATTCATTGCGAAATCTTCGTTTGAAATCATCATTTTGAAGATATTCATCCTTTAAAATTTTAATAGCAACAAATCTATCCTCTTTAATATCCTTTGCTTTAAATACGATTGCCATACCACCAAAACCGATAAGTTCTAATAATTCATATCGGCCTTCGAGTTTTTTTCCAATATACTGATCCATTTTGTGCCTTCCTCCTATTCTATAACTGCGACAGTAATATTATCGATACCGCCCGCCTTATTTGCTAGGTTTATCAACTCTTTACAAGCAATTTGTGCTTCATTATCAGAAACAATCTCTTTGATTTGTTCATCACTCAACATATTCGTTAGCCCATCAGAGCAAAGTAACAATTTTGCATCTTGCTCTAGTGGAATCGTTATATAATCAATATCTACAGTTAAACTAACGCCAACTGCTCGAGTTATCATATTTTTATTCGGATGTGTAGACATTTCTTGTTGAGATATTTTTCCTTGCTCTAAAAGCTCTTGCACAAAGGAATGGTCTTTTGTTACTTGCTTAATTGAATTTTTGCTAATTAAGTATACACGGCTATCTCCGATATTAGCAATATATGCTGTATGATCTACAACAACAGCTAAAACAATGGTTGTTCCCATGCCTTTATAGCCGGCTTCTATATTTGATTTTTTGTATACTTGAATATTTGCTTCACTAATTGCATTTACTATAACTTCGTTCATCTTCGGCATATCCAAATGCTCCAGTTTTTCTACAAGGCTGGTTGCAACAATATTACAAACCATTTCACTTGCAATTTGGCCCGCACTTTGTCCACCCATTCCGTCACATACAATTGCAAAGCCGACTTGTTCGCTAAATTTATGTGTATAATAAACATCTTGATTCATGTCTCTTTGCAAACCTTTATCGGTCATCCCATAAAAATTCAAAACAAGTCCTCCTTTACTCTTTTTTATAGTAAATTAACTTATGAAAGCTACCAAGAAAATACACATAATAGCTTTGACTTATTGATTTTCTGTGTCTTTGTTTGAACAAGTTTTCAAGTTAATTTACTATTTCATACTGCTTTTTTGTTTTGTATATCTCAAATCTATAAATTATCACGGCGAAGCTGACCACAAGCTGCACTGATATCTGCACCTAAGGTTCTGCGTATCGTTGTGTTAATTCCCTTTTTCACCAACCATTGTTGAAAATTGACTACATTTTTAGGATATGTCTTTTTAAAATCGGTTTCTTTGATTTCGTTCACAGGAATGAGATTTACATGACATAACATTCCTTTTAATTTTGACGCTAACTCATTTGCACACGCTTCACTATCGTTCACACCACGAATTAACGCATATTCAAACGAAATACGGCGGCTAGTTGTATTTGCATACTCTTTGCAGGCTTTTAATAGCTCATCCATATTGAAACGATTGTTAATCGGCATTGTTTGAGAACGAATTTGATCGTTTGGTGCGTGTAATGAAATAGAAAGGGTTAATCCTAATTTCAATCGTGCAAGTTCATAAATTTTATCGACAACCCCACAAGTGGATAGCGATACATGGCGTAAACTGAGATTATGACCATTTTCATTGCTCAATAAATTCAAAAATCGTATCACATTATCATAATTATCAAGCGGTTCACCAATTCCCATTAAAACAACATTGGAAATGCGTTCTCCAATATCTTTACCTGCCGCATAAATTTGTTCTAAGATTTCGGATGGGGTTAAATTTCTTACAAAACCTGCTTTGGTAGATGCGCAAAATGCACATCCCATTTTACAACCTACTTGCGTGGAAATACAAATGCTATTGCCATGTTTATACTTCATCACAACAGATTCCACAAATTCCGAGTCCGGTAATTCAAATAAATACTTTGTAGTTTCATCAATTTGAGAAACCAATTTTCTTTTGATTGACAAATTTGTAATGGTACAAGATTCATCTAGCACTTCTATTAACGATTTCGGAAGATTCGACATTTCAGCAAATATTAAGACCTTTTTTACATGAAGCCAATCAAAAATTTGCTTTGCACGAAACTTAGGTTGTTTAAAAGAAATAAGCAGTTCTTCCAATTCTTCGATTGTCATAGATTTAATATCAATTTTATTCATGGCTACACCGACTCTTTTTCTTTTACAAGTGCTGCAATAAAAAATCCATCGCAGTTGTATTTATGAGGAAATAGTGTGACAGCGAAATCATCCATACCATTTATTTTACCGAAAATTTCAGATAATTGCAACGGTTTAAACGAATTATTCATTTTTAAGAAACGATTTATTACTTCAATATTTTCCTTTTTATTTGTAGTACAAGTCGAATATACTAATGTTCCACCTAATTTGACATAATTTGCGGCATTGGATAAAATAGCAAACTGAATTTCAGGAAGATTAGCAAAATCTTGTTCGTTTTTATATTTAATCTCAGGTTTTCGTCTTACAATACCAAGTCCGGAACATGGAACATCACATAAAACATGATCTGCCTTTAGCAAGTCCTCATTGAATATTGTTGCATCTTGAAGAGACGTATTCATAATGGTTATTCCAAGACGTTTTGCACCATCTGAAATCAGCTTTAATTTATGTTCAAATAAATCAAATGCATAAATTTTACCCTCATTATTCATATGCTCAGCTATTGTAAACGCTTTAGAACCTGGTGCAGAACACATATCAATAATGGTATCGCCCTGTTTTGCATTTAAAATTTCTGCGCAAATTTGAGAAGCAACATCTTGCACATGAAATAAGCCTTGTCGATATTGCGGCAATTTATCAATACTTCCTGTTTGCTCTAATACTAAGCAATTTTCCAAAAACTCATGCTTGCAAGCTTTTACCCCACGATTTTCTAAAAAACCAATCAACTTTTCTGTAGTGGTTTTTAATGTATTTACTCTAACAGTAAGAGGTGGGCGATGAAGCGATGCTTTTGCCAATTCTATTGCGGTTTCTAAATCATATTGGTCTTTCCATTGTTGAAAAAGCCATTTTGGACAAGCGTATTGAATGCTGTAATACATTACAAGGTCTTTATCTTTATTTGGTAGTGTGATTGCTTTTTCATCACGAATAAACGAACGTAATACTGCGTTTGCAAAGCCTTTAGCGCTTGCTTTTCTTGCATATTCAACAAGCTTAACGCTTTCATTTACAGCGGCATTATCGGGTACACCATCCATATATAGCAATTGATAAAATCCCATTCTTAAAATGGTAACAATCTGTATATCCAAAGAGGTAAGCTTCTTTTTGAGATATTTGCTAATTGCATAATCTAATTGAATTTTAGTTTCCAACACACCATAAAAGATAGCGGTAGCAAATGCACTTTGCACCTTATCTAATCCGGATGATTGCAACATTTTATCAATTGCTATATTGGAATAAGCATTTTCTTTTTCTATTCGTAACAAGGTATCGTATGCGATTTGTCTTGCAGTTTTCATAAATTCCTTTCAATAGCGAAAAAATTAATCATCTCGATTGCGAAGCAGTAATAATCGAACTAAGTTTGCAATTGCAACAAGTAACGCTGCAACATATGTTAACGCTGCCGCAGTTAAAACCTTTTTAGCTCCTTGCAACTCAATTTCATCTAAAATCATATCGGTTTCCAATGTTTTGATTGCACGAGCACTTGCGTTAAACTCAACAGGGAGTGTTATCAGCTGAAATAATACAACCGCTGAAAAAAGAAGAATTCCAAATGTCATTAACCAATCCATGCGGATTGCAAAGCCAAAAATAGCAAGCGGAATTGCAATAGAAGAACCGAGCTGTGTAATTGGTATTAGAGCTGCCCGAAATTTAATTGGTGCATAGTTCTTTGCATATTGAATTGCATGTCCTACTTCATGCGCGGCAACACCAATAGAAGCCACTGAAGTAGAATTATATACGGAATCGGATAAACGAATTACATTGCTTCTTGGATCGAAATGATCGGAAAGATTTCCGCAAATATGCTCAATACGAACATTTTGTAACCCGTTTTCATCTAATATTTGTCGTGCAACCATTGCAGCAGTATATCCTCTGGCTGCATGATAGCCACTGTATTTGTTAAAGGTCGTTTTTACTTTAATCTGTGCCCATAATGCAATCAATGCAGCTGGGACTACAAGGAAAAGATAATATTGATCATACCAAAAGAATGGCATATCCGTAACCTCCTTTTACATTAGTGCAGTTTTATTCACCGAATTGCGTGCCTTTTTCTAAACGTTGTCCTCTTAAAAAATCTGCACCGCCCATGCGTTTTGAGCCCTCATATTGCACTTCAACGAGCTCAATAGTTGTATTGTTACCACAAGCTATCATCAGCTCTTTATCTGATAGCAATATACCTGCTTGTGCATTTTCAGAAACATCTACTACTTTACTTCGATATACCTTTAAACGCTTTCCATTTACTGCTGTTTGTGCACATGGCCACTCAGACAGTCCTCTAATTAAATTATGCACTAATTGTGCATCTTTGGAAAAGTCGATTTGTGACATCTCTTTTGATAGCATAGGCGCTTTCGTTGCATCTTCATCGTTTTGTGCAATCGGTTTTAAAGTTCCGTCTTGTAGTTGCTCTAGTGTTTCTAATAATAAAGGTGCACCTAGTTCGGACAAACGATCGTGTAACTCACTTGCAGTTTCGTTTTCACCAATTTCAGTTTCCGCTTTTAATAGCATATCACCAGTATCAATTCCTTCTGCCATATACATTGTGGTAACACCTGTTACAGTTTCACCGTTTAGTACACTCCATTGAATCGGGCCTGCTCCACGATATTTTGGAAGCAAAGAAGCATGAACGTTAATACAGCCGTATCTCGGTAACTCCAAAACTGCTTTGGGAAGCAATTTACCGTACGCTACTACAACAATTAAATCCGGATTGATTTCACGAAGAATGGCTTGTGGCTCTTCAGTTTTGAGCGTAATAGGTTGATATACTGGAATATCATGCTCTAATGCTAATTCTTTGATTGGTGGAGGGCAAACTTTATGGCCTCTGCCTTTTTTCTTATCTGTTTGTGTAAATACTGCAACAACCTCATGATGTTCAATTAACGCTTTGAGTGTTGGCACAGCAAAATCAGGAGTTCCCATAAAAACAATTTTCATAAGTATTTCCTTTTCTTTTGTGGATTATTTTTTTCTTCTCTTTTTCGGTTTAGTTTCATCTATTTCTACCATTTCAATTGCTATATCCTTAAACAAAACACCGTTTAAATGGTCAATTTCATGACATAAAGCTCTTGCCAATAGTTCAGTACCTTCAATCGTATATTTTTTTCCATAACGATCTAACGCAGATACTTTCACCTTCATAGGTCGTTCCACTTCACCATATTCGTCTGGGCTAGAAAGACATCCTTCCAAACCGGTTTGTGAGCCGCTTTTTTCTATTATTTCAGGATTGATAATTTCGTACAAAGTATCCCCTGTATCAACAACTACAACCTTTCTTAATATGCCTACTTGAACAGCAGCAAGGCCTACACCATCTGCACTATACATTGTTTCAGCCATATCATCTAACAATTGCCATAACTTTTCATTAAACTCTGTTACTTCTCGGGAATGTTTGCGTAAAATTTCATCGCCTTCTAAAACGATATTTCTTACTGCCATTATTTTTCCTCCTATAAAACTATATATGTCTAACTATTAACATCTCCGTTAATATCAGCAAAAATAGAAACGTTTTGCATCCAACGTTCCTTTGCACATTCTTTTAAAACTTTGGATAGAAACATTTTAAATGTATTATTCATACGACACTTCATTAATATGCGATAGCGATATTTATTGCTTATTTTATGAATACTCGCAGGCGTTACACCCAACACCTTTAAAGTAATATTTTCTGTTTTTAAAGCTTCTTGCCTTATAATTTCCATTGCTTTGTTTGCCGCTATTTGAACAGCCTTTTCATTTACTCCGCTGAATCCCAGCATACAAATATCGCAAAATGGAGGATATGTAAGCAGCTTTCTTGTTTGAATTTCATCCTCATAAAAACCCCCATAATCTTGCTGTGCTGCAAACTGAATAACTGCATTATCAGGCTCAAACGTTTGAATATACGCTCTACCTGCTTTTTGGCTGCGCCCGCTGCGTCCGACTACTTGTGTAATCAATGAAAAAATTCGTTCACTGCTACGATAATCAGTAGAATAAAGCCCACTATCGGCATTAATAACGCCAACCAACGTTACGTTTGGAAAATCAAGTCCCTTTGCTATCATTTGTGTACCTAGCATGATATCATATTTTCCACGTTTAAAATCGCCAAAATTTTTTTCATAAGAATGGCGTGAATAGGTTGTATCGGTATCCATTCTTAAAATTCTTGCTTTAGGAAATAACGATTGCACTTCATCTTCCAGCTTTTGTGTTCCCACACCGGTCAGCTTAATATATGGACTATGACAACTTGGGCAAAGCGCATCAAACTTCTTTGTATGTCCACAATAATGACACATCAAATAGCCATTTGCTTTATGATAAGTCATTGCCACATCACAGCTTGGACACTTGATAACCTCTCCACATTGCATACAAGTTGCATAGGATTGATATCCTCTGCGATTGATTAACAAAATGGATTGCTCATGTTGATCTAAGTTCAACTTCAATTGCTGCTGTAATATTTCGCTTAATGGGGATAAATTATTCAACTTTTGCTCTTCCAACATATCTATAATATAAACACTTGGCAATTGCGCTGTAGCATAACGCTCTTGCATTGTAAAAAGTGAATATTTACCGTTACGAGCTTGATAAAAGCTCTCGATAGAAGGAGTTGCAGAGCCTAATACTAATGTTGCATTATGAGTCACACAGCGAAGCTTCGCTATTTCTCTTGCATGATAACGAGGGGATTGATCCGATTTATAAGATGCTTCACCCTCTTCATCTAATATCATAACGCCAATATTTTGCAATGGTGAGAAAACTGCACTTCGAGTACCAATCACAATTTTAATCTGGTTAGCTTTGATTCGCTTAAAAAATTCGAGCCGCTCAGATGGCGTTAAATTAGAATGGATAACAGCAATAATATTACCAAATAGGCTTTCAAACTTACTTACTAATTGTGGGGTAAGCGCAATTTCCGGAACCAAAAGCATTGCCGTTTTATTTTCTTGCAACACTTTCTCAATCAATTTAATATAAACTTGTGTCTTACCGCTTCCGGTTACACCATGCAACAAAGCAACATGGGGCCTTTTTTCGTTTACCAAAGACATAATACCATCAAAAACATCTTGTTGTTCCTTTGATAATACAATATCGCTTAAGTTAATATGATAAGAGGCAATCTCTTCATACTCGATTTCAACCACACGTTCAAAGGTCTCTAAAATATGCTTTTTAATCAATGCCTTTACAACTGCTTCGGTAACACCGCAAAAATAAGCAACTTCTTTTATCATTGCAACAGACACATCTTGCAACACTCGAACAACCTCTTGCTGTTTTGGTGTTAGCTTAACCCCTTGAGGATCAAATCCATCTGCAATACGAACCATTTTGGCTGTTTTTGTTGCAACCTTTTGCTTGAATAAATCTTCTTTTTCAATAACGCCCTTTAACAATAACGATTTTACAACTGCTTTTTTTTCAAGATTAGAGCTGCAATCTAAAAAATCACTAAGCTCTTTTTTGGTTTTAGCAGTTTTTAAAAACTCTATCAGCCTTTTTTCGTTTTCATTAAATTGTGCTAGTTCTAAAGTAGTAACCGCCTTAGATAACTTGTAGGTTTCAATAACATCTACGTTTGTTCCTGTTGGAAGTATTGTTTTTACTGCTTCATAATAAGTGCAAAACGTATTTTTCACTAAAAAGTCCATAATCAAGAACATTTCTTCATCAAAAATAGGCTCTTGATCAAGCTGAGCAAGAATCGGTTTTAATTGTCCTTCAAACTCGCTGACAAACAACACTTCTTTTACTAAGCCTTGTACTTTTTTATTTGCTTGCCCAAACGGAACCAAAACACGGCAACCACGTTTCAAGGTATTGATAAGTTGAGAAGGAACGATATAGTCAAATGCTTGGTCAATATGATAGACCGATTTTTCAACATATACTTTTGCAATCATACGTTGTTGCATTTATGTTCCCTCCAAACCATTCTGTCATTTTAACTAGTGTTGACTATTCGATATCTACACCAATGTTTGCTGTTTCAATTAGTTTGTATTCCCCATCTGCAAATTGCTCAACTGCTAGTTGTACTGGCTTTTCTGCTAATACTTCTCCCGTTTCTTCTGCTTCAATTGCAATTTCTCTTGCTCTTTTTGCTACTGCCACTACTAAAGAATAATAACTCTCGTCTTTTTTTAAAATTTCAGAAATCGATGGTCTATGCATAAAATACTCCTTCTCTTCGCCGAAAAATATTATTACTGATCATGGGTAGGCGAATTTCCAAGTCAGTCACTTAAATAGTTATGTTGATTTTATAATGTTAAGATTACCTTATTGTTGTAATAAATCATCAATAAAATGGTGATATACCGAACTTCTACAGCTAGAAGCTTCAATAATTGCTCGCACTTCTTTTACCGCTTGTTCCAATTCATTATTTATCACGACATAATCGCATTCCTTTGAATACTTAATTTCATCCAAAGCTGTTTTTAATCTCTTTTCAATAGTGGCTTCATCCTCTGTTCCACGACCGGTTAATCGAGATTTTAAAATAGAAAGATTTGGTGGCACAATAAAAACTAAAATAGCTTCTTCATACATCTCTTTTATTTGTTTTGCGCCCTGCATCTCAATTTCTAAAATAACGTTTTGCCCGTTTTCTAATCGATTTAATACAGTTGCCTTTGGAGTTCCATAATAATTATCACAATAGCATGCATATTCCAACATGCTGTCGGATGCGATTAACGTTTCAAATTCTTCTTTTTTAATAAAGAAATAATGAACACCGTCTTCTTCGCCTTCTCTTGGCTTTCTTGTCGTAGCAGAAACAGATAAGAAGATTTTTTCATCTTCTTGTAAAACTTGTTTTAAAACTGTTCCCTTTCCACTTCCGGATGGTCCTATTAAAACAATCAAAGAACCCTTTCTATTCATGCAACATCAAACTTCCCTTCATCTCAAACTTATCATTGTCTATCTTTCTAATGAAGATTCGTATTCTCTATTCTTCGTCATCATCTTCTATGTCCTCTTCCGGCTCAACTACACGGTTTGCTACGGTTTCGGGCTGAATTGCAGAAAGTATTACATGGTCACTATCCATTACAATTACTGCTCTTGTGCGTCTTCCATATGTTGCATCAATTAAACAGCCTTTTTCTCTTGCGTCTTGAATAATACGCTTAATCGGGGCAGACTCAGGACTTACAATTGCTATGAGCTTTGATGCGGAAACCATATTTCCAAAACCAATATTGATTAGTTTCATAAAGATAACCGTCCTTTTTAAACTACATTCAAATTTTAATTGATTTATTCAATATTTTGAATTTGTTCTCTGATTTTCTCAATCTCGCTCTTCATTTCAACAACAATTGAAGTTACAGCAAGGTCTTGACATTTAGATCCGATTGTATTTACTTCACGGTTTACTTCTTGAACTAAGAAATCAAGTTTTCGTCCTACAGAATCTTTTGATTCAATCAAGTTATGGAATTGTTTTAAATGGCTTCTCAAACGAACAGTTTCTTCATCCACAGCGATTTTTTCAGCAAATAATGCAACTTCAGTTAAAACTCTTTGCTCATCAATATTTTTATTTTCCAAAACTTCTTTTAACTTTGCATATAAGCGGTCTTTATAGTCAGAGACTGTTTTAGGAGCAAGCTCTTCAATTTGTGTTACATAGTCTTCAATGATATGAAGTCTTGATTGAATATCAGCATGCATTCTTTCGCCTTCGATAACACGCATATCAATAAACTTTTCAAGCGCCTCTTGTGCAACTTGTTTTACTTCGTTCCAAATTACTTCTTCATCTTCCACAGTCTTTGAAACTAAGAAAATATCAGAAAAACGAGAGATAGAAGATAAAGAAAGATTATCTACTAAATTCAACTCGTCTTTAGTGGAACGAAGTGCATTGACATAGCCACGTGCAAGTTCAAGGTTAATTTGTACTTCGGCATCTTTTCCTTCAACAGTAAAAATGCTGATGCTAACATCTATTTTACCTCGAGAAGCACTGCTGCTTACCAATGTTTTCATTTTATCTTCCAGATAGGCATATGCTCTTGGAATTCTAGTATTAAATTCGAAATATCTATGATTGACAGCTTTTATTTCAACTAAAATATCTCTTCCATCAATAGTTTGCTGGGAACGGCCATAACCGGTCATACTTTTTAGCATTATGTCACTCTCCTTTTCGGCATTTATTTTATTATATCAGTAATGATTGACATTTAGTGACTTTGTTTACTCTTCGTTCATAATGTTCACGAACATTTAACTTTTAACTTCTTCATAGGCAAGTTCATATAACAAGCTTGTTTTTATGATGCAATTCTTACCCGTCTTTATGTACCTTAAAGGGATTGATACCATTTTGGAATTGGGTTTTCCATGTTGCAATACCAATCTAATACCTGATTGGCTTGCGTAAGCATGGTATGAACTTCTGCTTCACCAAAAGAGATAGCCCAATAAACCGATCCTAAAGTATTGCTGCAAATATATAAAGCAAGCAGTTGCCAAAATTCATATGGTACTTCACCATTAAAATATCCATCCACTCGCCCAGAGGCAAAATACTTACTACAATCGGCACACCATACAATACGGTTAAATTCCTCCCATGGATCGCCATAATCAAAGCGATTAAAATCTATAATGGATAACCCATTATTAGGGGAATAAATCATATTTCCAACATGATAATCTCCATGATGGAGGCATTGCGGTCTGCTTTTTAGTAAATGACGGTTTTGCTCAATATATAAAAGCATTTTATCGTCACCAGAAAAACGGATATCACAGTTTTTATACCAATTTATGTTGCGGTCTATTTTTTTATTAAAGCGAATTTCCCATTCTACTTGTTGCAATGGTGCTTTAATAGAGTGGATTTTCTTTAAGTATTGCCCAGCTTTGAATCCAAGTTTATATTGTTCTTCACTTGATAATTGCGATAACATGTTTTCCAAATCGTAACCGTCAATCCAAGAAAGCAGCATATACACATTTTCACCATGATTGCAGATTCCAAAGTCAATCGGCTTTGACATAGGCAAGCACAATTTTGAAAGCAATAAAACTACTTCATACTCGGATTTCTTCTTATCATACTCAGCAATATCAGAAATACGAAGAAGCAATTTTTCTCCGCTTTCCTTCTCAACATAGTATTTTGTATCGCTAGACCACCCTTTTGCTATTTGCTCAATTTTTAAAAAAGTATGGTACTGGGGAATATCTTCAAAACACATAATAATTCTCCCTCTTGAAGTCTTTCTTATAAAGGTAATCGTAGCATTTTTCACAATAGATAGCAAGATATATATAGCAAAAAGCCCACCAAATAGTGGGCTTTTTGAATCGCTATTTTAATTAGCCAAGTCTTTTTTCAAGAGCAGCTAATTGTTTGTTTAATTCTTCTGGAAGTCTGTCGCCAAATTTAGCATAGAACTCGTGAATGCCTTTTGCTTCTTCTTTCCATAGGCTTGCATCAACATTTAATAGACCTTTAATAACGTCTAAGTCGATATTTAAACCATCTGTATTGATATCTTCAGGTTTTGGCTCATAACCAATTGCAGTTTCAACTGCATCAGCTTTACCATCGCAACGGTCTAAAATCCACATTAACACACGCATGTTATCGCCGAATCCAGGCCAGATGAAGTGACCTTCATCGTCAGTTCTGAACCAGTTAACGTTAAAGATTTTAGGAGCTTTATCGCCTAGTTTTTCGCCCATCTCTAACCAATGTTTGAAGTAATCGCCCATATGGTAACCACAGAAAGGAAGCATAGCCATAGGGTCACGACGAACAACACCAACTGCACCAGTTGCAGCAGCAGTTGTTTCAGAAGCCATTGTTGAACCTACGAATACACCATGGTTCCAATTGAAGGATTGATATACTAGTGGAGCAGTTTTTGCTCTACGTCCACCAAAAATCATTGCAGAAACTGGAACGCCTTTTGGATTGTTGAATTCAGAGCTGATACAAGGACAATTTCTTGCAGGAGCTGTGAAACGGCTGTTTGGATGAGCACCTTTTTCAGTAGACTCTTTACCGTTCCATGGTTGACCTAACCAATCAACAGCGTTTGCTGGAGGGTTTTTATCAAGACCTTCCCACCAAACTGTATTGTCATCTAAGTTATGAACAACGTTTGTGAAAATAGTGTCTCTCATTGCTGAATGTAATGCGTTTGGATTAGATTTTTCGTTAGTACCAGGAGCAACACCAAAGAAACCGTTTTCTGGGTTGATAGCATATAGACGGCCATCTTCACCTGGTTTTAGCCAAGCAATATCGTCACCAACACACCATACTTTATATCCTTGTTTTGCATAAACTTCTGGTGGAACTAACATAGCTAAGTTTGTTTTACCACAAGCAGATGGGAATGCAGCTGTAATATATTTCACTTCGCCTTGAGGATTCTCAATACCAAGAATCAACATATGTTCAGCCATCCAACCTTCGTTCTTACCTTGGTAAGAAGCAATACGAAGTGCAAAACATTTTTTACCTAATAATACGTTTCCGCCGTAACCTGAGTTAATTGACCAGATAGTGTTATCTTCTGGGAAATGAACAATGTAGCGGTTTTCTGGGTCGATATCTGCTTTAGAGTGTAAACCACGAACGAAGTCGTTAGAAGTATCACCTAAGTTAGCAAATGCATCTTTACCCATTCTTGTCATGATATCCATGTTTAATACTACATAGATAGAGTCAGTAAGCTCAACGCCTACTTTTGCTAAAGGAGAGCCGATAGGTCCCATTGAATATGGGATAACGTACATTGTACGGCCCTTCATAACACCATCATACATTGGAGTTAATTTAGCATACATTTCTTTAGGATCACACCAGTTGTTAGTTGGTCCTGCATCTTCTTCTTTTCTAGAACAAATAAAAGTACGAGCTTCTACACGAGCAACGTCGTTTGGGATTGTTCTGTGTAGGTAACAACCTGGAAGTTTTTCCTCGTTTAATTTCTCTAATTCACCGCTAGCTAAAGATTTCTCTCTTAAAGCGTTTAATTGCGCTTCAGAACCATCAATCCAAACTACTTGATCCGGTTTACAAAGAGCAACCATTTCGTCAACCCAGTTTAGAACATTTTTGTTGTTTGTTAACATGCTGTATTCTCCTCTCAGCCTTTTATATTTCTCTTTTACCATAATACAAAAGCTGTTAAGACGTTTTCCATAACAGAAATACATTTAATAACAAAATTTGCATATGTGATAAACTAAATTATGAGAAAACCAATCTTCCTCAAATACTATTATATTGACAAAAAGTCTACAAGTCAAGGGGTTTTTTTTAATAATTATGTCTAAAATCTTAAATCATGTTATTTTTTTCACAAGAAAAACAAGTTGATTCGTTTTGTAGTTTTTGTAAATACATATTGTTGAATTTTTCTTTTCAGAGTGATAAACTAAATATACTAACTATTAAGGGGATTATAATATGACATCCATTCGCAACAGCGCAAAAGCTATTATTATTGAAAATCATGAAATACTGTTATCAAAAGTCATTGCTTGTGATAAAAAATCCATCATGTATATTCTTCCAGGCGGAGGTCAAGATTGGGGCGAAACTCTCCATGAAGCTTTAAAAAGAGAATGTATTGAAGAGCTTGGCGCAGAAATTAACATACATAACCTTGCACTAGTAAGAGAATATATTGGAGAAAACTTTTTTACAACCGTTGGTGAGTTACACCAAATTGAATATATGTTTCAATGCGATTTGAAAACTCGTCCCGATATCAACAAAGCTACTAGCGATATTGCGGAAGAAATCGGATTCGAATGGGTTCCAATTTCTAAGCTTGAAACATTTAACTTTTATCCTAAAGCATTAGTAAACATATTACAAGAAAACGAAAATATTTCATCGCCTGTTTATCTTGGAAAAGTAGAGTAATACTAATTTCATTTAAAATTATAGTTAATGATTTTGAAAAAACCGCATAAATCAAGCTTTTCCCAAAATATTTAAGGATTATTTTAAATGAAATTAGTATAACATAACAAACGTAGGGACAACATCCCTACGTTTTGTATTATTTCCTACGTCACTTATCATATGCATATGGGTTAATAATATATTAAGAATGCTTAAGTTCCAGTTTTTCTTTTTTTGTTAATTTGTTTACCACGACTACGTAAGCATGTTCTATCATTTGCTTTAATTCATTGTCATCGACAATACCGTTTAAATATATGGTATTCCAATAAGGCTGTTGAATCGGTGTGCAATGATATCCTCGCACAACTGTATTTTTATATTTTGTCCGATAAAAATCACCATACATTGCATCACATTTAAGAGTAATCTTACAATCAGATGCTTTTGGATATACTTGCGCAAAAATATGATTACATACTTTTATACAAATTGGGATTTCTCCAAACGGATAATCAATATATGCTCCATGGTAAGATAAACAAATATCAATTATTTCTTGAACAGTCATGCTGTCACCACCTAAGTTGATTTATACTTCATCAATTGGCAAGCTTGCTACTGCATTCAAGTCAAGTCCTGCTACATTTCCTTTTAAGAATTCATAATAAGCTTGGCTTCCAACCATTGCTGCATTGTCACCACAATATTTTAATGGTGGAATAAATAATTGGTATCCACGTTTTTTGCATTCCTCGGTTAATCTCGCACGAATTCCTGAGTTTGCACTCACTCCACCTGCAACAACAATATTTTTGTAACCAGTCGTTTCAGCTGCGTGCATTGTCTTTTCAGCAACAATATCGCAAACTGCATGTTGAAAGCTTGCACATAAATCTACTTTATTCACTTCAATTCCCTTTTGTTCGGAATTATGAAGTAAATTTAGTACGGCTGTTTTTAATCCTGAAAAACTAAAGTCATATTCACAACCGTCTACTTTAGGTCGTGGAAGTTTATATGCATCTTTGTTACCTTGTTGAGCTGCTTTATCAATTTCAATTCCGCCTGGATATGGATAGCCCATTGCACGTGCTGCTTTATCAAAAGCCTCGCCTGCTGCATCATCACGTGTTCTTCCTATAACATGAAAGTCGGTATAATCTTTTACTTCAATAATATGACTATGTCCACCCGATACTACCAAACATAAAAATGGAGGTTTTAATTGTGGATGAGCAATATAGTTTGCTGCAATATGAGATCGAATATGATGAACAGGAATTAGTGGCTTATTTGCAGCCAAACTGAGCCCTTTCGCAAAGTTCACACCAACCAGTAGTGCACCAATTAATCCCGGTGCATACGTTACTGCAATTGCATCCACATCATCTAAAGTCATATTTGCTTGTAACAACGCTTCATCTGTTACTCCAACAATGCTTTCGCAATGTCTGCGGGAGGCAATTTCGGGTACAACGCCGCCATATAATCGGTGCTCTGCTATTTGCGTTGCAACCACGCTTGATAATACATTTACACCGTCTTCTACGATTGCTACGGCTGTTTCATCACATGAAGTTTCTATTGCAAGTATTTTCATTCTTTGTAGTCCTTCTTTTTCTAATCAAATTGTTCATTCATATAAGCGTAATTACAAAACTAACTCATATAGTTTAAACCACTTTAAATCTGGTATATTTAAACCAAGGTCCACAGTATCTATATATTTGTATCCACTCTTTTCATATAAAGCAATAGCAGGAATATTTTTCTCTGAAACATCCAAACGAATACTTTTTATATTATTATTTATGCTATATTCCTTTGCAAAATCCATTAGCAATTTTGCAAGTCCTTGCTTGAAAAACTTTGGATGAACAGTAACTGTGTGTATTACTGTTACTTGGCTATAATCTATATCAATTTGCCATTTCACTGGTAGATAAGCGGGTTCAGGTTGATGGAAAAAAGCAATTGTTCCTGCAATTTCTCCATCGACTCTTAAAACAAACAAATTATGCTTTTGAACTCCACCAATAGCATCTTCACGTGCTGGATAAACTCCTCGTTTCCAACCTGGATAGTTTACATGTGTTTCTAAATAATCATGTACAGCATTAAACAATTCGTCAATTTCCTCGATGTCCTCATAAGTTGCAAGTTCAACGTTATAGTTTTTGTTTTTTTCCATTTTTAAACCTCTCTATTAATTATTATTCAAACTGCGAGTATATAGCATTGCATCTTCCACAGGCTTTTCATAAAAGCGTTTGCGCTCGCCCACTTTTTGAAAGCCATGCTTTTCATAGAACATAATTGCATTTTCATTGGAACGCCTTACCTCAAGCGTAAAAAAATCAATTTTATTTTGCTCTCCATAATCAGTCAAGGCTTGTACCAATAAAAATCCGATTCCATGTCTACGATAGCTTTTAGTTACTGCAATATTGTTAATATAACCTTCCCCATAAATACAATGTGCATTCACAAAACCAACTACACTATGATCCTCCATTGCAACCAACGTTACGGAATGAGGATTATTTAATTCCGCTTTTACACCATCTAATGACCATGGAATAGAAAAGCATTCTTTTCCAATATCACAAACCTGCTCAACGTGTTCTTGCTGCATTGGAATAATTTCAGCCATTCTTTTGTTCCTCTTTCTTTTGCTCGTCTATAATATACTCGAGTTCTTTACTAAAATAAGCAATTAAAGCATCTCGACATTCCCGATATTGCTCAATATCTCGTCCGAATGGATCTGGAATATCAAGCACCTTGATTTTACATTCATTTTCGGGGCAAGCATCTACTATTACATTTTTATGTTGCTGAGTCATTACATAAATATAATTTGCTTCATTTAGGTCCTTTAACAGTACCCGTTTGGATCGATGAGATTGAATGTCAATTTCAATTTCTTGCATTACATCAACAGAATACGTGCTTGCTGTATCTCCATAATAAGCGGCTAAGCCCATACTTGAAACAGAAATACCGTCTAATTTTTTATCCGCAATCAGTTTTCGGATAATACCTTCTGCCATAGGACTTCTACAGGTATTTCCTGTACAAATCACAAGTATATTTATCATTGCATTTCACCTTT
Source organism: Paludicola sp. MB14-C6 (assembly GCF_030908625.1). GTDB lineage: Bacteria > Bacillota > Clostridia > Oscillospirales > Ruminococcaceae > Paludihabitans. The sequence goes on along the minus strand of NZ_CP133133.1, from coordinate 2,150,023 downwards.
CCCCTCAAAATGAATTTTTCTAATCCATTAGCCTTTTGCGACATACCAGTTTTCACCGTTATGAGCATCCACCAATAAAGGTATGTGTAATTTTGCTGCGCTTTCCATCTCTTCTTTTAACATTGCTTTAATCATTGGAGCTTGTATCGTTGGCGCTTCTACAATCAATTCATCGTGTACTTGTAAAATCAGTCTTGCATCAAGACCTTCTTTCTTAATTCTTGCATGAACCTTAATCATTGCAAGCTTTATAATATCTGCTGCCGTACCTTGGATTGGTGTATTTAAAGCAACACGCTCTGCAAATGCCTTTACCATTTTATTCGTTGCATTGATATCGGCTAAATCACGTTTTCTTCCATACAGCGTAGTTACAAACCCATCTTTTTGTGCTTGCTCAATGATATTTTTCATGTAGTTTGCAACGCCGCTATAAGTTTCTAAATAAGCGTTAATATATGCTTTTGCTTCTGCTACAGATACATTGATATCTTGAGAAAGTGAATATGCACCGATACCATATACGATGCCAAAGTTAATCGCTTTTGCTCGGCTTCTTAATTCACTTGTCATTTCTTCCATTGGACAATGAAAAACTTGTGAAGCCGTCATTGCATGAATATCATCGCCATGTAAAAACGCATTAATCATATTTTGGTCATTTGCGATATGCGCCAAAATACGCAATTCAATTTGTGAATAGTCGGCATCTACCAGTGTAAATCCATCTCTTGCAACAAAGAATTTGCGAATTTCACTTCCCAACGGCGTTCGAACTGGAATATTTTGTACGTTAGGTTCAGTAGAGCTGATTCTTCCCGTTCTGGTTTCGGTTTGATTAAAGGTTGAGTGAACACGCTTATCTTCGCCAACAACTTTTAATAAGCCAACAACATAAGTGGATTGCAGCTTTGTCATCTTTCGATATTCCATAATTGCAGGAATAATTTCATGCTTATCCATTAAGCTTTCTAATACTTCAACATTTGTGGAATAACCTGTTTTTGTTTTTTTCTTTGCAGGTAAGCCAAGCTTTTCAAAAAGAATATTTCCAAGCTCCTTAGTAGAGTTGATATTAAATTTTTCTCCTGCAAGAGAATAAATTTGATTCGTTATAAATGCAATATCATTTTCTAAACGCTTACCAAATTTCTCTACACCATTAACATCAATAGCAAAGCCTTCAATCTCCATATCGGCTAGCACTTCGCATAATGGTAACTCAATATCTAAATACAGTTTCCACATATTCTCGGCTTTGAGTTCTTGTTCTAACGCTTTGCATAAATACGGTAAATATGCAATATCTAAATACTGCTCTTCTATATCAAATTTCATCATACCCAAATGTCGATTTGCCAATGTCTTTAAATCATAGCCTTTCGAACTTGGACTTAATAAATATGCCGCCAATTCCAAATCAAAGGATAAATTCACATCATCAAAGCCTTGACATTTGATTGCTTTAATCAACGGTTTTGCCATAAAGGTTTGAATTGGGATGTTGTTTTGACCTAAGAAAGACAGCACCTGCTCTAACTCCTCAGCTATAACCAAAATGGTATTATGAATGTTAATGAGAAGTTGTTCTTCGTTATAAATAATAAACAACTTATCAGTCACTTGCATTGCTTTTTTTACATCTTCTAAAGATGCATGTTCTTTTATTGTAAATGAAATCGTTTCAGTTGCTTGTTCGTTGTTGGAAAAAGTATTGGTTAAGTTCAACTTTTCAAAAAAGCTAAACATTTCTAATTTTGTCATTAAAGCGGATAGCTGTTCTATGTCTGCATCTTGTTTATGATAATGAGATAAATCTAAGTCAATCGGTACTTCACAACAAATTGTTGCAAGTTGACGGCTTAAAAAAGCATTTTCTTTTCCATCTTCCAAAAGTTTTTTCACTCTTGGGGTAGCCTCGATTGCTTGTACATCTTCATATATTTTATCAATATTTTTGTTCTTTTGAATCAGCGTTACTGCTGTTTTTTCACCTATTCCTCTTACGCCTGGAATATTATCGGAACTATCTCCCATCAAAGCTTTTAGCTCAATGATTTGCGTAGGTGTAACGCCAAAATCCTGCTCTACTAAATTAGGTGTATAAAGAATGTTTTCTTTTGTTTTGGCTAAACTTACGCATACATCGTCATTCACAAGCTGCAAACAATCTCTGTCTCCAGTTGCAACAACACATTGCCAATCAACTTGTTTTGTACATTCTAAAGCTAATGTGCCTAAAATATCGTCGCCTTCATAGCCTTCTTTCATAACAAGAACATAGCCCATTAACGACAATATTTCTTTGATATAAGGAAGTTGTTGTGCTAATTCTTCAGGCATTCCTTTACGATTTGCTTTATATTCTGCATATTGCTCATTTCGAAATGTCTTTCTTGAAACATCAAAAGCAATGGCAACTGCATTTGGCTCAAGTTCCCGCTCGAGCTTCATCAAGATATTTAAAAATCCAAAAATAGCATTGGTATGGATTCCTTCTTTGGTTGTTAGTGGACGCACACCATAAAAAGCTCGGTTTAATATGCTGTTTCCATCGACTGCTAATAGTTTCAATGTAATACCTCTATTCTTTAATTATTGAAATTTTCATTGTATTGATAATAAGAAAATAATCTAGTATAATAACTTTTGTAAATACATTACGGATAATAGGTTATAAAATGTAGGTTTGGGTCAAGCCCATATAGCATAAGTATACCACTATTATAGAGATTATTCAACAAAAAGGTAGGTTTCAGTGTGTTAGAAACAATAAAAATAGGAAATGTTACTATAGATAAAACGGCATGTTTAGCACCAATGGCATCCGTTGCCGACAGAGCATATCGTTATATGTGCAAAAAATACGGTGCAAGCTATGTAATCGGAGAAATGGCAAGCGCAAAAGGATTATGTTATTCTGATCGAAAATCCAATGAATTACTGGAAGTAACGAAATATGAATATCCAATGGCAGTTCAACTGTTTGGTGACAGCCCTGAATTCATGGCGAAAGCCGCTGTGATAGCAAGTAAATACAAACCTCAAATTATTGATGTTAATATGGGGTGTCCTGTTCCTAAAGTAGCCGGCAACGGTTGTGGGAGTGCTTTAATGAAAACGCCTGAACTTGCCGCAGAATTGGTGCATGCAATGACAAAGGTTACGGATATTCCAATTACAGTGAAAATTCGAAAAGGCTGGGATGATGAATCCGTTAATGCTGTTCCATTCGCAAAAATGATGGAGCAAGCAGGTGCAAGTGCTATTACAATACATGGACGAACAAAGCAGCAAATGTATCATCCACCAATCGATCTTGATATTATCAAAGCCGTAAAGCAAGCGATTTCTATTCCTGTAATCGGTAATGGGGGAATTGTAACGGCGATAGATGCTAAACATATGTATGATTATACAGGTTGCGATTTAGTAATGGTAGGGCAAGGAACCTACGGGAGACCTTGGATTTTTCAACAAATTAAAACGTATCTTGAAACAGGCGAATCACTATCCGAACCATCCATTAACGAGAGGTTGGATGTGATGTATGAGCATATTTCACTTATAGTAAAGCTCAAAGGTGAAAAAATGGGTATGCGTGAGGCAAGAAAACATGCCGCTTGGTATATTAAAGGCTCAAATGGTGCAGCAGGATTTCGCCATGCTTGCGGACAATTATCCACATTAGACGATTTAAGAGATCTCATTCAAGAAGTAAAAAAAAGAATATAGCAAAAGCGATTCACCGAATAAAGTGAATCGCTTTTCTATTTCTATTAATATTTACTACCAACTAATTCTTGCATTGGGGATAGATTTTCTTCGTGATACTCAATTGATGAATCATGCTCTTCCGTTTCTATTGGAAGCGTTTGTTCTTGGGTATAGTCTCTTAATTCAAATTTTTCAATCAAACTGTTTAGTAATTGTGATTGACTGGATAGCTCTTCACTCGCTGCAGCACTTTCCTCTGCAGTAGCTGAATTTGTTTGAACAACTCCGGAAATTTGATCAACACCTTGCGTTACTTGGTTAATAGACTCTGCTTGTTCATTGGATGCTATCGCAATATCGTTAATAAGCAGTGCTGCTTTTTTCGCATTTTCTACAACTGCTCCTAATGATTGTGCAGTTGAATCTACAATATGCTTACCGTTTTCAACGGATTCTATTGCTTCTTCAATAAGATCTGTTGTTGTTTTAGCAGCTTGTGCACTCTTACTTGCAAGATTTCGAACTTCTTCTGCTACAACTGCAAAGCCTTTACCTGCAGCACCGGCACGTGCTGCTTCAACAGCTGCATTTAAAGCTAATATGTTTGTTTGGAACGCAATATCATCAATTGTTTTAATAATTTTACTAATTTCATTAGATGCCTCGCTAATTTCAGCCATCGCACCAATCATTTGTCCCATTTGGTCATTACTTTGTAATAAAGTATTGGAAGCGACCTCGGTTACTCTATTCGCTTCACCCGCATTTTGTGCATTCAAACGAATCTTATCAGAAATTTGAGTAATAACTGCTGAAAGCTCTTCTATAGAGCTTGCTTGTTCTGTTGCACCATGAGATAATGCTTGAGCTCCGGAAGCTACTTGTTCTGAACCTGATGCAACTTGCATAGAAGCTTGACTAATTTGAGATAAAACAGTATTAGAAGAATTTAAGATAATGTTTAAAGATTCTTTTATCTGAGCAAATTCGCCGATATAATCAGCCGTTACTTCTTGATTGTAATTTCCTTTTGACATATTACCTAAAATATTGCTTATATCATCTATCATGCGTTTTAAGAAATCCTTAGTTTCATGAATAGAATGTGCTAAAGTACCAATTTCAGAAGTATCACGCTTCATATCAAAATGAGATGATAAATTACCTTGTGAAATTTCGATCATTTCACGATAAATCTTCTTAACAGGATTCATAAGCTTTAACATAACATATAGCAAGCAAATTCCTTGGATAATTACGGCCAAAGAGCCACTTATCATTCCGAGTATTCGAAGAAATTCTGTTTCTTTTTCCGCTTGTGCAATAGAAGCATTATATCGTTGATTGATTAACTTACTTATCCTTGCTGATAGATCACGGGTCAATTCAACACCATTAGAATATTGTGAACCGGTAACCAGTGCAACTACATCTTTTATTCTGTCTTTATCAGTTTCTGATAAAACCATTTTTTCTGTTTCTCTTAACTGTTGAGCTGTATTTTTAAACCCATCTAAAATTCTATTTTCTTCATCATTTAGCCAGAACTTTTTCAAATCATTATACTTAGCTGTTGATTGATTCCATTTTGCAAGTCCTTGAATATAGCTATCATTACGTTGTGGATCCAAATTCAAAGCATAAGCCCTAGTTTCTGATGATAGATATGCTGAATCTTGACTTAATTGATGCAAACTGTCTATTATAGTCATTTTATTTACATTAAGCTGATTTAATCTTATATCAGCGTTTATTACTAAAGTAGACATGATGATTGCAATTATAATAAGTGCCATTGAAGTATACTGAACGAATCGAAGTATTGTAGATTGCTTTGCCGCTTTTTTTAATTTACCTTGTTCTATTGCCTGTTTAATCTTAATTATCTTTTCTTTCTTCATGTCAAATCTCCCTTTGTCAAAATAAATTCCTTCGTGTGTATTATCGACACAACTTTACAATTACTTATAACAAATGGATAATTTTTTAATAAAATAATAAATAATTTTCTAAAATTTATACAATTATTTACCTATTCATTTTTTTTAATTCCGTAGCAACCATAGAATCAATTATTTTCATAACATGATCAAATTCAATAGGCGTTAACGATTGTGGTCCGTCACATAATGCTTTTGCAGGATTATTGTGTACTTCTATCATGACACCGTCTGCACCAGCAACTACCGCTGCCTTTGCAAGTGGTTTTACCAGCCATGGAATACCGGTCGCATGGCTTGGATCGACAATAACCGGCAAATGAGATATTTTCTTTAGTAACGGAATAGCTGAAATGTCGAGTGTGTTACGCGTCATCGTTTCAAATGTACGAATTCCACGTTCACACAAAATAATATTGTTATTTCCACCTGCCATAATATATTCTGCACTCATAAGCCACTCTTCTATCGTATTAGATAAACCTCGTTTTAACAAAATAGGCTTATCACATTGGCCTAATTCTTTTAGCATTTCGAAATTCTGCATATTTCTAGCGCCAACTTGAATTACGTCTACATCGTTAAATAAATCTATATGATTCAAATTCATAATTTCCGTTACGATTGGTAAACCAGTTTCTTTTTTAGCTTGAGATAATAACTTCAAGCCTTCGTTTTGTAACCCTTGGAATGCATATGGAGAAGTCCTTGGTTTAAACGCACCACCCCTTAGAAAACTGGCGCCACTCTTTTTTACGTCTTTTGCAATAGAAATCAATTGTTCTTCGCTTTCGATTGAACATGGACCTGCAATTACATTAAAAAAGCCTTCTCCGAATTTTTTTCCGTTTATTTCAATTATTGTGTCGTTAGGATGAAATTTTCGATTCGTTGCTTTATATGGCTCAGAAATACGTTTTACAGATGCCACTATTTCATTGGCACTGATAATATCCATATCAATTTTTGAAGTATCTCCAATTAAGCCAATTAAGGTGGTATGTGCACCCTGACTATAATGTGTTGATAACCCCATTTCTTCAAAGTTGTGAATTAAATGATCTACAGCTGTTTGATTTGCTTCTGGTTTTAATATTACAATCATTGCAATACCTCGCTTTCTTGCTTTTAAGTTTTAACGCTTTAAAGTATAACTCTATTTTATGCGAATGTCAAGTTTATGTTTCTTCCATTTTGGAACAATTGTAATTATTATAACACCAACATACAAAAAACTCCACACCACAAAAAAATTGTGATATGGAGAAAATGATTTTTTTATTATTAGATTAACCGTTTTTTAGCTTTAGCTTCATACTAAAACCATTTGATTAAATTGCTTTGTTCTTTTCGAAGCTCATAACCATGCTTTGCATAAAATTTTCGTGCTGCTTTCCTTTCATGACCGGTTACTAGACGTATTCCCCTTGAGCCGCTTTCTTTCGCCCATTCTTCAGCTGCTGTAATCAATTTTTCACCAACACCATGATTTTGATAATTTTTTGCAACTGCAAAAGTAACAATATTCTTTAAGCTATCATGATAAGTATTTTCATATTCAGAAAGATGAATATAACCTATCACATGATTTTCCTGTTGCGCTACAAAAATAATATTACTTTGTAATTGCATTATTTTTTCTAATTGCATTTTCGTTTTATCCTCGGAATAATCATAGCCTAAACTCTCTTTATTAATGTTATATATATCCATATAATCATCAGAAGTTACTCTTCGAATAATCATTATGATGCCTCCTGTTTTTAAAACTTTATTTGATACATCAATTCCGGGTTAATCGGTTGATTTTGAATACTCATCTGAAAATGGAGATGAGGTCCCGTTGAAAAGCCTGTTGTTCCTACTTTACCAATCAGTTGACCTTGTTTCACAATATCTCCTGCTTTTACGTTGATACTTGATAGATGGAAATGATAGCTTTTTACACCAAGGCCATGATCGATTACAATTGTGTTTCCCGTAAGTTGAACAAATTCCGCAAACTCCACTTTCCCATTATTCGTGGCAACTACTTCAGTTCCTTCGGGTGCAGCGTAATCAATTCCTGAATGACGGGTTGGAGTTGTTGCATTATTAACATATCTCTCTTGACCAAAGGCGGATGAAATTCGTGTTTCTTGAATTGGCTTTATAAAATAATTTACCCAGTATTTATTACTATCCATTGTTTTATATAAAGGATGAATTTTATTTTTATATTCAATATTCGCTGCATCGCTGTTTACTGTACTATTCGTAACAGATTCACTCACAGTAAAATGTAATTGCGTAAATTTTTCTTTTTGGACATCCAATGTAAATGGATAAATTGTATCATTCACTTGCAACTTCATATCATATGATTGAGCCGGTTTATAATAAGTAATCGGTATATAAAGCTCCATGATGCCATCTTTATTATAAAAGCTATGTGATGGGAGAAAATCGCCTTTTACTGCAACTTTAGAATTGGGGAAAGTTCCTAAGACTTCTAATTTTACAAGTTCCCCTTGCTTTGGCTTCTCATTGGACAAATGAATTTCAAGACTTTCTGTTATTTCTGCTAAAAACTCATAGTGAACAATACCTTTTCCATATTTATCATTGTAATTTCTCTGAGCTTTTACCATATAAGTTCCCTGCTTAGTAAATACAAAATCTTTTAATGCTTCAGTAGTTCCTTTAAAAATCTCTTTTTGAAATTTAGTATCTTTGATTGTTACTTCTGCATCAGTTTCTATAATCAGTTTATTTCCTTTTACGGTTATTTGCTGCATGATTTCTTTTGAATCTATAAAATTGCGTTTCCTTTGAATTACACCATTTAAAAAACTATGGGTTACCTCATAACTTTTACACGCTACCAATTCTTTATTAACAAGGATACCGTTCACATTAATGGGCCTTGTCTTGGTATATTTTTGATAGTTTTGGTAGCCGAATATGCTTGTTATTAAAATAGCAACGATTAGAACAAATACGCTGATTTTATATGCTTTTTTCATGCCATCATCCACCTTATATGTATGTAATTTAATTGTACCATATTTTTCTAGCGATAGCAATTAAAATCCCACTCAATTATCCATGTATAATCATGCAAGCCTTACTCACAAACACGCAAATTACATTTCTATTATTTTAACAAATGCTCTGTATAGCCCATTTGAATTATGCAATTCATTGCCTCTACTACCTCTTTCGGCACATCTTGTTCAATCATATATCCCTTTTTAGGATATTCGATGATACGTTGCATATCACCTGCTACAGTATATATTAACGCCTCTTTTGATATGATTTCATTATCATATTCTTCAAACGCAATTTGAGGTGAAGTAACAATTGCTTTTGCATTCGGCAGCACCTTTTTAAAGGTAGCATAGCTTCTTCTTTCCATAAAAGGCTTTTGCACTAATAACCAGCTTTGTGGTTTTAATCCTCGCTTTTCTAACAAATCCAAAGTAAAATGAACATTCTCTCCGGTATTGGTCGCTTTGTTTTCAATCAATATTTTATTTTCCGATACGCCCATTGAAATTGCTATTTCTGCAAATAAATCTGCTTCCGGCTTTTTAAAAGTTCCTTTTGTAAAATTCCCATACCCACCTGAAAAGACGATATAATCGCCATATCCATCTAATAACAGTTGAGATACATACTCGGCTACTCGAACATCATTGCTTCCTAATACAAAAATACATTCACATTTTTGCAAAGGCATTTTCATCACCATATAATCCCATATAATTTTTGCGCATTCATCCGCTTTGTTCATAGTAAATCCCTTCTCTTTCCACATGGTTCTTGCTGTATTTTTAATCGCTAAATTTTATTATCCTTTGAAACATAAAAACATTCTAAAAAGAATATTATATTCCCTAAAGTTAATATCTGCAACAACAACGATTATAATTGATTTATCATAACAATTAACTTTTGTTACATTCTATAATTGTGAACAAATTGTAATATTTATTATTTAGCATCATTATGATTTCTCTATTCAACAAATTTATAGTATAATGTTATCGGTTTGACAAAAAAATAATTAGTCTATGAAAATAGGCTAAAGAACAACTAAAGTTTTATTGCAAATTTTTATTAAATTAGAGGAGAATTATTATGCCATATCAAACTCAAAGACATGTATATCGCATTAATAAAACAATGGAAAAACTCAAAAATGCTTACTATAAGGAAATTGAGAAACTTGAAGTTACTGCTTATAAAACCGCTGAACCAGTTCCGTTTGAAAAGCGTACAAGCGGCGAAAAAATAGAACTTAGAGAAGAAGACAAATGGGGAACAAATATTTTCGATTGTGCATGGTTTCACTTTAAAGGAAAAGTTCCTGAAAAAAACATAAATGATGATATCGTTTTATTGATTGATATTAACGGCGAAGGTTTAGTTGTAGATGAAAACGGAAATGCCGTTATTGGATTAACAACGGGAACATCGGCTTATGAATATGAACCTGCAGCGAAAAGAGTCGTACCATTAAACCTAATCAGTAAGAACAATAACATTGATATTTGGGTAGACGGTGGCTGCAACGATTTGTTTGGTAGGCTTTGTGAAGAAGGAAAACTGAAGCAAGCTGCCATTGCAATACGTTATCCGGAGCTTAGAGGGCTCTATTATGATATGCAAGTGCTTTATTATGCAATGAATGAACTGAGCAAAGATTCTCCTCATTATCATGCTATTTTAAACACCCTTAACCAAGCGCAAAATGAATTGTATGATTATACAGAAGAAGAGGCAAAAAAAGCTCGTGCAATACTAAAAAAAGAGCTTGATAAAAAAGGCGGGACTCCATCACTAAAGCTTTCAGCTATTGGTCACGCACATATTGACCTTGCATGGCTATGGCCAATACGTGAAACGATTCGTAAAGGCGCAAGAACTTTTTCAACTGTAATGCGTTTGATGGAAAAATATCCTGATTACAAATTTGGTGCAAGTCAGCCACAACTATTTTTATGGATAAAAGAATACTATCCTGCACTTTATGAACAAATAAAAGAACGTATTGCCGAAAAACGTTTTGAAATTCAAGGTGCTATGTGGGTTGAAGCAGATACCAACATTTCAGGTGGTGAAGCACTTGTAAGGCAGGTTATGTATGGCAAAAAATATTATAAAGATGAATTTGGCATCGACGTAAAAAATGTTTGGCTGCCCGATGTATTCGGTTATAGCGGTGCGTTGCCTCAAATAATGGCAAAAAGCGATGTACCTTATTTCATGACACAAAAGCTTTCATGGAATCATCAAAATCCTTTCCCATACCATACTTTCAATTGGCAAGGTATTGATGGCAGTAAAGTGCTTACTACAATGCTTCCTGAAGAGACTTATAATAGCCCAGCTACTCCTGAAACAATTCGTCGTTGCGAAAAAAACTATCGTGAAAAAGGACTGATTGAAGACGCATTGGTTTTGTTCGGAATAGGAAATGGCGGTGGAGGACCTGCAAGCCATCATCTTGAGCGTTTAGATAGAATAAAAAATTTAGCTGATTTCTCACCTATTGAGCAACGTTTTGCATCCGATTATTTTGAAATCATCAATAAAAACAAGGAAAACTATAGAACATGGATTGGTGAACTCTATTTTGAATGTCACAGAGGAACTTACACTACACAAGCTAAAAATAAGATGTACAACCGTAAAGCAGAAAATGCACTAAGAGAATTGGAATATGCTTGCGTGCTTGCAAATGATTATCCTCGTGAAACAATTGAAAAATACTGGAAAGAAGTCCTTTTATACCAATTCCATGATATTTTGCCAGGCTCTTCTATTAAACGTGTATATGATGAAACAACGCAACGATATGAAACAATTTTAGAAGAAATAAAATCTCTTACTAAGAGTCGCTATGAAAAACTTGCTCAAAACGGTGAGGGATACACTTTGTTTAACTCACTTTCCTTTGCCAGAAATGAGTATATAAACATTCACGGCGACTGGTATAAAGTGAACCTTCCTGCATTGGGAAGTGCAAGCGTTACTACTGCGGACATTGAAACTGAATTCAATGATATTTATGTAAACACATCAACTATTGAAAATGAAGCACTTTGCGTAAACTTCAATGAAGAAGGTAACATTGTTTCAATTTATGACAAAATAAACAAGAAAGAAACCATTGAAAAAGGCAAACCTGCAAACAGATTAGCTGTATATTATGACGATGGTGATGCATGGGATTTCGACATTTATTATGATGAGCAAGAACCAAGATATTTTGAATTGACTTCTCAAAAAACATATATAGATGGTCCGACTGCTATTATGGAGCAAGAATACAGCTTTAATAACTCAAAATTAACTCAAAAAATCATTCTTACAAAAGACAGCAACATTCTAGTGTTTGATACTGACGTAGATTGGCAAGAAACACACAAAATGTTACGCTCATCATTTAATGCTGAAGTGTATACAACTGATGCAACCTGTAATATACAATTTGGTAATATCAAAAGGCCTACATGTCGAAATACTACATGGGATATTGCAAAATATGAAATTTCAGCGCATAAATGGATTGATATTTCTGATTCCGAATACGGCTTTGCATTATTAAGTGAGAGCAAATATGGATTTAAAGCTATTGACAATATTCTCGATATCAATCTTTTAAGAAGTACTACCTATCCAGGAGAGAATGCAGATAAAGGACATCACAAATTTAAATATGCTGTATATCCTCATATAGGAAATGAACATCAAGCAAAAGTCGCAAAAGCAGGTTATTTCTTTAATTTTGAACCAATAGTACTACAAGGAAAAACGAATGCAAAATATGAAGCACCAATTATAGTTAATAGCGATAATGTTATCATAGAAACTATTAAAAAGGCCGAAGACAGTGATGCTATTATTATAAGAATGTATGAAGCATACGGAGTGAAAACTACTGTTTCTGCTAAAGTTGCATGTGAAAATGTAACGCTTTGTAACCTTGTTGAGCGTGATCTTGAAAAGCTTACAGCAATCAATGGTGAAATTAGCCTTGACTTTACTCCATATGAAATTAAGACTTTAAAGTTACAATAACTAAGCAAAATTCAGGCTTTGAGTTAAATTGAATAGTATTATATAGTAAAATAAGTGGTAGCTGAATTCAAGCTACCACTTATTTATATATTCTTGTATGAAATAGTACTATTCTAATTGATTTCAGTTATATCACATTTACTAAACGTTTGTTACTCTATAAATTAGACTACTATTTAGCTTTTATGTCATAACCATTACAGTTACTTACGTCTCTATCGTCAATAAAATCAATAATATTCCTTTTTTCTACTTTATCCGAATTATATTTACAGTTGGCAACTTTACTTTTCGAAACCCCTCCTGCAAAAACGCCAATACAATTTCCTTTACCATCTATCTTTAAAGCAGTATCACTTTCACAACAATTAAAATCAGCATAATAACCAAATCCTGTAAAACCGCCGACCCTGTACGGTGTACCAGATACAACTTCCAATTCAGATTTAGTTGCAAAAACTGTACCGCTTACCGTACAATCTTCAATAAGTCCCATATAAACCGATCCAAACATTCCGCCTACTCCCGCAGTACCGGATACATCAGTTTCTGCCACACAATTTTTGATATGTGCTTTAAAGTTATTATCTATATTTTCATAATCTGCTAGTTCTCCTCCAACTTCTCCAACCAATCCACCTGCAGTAACTTGTCCTGAAACAGTACCACTTACATTGCAATTAAGAATTTCTCCATAACATACACCTGCCAGCAAGCCTACATTCATTTCATTTGTTTTTCCAGTTTTAACAACGCAATTTTTTAAATTTAAATTTTTAACAACACCATGTTTACCGATAATAGCAAATAAACCTGCTCCTGTTATTTGTTGTGTTTGAGGATTATCGTTTATAAAAATATTTAAGTTACTAATCGTATGATTGCGGCCATCAAATATACCGTTAAAACCCGATGTTGCTACATCATTGATTACAATGGGATCTGATTGTCCTATTGGCGAAAGATCTACTCCTTTTAAGTCAAGGTCAGCATTAAGTGAATAGGCTTGTCCTATATGCTTTGCGCCTTTTTTATTAACGTCATTAACCATTTTTATAAGGTCTTGGATTGTATTTATTTTAATTGATAAATCGTTATCTTTTACTTCTTTTTGTTGCAGTTCGCTACTTTTTGCATTGTTTTTTTCCTTTGGCTTTAAAGGGCTATAGGTACAACCAACTATCCCTACACAAGTAATAACAGCAATAAGAAGAAAACTAATCGCTCTAAAACTTTTATAACTTCTTTTTAATAAATCAAAAGAATGTGTGGCTATTTTCTTCATAGATTTGTTCTTCCCCTTTTTATATATTAAATTTTCTATACTTCAAACATCATAAAAAAAAGAACAACCATACATGAGAGTTGTACTATTCTTCATATGATTATAAGCTCTTATATTCACGTTAGCGGTGTGAAAAATAAAGAAATTTATTATATTTATTTTATCACAATTATAATAATATTTAAAGGTTTTACATTTATCAAAATGCGCACCAACTTATACCCAATATAAATCGGTTTTAAATTCATTAGTAATCGCTGTGGCTTCAAGATGCAATATTAAAAAAAGAGTTTTGCGTGATAGTATGTATATGTATAAGAATACGAATACATAAAAATTATCACGCAAAACGGGAAGGGCTAGGAAGATTTAGGAAAATCTAGTTTTGTTTGAAGTTTTTCAAAGCCTCAGGCTCTTTTGGTTGATGGCATCCATAAAGGGAAGCTGCACCGCATGCTTTGATTGCTGCCTTTAAACTAATGTTTGCAATTGTTTTTGCCAATTTAGTTGATGAATTTTTCATGATCATTACCATCCTTTACTTTTTGATATAATATTAGTACGGTAACTATAAACAATGTTATAGTTGCCGTTACTGACAACTTAGATGCCAAGGGATAAACTAATAATATAATAATCTCATAAAAAATACAAAGTATTGCGCCAGTTAATTTATGCTTTTTCTTTTCCTCTTCTGTTAGCGGTTTATTTTCATTTTCTATAGGTGCATAACAAAGAATTGTAATAAAACTAAACACTCCAAATAAAATAACTGCAGGATAAGTAAAATAGGATATAAATATTCTGGTTGAAAATATTGTTGCCAAAAAAAGACATTCGAAAACAATATTACATTTGAGATAATTATCGGCATGATAACCGCCCGTAAACATTCTGAGTGGAACAAAAACCAAAAGAAAAACAACCGAAAGAAGTATTTCTTCTAAGATGACTCCGGTAACTAATATTAGTGTAAAGCCCACAATTGCAGATATTATTACTTCACAACCATATTGATATATGGATTTATCTCGTAAATTTATTACTTCCTTTTTACATAAAAAATTGGTTATATTATTTGAAAGATAAGTAATGATGTCAAGCACCCCTAATCATTTTCTCTACAAACAATATAACCTATATTTTTACAAATTGCAATCATTTGTGCACAATTGGTAGGCAACCGTGCACAATTGGTTTATTTTTTCATATAATTATATTACAATAAATCATATCTTCTTGTTCATAATAATCTATTGTTCCATTATACTTTGATACAATTCCTTTGATATTTTGAACACCATAGCCGTGATGTCTTTTTTCTTTTTTATTGGTCTTAAACATCGAATTGACTTTTAAAACCGAATTCACGATTGTATTTCCAACTAATATTTGAAGAGAATCGTTATTGCCACGAATATCTATTGTTATTTTAGGAGATTCGCATAACTTAGACGCTTCAATGGCGTTATCAAGAATATTTCCAAGTAAAATACAAATATCAATTTCCGATACTGCACTCAGATTGCCATTAATAAAACATTTTGTATCAATGGATAGTTCCTTACAAATTGCTAATTTATTATTTAAAATAATATTTGCCGCTTGGTTATTGGTTTCAACGTATTTTGGTCCTATGTTTATTTTATCCTCCATAATTTGTTGAATATAATCTAAAGCATGTTGTTTTTCATCTAATTCAATCATTCCCATAATACATGTAAAATGATTTTTTAAGTCGTGTCTTGCTTTTGAGATATCATTGTATAATTCTTTTACTTCATCAAAATGCTTTTTTTGGTATTTATATTCCTGTTCAAGCATAATATATTTGATTCGATCATTATTATCTCTACTTAGTTTCAGCAATAAATAATAAGTCAATATGTCTATTGTTACAATACCAAATGATGTTAATAAAACGAATATATTTCCTGTTTTTAAATTGGGATTTTTTATAATAATTTCAACAACAAAAGTACTTATTATGATTGAGATAAGAATAATAGAAATGAGTGCTATCCATTCAAAACGGCTTAATGAATAATTATCCTTATCTTTAAAAAACAATATAATTCTTGTGATGAAGAAAAATAAAATCTTTGTTATAATTACTGTAACATATCTTGCAGAACTGGCTTCACTCATAAGACTTACAATATCTAAGTTTGTAATATAGCTTACTAAAGTTAAAACAACCATATTTATCACAAGAATTGTTATAAATGTAGTAGCAGAAATAAATATTTTTGATAGCAAAGAACCTTTGGTAAAAACAATACAATATAGAATCACCAACATTAACGAAATAAGCCCACCCATTCCTTCGAAAGGTGTTACACTATTTATAACTGTGATATATGTAAAATTCACACCAACCCCTACAAGAAAACCAATCAACCTTGTAATGCCTACATATTTATATCCTAAAAAGTTAGATACAAAATCGATAATAACTAAAAACTCTAATAAATTTATTAAGAGTTCAAAAAAGAAATCCACTATTTCGTTCATAGTAAATATCTCCTACTTGCATGAAATATTTTTTTTATTTCCTCCATCCTGTATCTACTTACGGGCAAGTTTAAACCATTATCTAGCACAACACAACTACTTCCAATTTGCTTTATATGTAATGAGTTAACTAAATATCCCATATGGATTCGGATAAAAAAAGAGTCCTTTAGCTCCTTCTCAAGACTTGATATACTCGATTTTATGGTGAATGAATCGCCTATTTTTTCGCATACAACGTTGATATAATGCTTCTTACTTTCTATATACAAAATATCACATTGCTTTACCCTCTTAATTGATTTATTATATTTAAAATCATAATACTTATGTTCAATAAAAAACCTCTTTATAAAAGAAGATATTGCAGGCGGTAATTCTTTTTTAAAATATTGCTTTCTTATAAAATTGATAGGTTGACATTGTAGGGCTTCAAAAACCAAATCATCCCTATTCGTTACAAAAATAATATATATATTTTCTTCCTGAAAATAATTATTTACTAAATCTATTCCTGTTAAATTCGGCATATCAATATCTAAAAATAAAATATCATAATGAAATGAGTTTACTTTTTTCAATAGTTTTTCGCTACTGTTATATGTATCAATATGAAAATCTACTTTATTTTTTAATAACTCAATTTCTATCTCATTTTTTATTAAGGTTAAAAAAATGGTATCATCATCGCAAATTGCAATATTCATCATATTACACACCTCCTGTTAACTTTTATCAGTAAATAATTATCTTAATTTAAGCTATTTCCTAGCCTAAAATATTATGCATGTGTTTTCAACAGGTATATTCCTATTAGAATTGCTAAACCGATTAAAGCAGCCACCGTTACACGTAAAACTGAAACAGGTACTTTACCGCCGACTTTACCTGTTTGACCATTCACTATAAATTGATATGTTTTTCCTTTATATTGAAATGAAGAAATCCATACAGGAAGCAACAAGTATTTATATGTAATATTTTCATGAATCGTCTGAACATTCAAACTATCTACTCTATCCGC
This sequence comes from Paludicola sp. MB14-C6, assembly GCF_030908625.1. GTDB lineage: Bacteria > Bacillota > Clostridia > Oscillospirales > Ruminococcaceae > Paludihabitans. The sequence goes on along the minus strand of NZ_CP133133.1, from coordinate 2,132,472 downwards.
AAAGTTTTCATTTTTTATCTTTTGGGTAATTTTTTTAGACAATAATGTTTTAATCATACATTTTGCTTTTTCCCATGCATCCTTTAATCCGATAGAGTAGCGTTCTGATATAAAACCTGCAAGATATTCAGGCTTATATTCTACACTATTTTCTGTGTCAAACGGTTCTATTGATGCAAACATTTTCGTTGGATAATTCGTTGTTCCAATAACTGCTTGATCATTGATTGCCTCAGCATAAATGCCTTTAGTAAAATGCCAATCGGTAACAGTTTTTGTTTTACCGTCACCTATATCCTCTTCTCGATTTTTGCCATATCTTGCCGTATATTCAGAAATTGTATTGGTATCAAATGTCCAATAAGGCACATAAACGCCTTTAAAAGCGTCCGGCTTTGCTTTTTGTTTTGCCTCTTTAGGACAAAATAGTTTACGTTTAATCCAACTAAAGAAATTTAGCCCAGCAAGTTTTTTATCGATTTTAAATGGACAAACTCCATTAGGAGCAAGGGTATCCTTGCCTTTTTCCTCCATTACTTGGTTAGAACCGCAAAAAGGACATTCTCCTGCAATTTGCAAAACGTCATATATTGACTCTCCCCCGCAAGATTTACAAATAACAATTTTAGTTTCTGAACCCCAATTACAATTTTCAGTTTTCTCAGCAGAGTCAAAATCAATTTCTTGAGCTTTTGAATGCCCATTTTCATGAACAATTTCTTATTTATGCCCACAAAAAGGACATAAAAGTCCTCCTGTACTAGGATCAAAATCCATATCTCCTGCACAACACTCACATTTTTTATCAATTTCCTGTTTTGTTTCAACAATTTGACTATCTAACACCTCATCGGTTAATCCAAACTTATTCATATACCAAACCTTCTTTCGATTATTACCTTAGTTATCTACTTATATCATTATTATTAAATAAGTCACCACATTCCGGACAGAACTTAGGTGGATGTTGGGGATCTAACGGTTCCCAGCCGCATTTATCACATTTGTATAACAAAGCATCTGTCGGCTTAGGCTTTGCACACTCGCAACAAAATTTTCCCTTGTTAATTGTTCCACATGAACAAGTCCATCCGTTACTTTCTGGTCTTGGCTTAGCACACTCGCAACAAAACTTACCTATGTTTTTAGTGCCACAAATACAGATCCATTCATCATTAGCACTTGGTTTCGGCTTACCACATTGTGAACAAAATTTACCGTTGTTACCTGTTGCACCACATTCACATTTCCAGCCATCACAATTATCAATCTGCTGAGGTTGTTGATTTCCCATAGCAAATAAATTCTGAGCGTTTATTCCTCCGGCTTGTTGTGCCATACCCATACCCATAAAGCCCATCATAGCACCATTTTCATTAGAAGCTGCCATCCTCATAGCATCTGATTGCGCACCAACCATTGCTGCAGCCGCCATCGTTGGATTGCGCATAACTGCACTTTTTTGAAGTTGCTTTATCATATCTTCATCTTCTTTAGAAGCATTAACTGAATTAACACCCAAAGAAGCAATTTCAATACCACGCAACTTACTCCATTTTTCGGAAAGAACAGTATTAAGCGCATCTGCAAGTTCCATTGTGTGTCCAGGTATTGCGCTATAGCGCACTCCAATTTCAGATATTTTAGCAAATGCAGGTTGTAAAGCTGTTAACAACTCAGATTTAAGCATGCTGTCAATTTCATCACGACTATATGTATCTTCTACATTACCACAAACATTGGTATAAAAAAGCATAGGATTCACTATTTTATATGAATATTCACCATTGCAACGAATTGAAATATCAATATCAAGTCCGATATTTTTATCAACTACACGAAATGGAACAGGGTTTGCTGTACCATATTTATTACCTAAAATTTCTTTTGTATTGAAGAAATAAATGCGTTGATCCTTGCCTGAATCACCGCCCATCTTAAACCGCTTGCCAATCAAAGAAAAGCTTACAGGAATCGTATCACTTAAATTACCATAAAAAACGCTTGGTTCAGTTGAAGCATCATAAACAAATTCGCCTGGCTCAGCACAAAGCTCTGCAACCTTACCTTGTTCTACGATAATCATACACTGGCCATCATTCACAGCTATAATTGAACCATTTGAAATAATATTTTGCTCACCCTTTGTGTTAGAACTACGTTTTGATATTCGTTTTTGCCCTTTCGCTACTAAAACACTTTCATCCATTGATTCACAATAAAAATATTCTCTCCATTGGTCAGAAATAACACCTCCAACTGCACCAATACCTGCTTTAATCAATCCCATGTTTTTACTCCCTTCAAACTAAAAAGTAAATAAATCTCTATTAATGATTGTAACAGCATTAACTTTATCTCACTGTTGATGATTTTTCGAATCATCTATAAAATTAAGAAAATTATGCTTTTCCTATTATACAACAATAACCATATTTCAACAATATAAATATCCATATTTCGTTACTTTGTTTTGTAATTTGATAGCCTTATATAATCATTTTACAACAGGAATGAAATTACAAACTTAAAAAACAAACTACCTCCTAATCATTCAAAGCTTGAATATCATTAGAAGGTAGTTCTTTTTATCTCAGTTTAAATTAAAAGCAACAAGTTGACGTATCTTTTTCCTAGCAAGTTTTCGAATAATTCTTCATTTAACAAATTTCTTTTTTAAATATGTAAAGATAGGAATACACAACAGCAATAAAACAACAAAATTCAGAAAAAGCATTATACTCAACACTCCGCATGTAAACATACTGATATAACTATAATTCAAAAATGGATCATATACCATAATAGTGTTTTTCATTTGAAAAACAGATTTTAATTGTTCTTTATAAAAATTTAAATCAAATATATTTTCTTTCGGCGTCCAATCTGCAGGTAAAAAGAAATTGAATTGTGTTAGGAAAATAGTTAGAATTCCAACTGCGACTAATATTCCAATCAGCGCTATTGCTTTATAAAATTCTCTAGTGAATCCATCCATACGATATAATTGATAACTTTTTTTACTTTGTCTTATTAGTAGGATAATAAGGATTATTAAAACAACAATCCCACAAGCTGCAATAGATAAACGTATTGTTTGCCTTATCAATCGAAGAATATCATTATAATTTGTAACAGAATCATAATTCAAATATGATGGAATTTGGTTTTGCACATAATCATAAGCACTTTTTATAAACTGAGAATTTGATTTTACTAATATAAGTTGTGGCAATAATGGTTCTTTTCCCGTATAGCTTTGATACGGCATATATATCGTGGATAACTTCTGTTGTGCTAATTGATTCAATAATGCTTGCTTTTGTTCATATACCCCGCAAATTGTGTAAATCTGATTATCAATCAGCATGCTTTGACCTATAACCTTATCTGTTTTAAAATATCGCAAAGCTAATTGATTGCTTATAACAATAAACCGATTTTGTTCTACACCTGATTTTGCTTCAAAAAAGCTACCATATTTACATTTAAAATTTGCTACTTCGAAATAGTTCTCATTTGTATACCACAGATTGACTTTTTCATTATCATCATTATATGTAGTAGCAATAGTAGCATTTCTTTGTGCAACCGCTGTAACATCCTTTAGTTCCTTTATTTCATCAAATGAAACGTTCATTCCGTCTTGAGAGCGAAAACAAATAGCAGTAGGTAATGTATTTTTAGCTTGATTGATTAGCGTAATTTGAACCAGCAATATCAGAATACAAAATAGTAACATAAAGCTTACCGGTATAACCTTTTTCATTCTTTCACCACGCTTATTACACTACCATCTTTAATCGGCTTACTGCTATATAATAAAACTTCATCTTCCGGACGAACTTCAAAGCTATCAATAGCAACATTGATATTGTTCCTATCCAATACCTTGACTTCAACTTCTTTTACAACATTTTCTTGTTTAAACAGTCCTTGCTTTTTCGTAATAACAAAAATACAATCCTTTTGGTCTTTATTTTGGGTAACGCATGCTTTTGGTAAAATCGTTGTATACGCTGTACTGGTTTGAATCATCTTTACATCAACAACGGCTTCTCTTGAAATAGATTTTTTTTCATCATATGGTGCTGAAAAGATGTAATTGTTTTCTTTTGGATTATATTTTTTAAAAGATGCTACAGCCGTTATTTCATTCATTTTGCTTGATGTAATTCCTGAAATAGGATCTTTTTCATATGTTTTATATTTTAAAACGACCTTACAACCCGATGGTAAATCTTCCCCAGCTTCTTTGGATAAGGCAAAGGATACACAAGGTTTTGAGCTTGTTGATGCAATATCTGCAATTAGCTGTCCTTTTGTGATACGGTCGCCCTCTTTTACATAATACTTTGACACTTTCCCATCACATAAGCTTACTATTTTTCCGCTCGTTTCAAAGCTAGCTTTTTTTGCCCTTAATTGATCGTTTGCAATATCAAGCTGCTTTTTCAATTCCTCTACTTGTTGTTGCGATATGGTATCCTTTTTTAACTGTGTTTGTGCTTGTAAAATAGAAAGTGATAATTGGTTAGTTGCAATCTTATTCTCTATTGGCACATTTTTCTCATAAAGTGCAAGTTCCTCTTGTGCAATAGACAGTTGGGTTTTTAAGGTTGCTAACCCTGCCTCGTCAACATACCCCTCTTTGATTTGACGCTCAATTCCTTGAATCTGCATTTGTAGCTGTTTCTTTTTTGACTCACTATTTGGAGTTTGTGAATTTTCTAATACTTTTAGCTGTTGATTTAAAATATCAAGTTGTAATTTCTGTGCAGTGATTTTATCAGGAGTTAATTCCGCTTGCTTTATTTGATTACTTAATGATAATACAGCAAGTTCAAACTGTTTTACTGCTATTTTATCTTGTGCTACATCTATTTCAATAATGGGTTCATTTTGTTTTGCTTCTTGCATTTCAGGTAGCAAAATTTTGGTAGCAACGCAATCTGATTCTGCGTATGCATGGACTTGATCGGTAAAATCAGCGTACCCTTTAGCAGTTACAAACGAATCAATCGGGCCTGACTTTACTGTAGTAACTTCAACTTTAGGAAGTAGTTTTTGATAGATGATTTGCGATATTGCTGTAAACAATAGCAATGCAATAAACAGCCATATTGAAATCTTCGCAATTATTTTCTTTTGCTTTGTCATAATCAAAACCATGCCTTTCATTTAGACTAGTCGTTTTCTGTAACTTTACACGGTGTAATGTAATGCCTTTCTTGGAAAAAGCACTTATGTTTCAAACGTCACTATTTTAAATTAGAGAAAGAAATGCCCTCAATTAACTCTTGTTCAAAAAAGACAAACAACAATAATACAGGTATCATTGCCAATACGCCACATGCAAAGGATAAGGACATATTTTGAGAATAATTTTGTGCTAAAAAAATGGATAATGGATATTGTCTTGTATCTTTTAAAAAGACAAGCGGTTGTTCAACCATATTCCAATTATCAATAAAACTAAGTATTACCAAGGAAACTACTCCGCTCTTTGCTCTTGGAATTACTACTCGAAATAAAACTTGGAGTTCGCTTGCTCCGTCTAATCGTGCCGCCTCTAATAACTCAGTTGGTATTGTTGCAATAACTTGTTTCATCAAGAAAACACCAAACGGAGAAAAGATACCTGGGAAAATAACTGCCCACATAGAGCCGATTAAATGCAGTTTATCTAAAATAATATAGTTAGATACCAAAGTTACTTGATATGGCATCATCATGAGAATAATGAGTAAAAAAAAGATACCATTTTTCATAGGAAATTCAAATTTAGCAAAAGCATATCCACCCAAAGAAGATATTATTACTTGTCCAATAACAATAGATCCAGTTAGGATTAATGAATTCCAAAACTTCATCAAATAGTCTGGTTGTCTTAACAGCATGTTATAATAGCCCTCAAAGCTAAAATCATCGGGGAAAATGTGAAACATGGTTTTAACACCAGATTCATTCATCAAACTGTAATAACGGTTAATCTCATTTGCTGACATAAATGAATTCATTATAGTATAGATAATTGGTATTAGTATAAATAGAGAAAAGAAAATGAGAACAATATATCGTGGAAGTGATTTTTTCATAATTGAATATCACCCGCCTTTTTTCTCATTCGAAACAATACATAAATCAGCGCAAAGATTACAAGAAATATCAAAAATGCTGCTACGGATAACCGTTGATAATTTAAGTTTGTAAAATTGTTATTCATAAAGTGCTGCAACATATAGATACTTTTATGGGGTAGTGTTCCGCTTAATAAAAATGCTTCACGAAAACACTTGAATGAGTTGATTATGGAAATGACAAAGACAAAGAAGAAAGTTGGCATCATGATTGGCATAGTAATATAGCGAAACTGCTGCCATTTTGTTGCCCCTTCTATTCTTGCTACTTCATAAAAATCATATGGAATTGAATTTAGCCCCGTTAGTAATAACACAATGTTATATCCGCAGTTTTTCCATATGTATAACCCCACTAAAACAGAAAACGCATAATTGGAATTCAACCATTCTACTACAGGAATTCCAATAGTACTGAATAGGGTATTGAGCAAGCCTGATTCTGCAAAGAAAAGATTGAATACCATAACAGTTGATGCGATTGGAATGACTAACGGATATAAAAATACTGAGCGAAAAAAGCTAGAGCCACCGAACTTTTTATTGAGTAGTAACGAAATTACTAGCGCTAAAAGCATGATTAGTGGCACTCCAATAGAAATAAATCGAAACGTATTATAACTTGCTAGTTGGAATGCGGAGCTATTGAAAACATCCACATAGTTTTGAAGTCCTACAAAACGTGTGCCACCGGTTCCAAATGTAAAAGTATAACCGATACTTATTATAAAAGGTGCAATAAAGAAAAGGATAAATCCAATCAAAAAAGGAGAGGCGAACAAAATTCCAATCCGCTGTTGTCGTTGCTTCAATGTCATTTTGCCGCCTCCTTTTATTATTCGGATAAGTATAACTCAAATTTCTGTTTGGCTTCTTTGATACATTCCTCATAGGACTTTTTGTCTTCTAAGTAAGACTTCATGTAATCTATCAATTGATTAGTTAATGGTGTGTAGAAATGAGCACCATTTACTTGGTCTAAAATTGATGATACTTCTTTATAGCACTCTTTTGGAATTGCCGAATATGTAATGTCATATTCTTTGCTATAGTGCCCTGGTGTGACTTCTCGATTTGAAGTAATAATTGCTTGTGCAAACTTTTTATTTGTTGAAAAGCCTTGATTAAAATAATCATACATTGCTTCAGGAGATAACATTAGCTTGATATAGTTATATGCGTTTTGTTTGTTTTTGCTATTGTTTCGAATTCCTACCGCAGTTGAAATTTGTGCTTCCATTCCGCCATCTATAGTTCGAATTGGTATAATTACAGGCTGATCTTTGTTTTCTAGCGTTTGAATATAATAAAAAATGCCCATTGGGTTTTGATCTAGACTAGCTCCAAATAATACTTTTTTCTCATTTATCAATCTTCCAAATGGCATATATTCATTTGGGTCAGTTTTTTGATCAAATTGATACCAAGGTTTATATTGTTTCATTGCTTTTTTGAAATCATTTGTATCAAATTTTACCGTTTCTTTATTATAATCAAAGGCCCCACGAATCCCCATATATTCAAGCTCATCAATAAATGGATTATATTTCCAAGTTGACCTTATCAACTTGTCTTTATCTTGACTTTGAGAATAATAACGATACATTTCTTCAGATAGTCCCCAAAAATCTTTTTTACAATTATCTGCGTTGATTCCCGCATCTTTTAAAGCTTGTTTTCCTGACATCATTAAAGGTACGGTAAACTGTACTGGCAAAATATAACGTCTGTTTTTATAAATTCCTTCATCCATAATTGGTTTATAATAATCATTCAAGTTAATATTTTTATCTTGTTTTATAAAATCATCTAGCTCCGTTAACACACCAGACTTCATAAGTTTGTAAGCATTAGAATAGTTAACAAAATCTTGATCCAATACGATAACATCAGGTCCTTTTCCTGCCATGACATCACTATTTAACTTATTAAAATACTCTTTTTTTGTACCTTTGAACTCAACCAAATTAACTTTTACATTCGGATATTTTTGCTTATAATAAGATATCATGTTTTTAATATGATATCCTGGACCAACACTAACTAGATCATCATCTATATCATCAACATACTTATATATTGTTAAGCTATCATTGACTTGTTTTACATCCTTTTTGCCGAATACCACGATTGAACCAACTATTGTTATTACAAGAATGAGTGCGACAATGATAAAGAATCCTTTTTTCTTTTTGTTGTCATCAAATATGTTTTGAAAACGATTTTTTAAGGTTTTCTTTCCATCGCTAAATCCAGTTGAAAGCACTAAGTTCGTTCTTTTATTGCCCCAAAGTGTGTTTTCAATAACTGAAAGAATGGCTCTGCTATATTCTTCTTTATAGGATTCACTTGTATATTTTAAAACAGCAGAATCACAAGCATATTCGATATCTCTTTGTGCAAATCGTGTCATGAGATAAACAAATGGATTAAACCAATATACAATCTCGCAAAGTAATATTCCAAACTTAAACCAAAGGTGATTTTTCTTAATATGTATCAGTTCATGCCTTAAGATAGCCTTCAAGTTTTCATCGGAGTAATTCAACATCGGTAATAACAGCTTTGGCTTGACTAAACTAATCACCATTGGACTTGAAATTCCTTTGCAAAGAATTGGAGTTACATTCTTACTTAATCGAATTTCATTGCTTACTTGTGTGATCATGCTTAATAAACGTTTTTGGTTAACCTTTTGACTATTCCATTTCAAGTACTGATGAAATTGAATACGTTTGATACAGTAAAAGACAGAGACTGCAAATATGCCAAGCAACCAAACATATGCCGCAATTAAGATTCTATCTATCACAACTGTTACAGGCTGCGTTTGAATCGGTTCTTTTTGTGAAATATTTTGTTGCGGTGTGGTTGGCGTAGTAGTGGTTTCACCCTTCACCTGCTCGGTAACAACAGGCTGCGTTTGTTGCACAGGTCGATTAACTACCACTTCTTGTTTTGGTGGTTCCGGTACAACAATTGGTGCCGATGGCAAAGTAATATTGATTGGAACCAATAATCTTAACATAATAACAAACCAAATCACGCAATGCCACTTTGCAGCGTATCGTTTGTTTATAAAAGTATATAGTATTGCTAATAATGTGATAATGATTGAAGAAACAATTGAAATTTCAATGATAGAACTAAAAATTGTTTTCAGCATATCCTACTCCCCTTTTGTCTTCTGATCAATAAAAGCATGTAACTCCTCTAAATCCTTTTTGGTTAATCCTTTGCTGTCATATAATGATGCAACAAATTTTACTACGGAGCTATTTACTTTTTTCAAATACTTTTTATTTTCATAGGATAAGTAGGTTTCTTCATCAATTAAAATATCATAAAATCTGTTTTTGCCTTGCTTTGTTGAAGAGAGATAATTTTTTGCTATCAAACGGTTGAGTATTGTTTGCAAAGCGGATACATTCCAGCTTCTTGTTTGATTTAATATTTCGTTAATTTGAGAAGTAGAAATAGGGGTTTTATTTTTCCAAATTACTTGCATCACTTCTAATTCAGCGTCCGGTAAACTTGTTATTTTCATAAGAATCAATCTCCTACAGTTGTATGTTTTATTACATCATACAGCTGTAGGAAGTGAATGTCAAGTAAAATTAGAAATATTTTCTTGGGTAAATCATACTATTCTGTCAAATAGATATCAAGCTTTGACTGTAATTTTTTAATACATTGATCATATGTCTTTTCATTTTTAAAATAAGGTTCTAACTCCGAATATGCAAATGAATAATTATTTGCATTAGAAATACAATAGTTAATTGAATTTAGTATATTATCCAGTTGCCTTTGCTCTAACTCAGTAAACTTATTTAATCTCTCTTCCTCGCTAAGTCTGTTTTCGCCCGTTATTTGTTGCTTAAAAAGGTTTATTCTATTTTGTACTCCACTTCTCAAAACTGGAAAGTATGGCATTTCAAATCCGCCATATTGGTTGACATGCTGTAGTTTTTCTGATAAAGCAATTTTTAGAAAATGATATGCATTTTGCTTATTTGGACTGTTTGAACTAATTGCTACGCTATCACCTAAATATGCTTGTACTCCACCCTTAGGTGATGGAATTGGTTTAAAAATGGGTGTCACTCCATGTTCTGCTATCAGATAATATCTATAATAAAAATCAGCTAACGAACTCGTGTTTACAAATACCGTCTTATCTTCTTTCATAGCATCATATGGGCACATATTTACAACATCAAGCGACATTTTGGTATTGCTTATTGGGTATACTTGCTTATATTCATCACAAATTTTCTTTAGAGAATTATCATCTGCCAAATTGTTAATTTGAGTTTTACTTATTGTAGTGATTGCATAACTTAAAAACCTATTCATATCATACGAATTAGTAAATAATCGGTTAATATCATGAGTGTTTATTGTTTTTGCAAATGTTGCATACATATCCGATAATGTATTCAGTTTATTCGTATCTATTTCGTATTTATTTAAACATTCTTGTGTAGTTAATAGCATTGGCACATTAAATGATAATGGCATAAAGATTTGTTTTCCTTTATAAACACCAGCATCTAAAACTGATTCAAAATACAACTCTCGATTAAATGATATGTCCTCTTTCAGCATAGTATTTATATCACAAAATGCTCCACTTAACGCAACTTTCTCCAAATTCATATCATTATCCAAAGGAAGAACAACAATGTCTGTACCTTTACCAGCCATTATTTCTGTTTGAATTTTCTTTATTAGATTTGGGTTATATTGCATTGGTATTTTATTTATTGTAACTTCAATTTTGGGATACTCTCTTTTGAATTCATCTATAACTTTCTCAATATCATCTAAGGTTTGCTCTCTTATCGTAATAGATAATTTATCATTGACTTGCTGCACTTCCCTTGTTCCAAACATGAGCAATGATCCACCAATAGCGACGACTAGGGCTATCGCAATTAATGCAAAGATACCTTTCTTCTTTTTGCTTGTATCGAATATTTGAATAAAGCGATCCTTGACTGTACGTTTATCTTCACTAAACGCTGCTGATAGTCTTGATTTTTGATTTACTTGGACTTCTAGTGAATTCAATAATGTTAAGCTATACTCTTTTCTCTGATGAAAATTCATTTTTTTAATTACTTCTGCATCACAAGATAACTCGATATCTTTTTTTGCAAAATAAGACATTATATAAACAAATGGATTAAACCAATGTATTGTTTGAACTACCATAAGCAATAATTTAAACAATGGATCATGACGTTTATGATGAATACATTCATGCTTTAATATGCCATAGCACTCTTGCATAGAATAGTGTACTGTTGGCAATAGAATCATTGGTTTCATAAAGCCAACAAGCATTGGCGTTGCAATCTTTTTACATAATTTTAAAGGTATCTTCTTTTTCAAATGCATTTCTTGCTTAAGCACTTCATAAGTAGCCATAACATTTTGATTACTTATCGGTGTACTGAATCGCCTTATTTCTCTTCTAATGGATAGATAGCTGATGACTTGATATACTGCTATCAAGAACATACCAATTAACCATATCCAAGCTGCTACAGAAACAAAGTCGATTGTTATTCTTTCAGGTTTCAACGTTGGCTGTGTGGCATTTGGCGAGGATGATTCTTGTGTGGCAGCCTTTGAAGAACTCGGTTTGTCGATTTCAGTTACCGGCGCTTTTTTCGTTACTTGATTTGGTGTATCTGATGATTTTTTAACAACTGTAATCTCTTTTGCTACAGGCGGCTCTATTTGAAACGCCATATCGGGGATTGGGATATTAAAAGGTAATGCTAAACGAAATGCAATTAACAGCCAAACAAAACAGCTCCATTTGGCTGTAAGCTTTTTCTTGATAACTGCATGAAGAGCGAGTAATGCAACTATTATAATAGACATAATTAACGTAACTTCAATTACACTAGAAAATAAATTTCTCAGCATCATAACATCTACTCCTCTTCTGATTGTTTTTCAATAAATTCCTTAAGTTCTTGTAAATCCTCTTTTGATACACTATTGCTTTGCATTAAAGTTGAAACAAACTTTGTAAGGGAGCTTTGATTAAGACGGTCTAAAAAAGACTTATTTTCACTTGCTAAATAACTTTCTTCTTCTACTAACGGTGTATAAAAGTTGTTTTTCCCTTGTTTTTTTGATTGAATAAAACCTCTTGTCACTAATCGAGATAATAATGTTTGTAGCGTGGATATATTCCAGTTTTTAAACTGATTTAATATCTCTAGTATCTCCGAAGTTCCCATAGGGGGTTGATTTTGCCACAACACTTGCATAACTTCTAATTCTGCATCAGGAAGTCTTGTATATTCCTTTTTCATATTATCACCTACAATTGTAAATTATTATATTTATAGTTTACATCTGTAGGTCATAATTGTCAACTATATTCACAATAAAAAGTAAAATATTTGCTTTTATATGTATTTTAAAATTACAGGAATCCCGATTGAATCATACAATAGTTAATCGTAACGTTTATTATAAAGCCTCTTTTTACATTATCAACATTGTTGTAAGTTGTACACAATAAGAAAGTTGCACGCCTATTCTCAAAAATGCGTACAACTTTCATAACACTTATTTTGTTTAACATACAACATAATTTTTATCCAATCAACATGTTCCATATTATTCTTCTAGTTAGGAGCACTTTAAACATGTCTAATGGTGTGTAAGACTTGATATGAGGCCTGCATAAAACATACTTTCATTTTACGCAGACATATTACAGAAGTAATGTTGCATAACTCCCACATAATTAGCTGTTACAATTTAGCAAACAATAACTTTATTGATTACCACTTCATCTCTTGCGGCTTTGATTCGCAGCACAAGCTTTTCTGACTTTTTACCGACATTCTCTAAAAGCGGATTTTGTAACATAAAAGGATTGTTTAACTTGCATATCTTTTTATGTCCAATACAACGTCCTTGAAATATGGGAAATTCTTCGCCACTATATGATTTATGATAGATTGCAAAGTTTTCAACACGCTGCCCAACACTTAAATCTTCTTGTAGGATTATATATTTAATATCCTTTTGACAATCAATTTTAATTTCATAAACAGGTTGCGTTCTTGTCCCACCTATTTTTTCAAGTTCACATACTGTTTGATTGCCAAACTCAAATTCTATCTTTTCACCAAGTTCACGCAGCCTTTTTACGTCTTTTTCATCAATAAGTCCATCTTTATTTGGTGGAACATTTAAGTGCAATGACGTATTAGCTCCTACACTATTTAAGTATGTATCAAACAATCTTTCAAGAGAATGTGGTTCATCTTTTTCATTCCAAAACCAACCTTTTCGAATAGACATATCAATTTCTGACGGGCAAAAAACCAATCCTTTTGAATAAAGAATATTGCAAAGGCTTCCAACGTCGTCGTCGGTATTATACAAAAAACTTAAATCCCCCTCGTTACAAAGAGGACCTTTATCGGTTTGTACATCGGCATAACCGCAAAGTTCAGATGGTACAACCGCCCATTCGGCATATCTGGCTTGTCCGGCTTCATTTCCACACCAACGTATATCAGGGCCATGGTCGTTGAAAATTACGGCATTTGGCTGATATTTACGAATCAATGAAAAATACCTTTCAAAATCATACACTTGCTTTTTACCATCTTCGCCCTCACCGCAAGCACCATCAAACCAAACGTAAAAGATGTCGCCGTACTCGGTTAGCAGTTCAGTAAGTTGATTGCAAAAATAATCGTTATAGGCAGATGTACCATAATATTCACTGTTCATATCCCAAGGTGAAAGGTAAAAACCGAACTTTATACCACCACGTTTACAAGCTTCTGCTGCAAGTTTTACAACATCACCGTTAAATAGGCTATTTTTGACACTATGCTCTGTGTACTTTGACGGCCATAGACAAAAACCGTCATGATGCTTTGCTGTTAACACTAAGCCCTTACAACCTGCTGATTTTACAGCTTTCACCCATTGGTCACAATCTAGCTTTTGTGGGTTAAAAATACGTTCGTCTTCTGTGCCTGTACCCCATTCTCTCCCAGTAAAAGTATTTACACCAAAATGGATAAATGCGTACATTTCAAGGTCAAACCATTTCTTTTGTCTTTCTGACGGTACTACTTGTGCCGCTTGTTTTAAGAAATCAATCATGTTATTTATTTCCTTTCATTGATGCTTTATTTAATCTTATAGAATAAAACTATAGATTATCTATGTGTTGGATTCATTCTATGGGATAATGGGTAATTAACTGAAATATACTATTTATTTTATATCATATTGTTGGAAATTTCAATCTATACATTCACGCAGAGTGTGACGTCATTTTCCGTTGGAATTAAGTAGTATTGCTGCTTTACGAATATCCTTTATATCTTCAAAAGGCGCATCATACAGTGCTTATACATAAGACTCATAGTGGTTAGTGAAATTTCATTAGGATACGTTGTTGCTTTGTATATTTTCCAAGAGTCATTTCATACTCTAGATTTAAAACAATTAGAATACTTCATTTTACATTGATCAACTGTTTGTGTTGACTTTTATATTATTTAAAAATAAACATATTGTTATAGTAAATAAAGTATGATAAAATTTAGAAAAGATAATATAAATTTAAATAACTTAAATGATAGATAAATATAGTGTAGGAAGAGATTAATATGAAAAAACAACCAGCCTATTTAAAGATATACCAATCCTTGAAACAAGGCATTATGGATAAAACATATCCTGTAGGTACATTATTTCCACCAGAGCCTCAACTTGAAAGTGAATTCAAAGTAAGCAGAACAACAATACGAAAAGCAATTGATTTGTTGGTCAAAGATGGATATATTGTTGTGAAACAAGGCTATGGTACACAGGTAATAAGTCAAAAGACTATGCAAAATTTAAATCGTTTAACCTCTGTATCTCAAACGTTAAAAAATAGAGGTTTTGATATAGGTGTTAAAACAACCTATATTGAAAAGATAAAATCTGATATTGATTTATCAAATGAATTTGAGATACAATTAAATACTGATTTAATTTGTATAAGCAGAATACAATTAGCAAATGGTTTCCCAGTTGCGATTGCAAAGAATTATATCTTAGCAGAATTAGTGCCTGAGATTGAAAAATCTAAAAGTAAGATTATGTCATTATATAAATTTTTAAAGGATAAGTATAATATTGAATTTACAAGTGCTAAAGATATATTAAGTGCATGTAATTCAAGCTTTGAAGATAGTAATTTGCTAGAAATTGAACCTAAAACTGCTTTAATCACGATTAAAAGAAAATGCTATATTAACAACCAAATTGCTGAACTTGATCTAGTTAAGATTATTGCAGATAAATATGAATTTGAAGTATATATGAATAATCAAAACCACTGAGACTCCCGAAAATTTTGTGTAAAAGTGAATAAGGTACTTCCAATCAGACAAGAATTAAGATAATAAATTCAAGTATGAAAGGAAGTATTTTTTTATGGAAAAGCAACCGAAAGAGTTATTAAAAGAGTATGTGAACAGCCAAAACTTCACAAGCACAACAGAGGTTATGCAGGCAATGAAAGAGATGTTCAAAGATGTTCTTCAGCAAGTTATGGATAGTGAATTAGACGAAGAATTGGGTTACCAAAAAAGTCAAAGAATAGCGAACGATGACGGAAAAAGCATGTCGAAAAATTATCGAAATGGATATTCAAAGAAAACAGTTAAAACACAACTTGGCGAAGTGGATATTAATGTTCCTCGTGATAGAAACGGTGAATTTGAACCACAAATTATTGGTAAATATAATCGTAATGCTGACGGGATGGAAGAAAAAATTATTGCACTTTACTCTTGTGGCATGTCTCAACGAGATATTGCTGAACAAGTAAAAAATCTTTATGATGTAGAAATTTCAGATGGACTAGTAAGCAAGATAACAGAAAAAATAATGCCGGAAGTAACAGCATGGCAAAACCGTCCACTAGATAGTGTATACCCATTTGTGTTCATGGATGCAATACACTACAAAGTAAAAGAAAACAATCAGTTTGTAACGAAAGCAGCATATGTGGTTTTAGGAATTACACTTGAAGGAAATAAAGATATATTGGGCATTTGGATTGGAGAAAACGAGAGCTCAAAATTCTGGTTGAGCGTTATGAATGACTTGAAATCAAGGGGTTTGCAAGATGTATACCTATTTTGTGTTGACGGTTTAAAAGGTTTTAAAGAAGCAATCAATGCAGCATATCCCAAAGCGCACATTCAACGTTGTATTATACATCAAATTCGATATTCAACACGATATGTAGGATACAAAGATATCAAGAAGTTAATGGCAGATCTAAAACTAGTATATCAAGCTGTTACAGAGGAAGAAGCATTGAATAATCTAATATCATTCAAAGAAAAATGGGGTAAAAGTTATCCTTCTTGCATAAAGAGTTGGGAGGATAACTGGGATATACTATCAACCTTTTTTGCATATCCAACTGATGTAAGGAAAATAATATACACAACTAATATTATGGGTATACCAAGAATTTTGTGTAAATATAAAAACAATCAGAACAAGAAATAGGAACAAAATAGTAATTGACATAGTGTATAGGTTAGTTGAAACAAGTTTATTTAATGACAAAAGGGGCATGCCCCTTTTGTCATTAAATTTTGGCGGCTGAACATAGAATCATCCAGCGATTCTGTCCGAAAACATGATGTTTAATTGGTTTAAAACAACGTCCCAATTTCGACAACGTTGTGTCCATCGTTCGACAATTTTCTTTGAAGCTAAATACAGTATCCTTTTTAAACTATCATCATTTTGAAATGATGGTTTGTTCTTGGTTATTTGTCTGAACTGCCTGTTTAATCCCTCAATAATATTAGTTGTGTATATTATTTTCCTTACATCAGTTGGATATGCAAAAAAGGTTGATAGTATATCCCAGTTATCCTCCCAACTCTTTATGCAAGAAGGATAACTTTTACCCCATTTTTCTTTGAATGATATTAGATTATTCAATGCTTCTTCCTCTGTAACAGCTTGATATACTAGTTTTAGATCTGCCATTAACTTCTTGATATCTTTGTATCCTACATATCGTGTTGAATATCGAATTTGATGTATAATACAACGTTGAATGTGCGCTTTGGGATATGCTGCATTGATTGCTTCTTTAAAACCTTTTAAACCGTCAACACAAAATAGGTATACATCTTGCAAACCCCTTGATTTCAAGTCATTCATAACGCTCAACCAGAATTTTGAGCTCTCGTTTTCTCCAATCCAAATGCCCAATATATCTTTATTTCCTTCAAGTGTAATTCCTAAAACCACATATGCTGCTTTCGTTACAAACTGATTGTTTTCTTTTACTTTGTAGTGTATTGCATCCATGAACACAAATGGGTATACACTATCTAGTGGACGGTTTTGCCATGCTGTTACTTCCGGCATTATTTTTTCTGTTATCTTGCTTACTAGTCCATCTGAAATTTCTACATCATAAAGATTTTTTACTTGTTCAGCAATATCTCGTTGAGACATGCCACAAGAGTAAAGTGCAATAATTTTTTCTTCCATCCCGTCAGCATTACGATTATATTTACCAATAATTTGTGGTTCAAATTCACCGTTTCTATCACGAGGAACATTAATATCCACTTCGCCAAGTTGTGTTTTAACTGTTTTCTTTGAATATCCATTTCGATAATTTTTCGACATGCTTTTTCCGTCATCGTTCGCTATTCTTTGACTTTTTTGGTAACCCAATTCTTCGTCTAATTCACTATCCATAACTTGCTGAAGAACATCTTTGAACATCTCTTTCATTGCCTGCATAACCTCTGTTGTGCTTGTGAAGTTTTGGCTGTTCACATACTCTTTTAATAACTCTTTCGGTTGCTTTTCCATAAAAAAATACTTCCTTTCATACTTGAATTTATTATCTTAATTCTTGTCTGATTGGAAGTACCTTATTCACTTTTACACAAAATTTTCGGGAGTCTTAATATTATTGAGGGATTAAACAGGCAGTTCAGACAAATAACCAAGAACAAACCATCATTTCAAAATGATGATAGTTTAAAAAGGATACTGTATTTAGCTTCAAAGAAAATTGTCGAACGATGGACACAACGTTGTCGAAATTGGGACGTTGTTTTAAACCAATTAAACATCATGTTTTCGGACAGAATCGCTGGATGATTCTATGTTCAGCCGCCAAAATTTAATGACAAAAGGGGCATGCCCCTTTTGTCATTAAATAAACTTGTTTCAACTAACCTATACACTATGTCAATTACTATTTTGTTCCTATTTCTTGTTCTGATTGTTTTTATATTTACACAAAATTCTTGGTATACCCAAACCACTAGTGAACTAGTGGTTTGCTCAGACCCTAGAAGGGTCAACTCGTGCTGACCCCTCAAAGGGGTGCTGAAAGTTTGTCATCGCATCACAATTACAGGCAGCCACTATAAGTGGCTGTTTGTTTTTTGCCCTATTTCACTTGATTACCCGTAAACGGGTCCGTATATTCTTTAAATGAAATTTGGTCTTTTGCATAATCTTCTTCTAATTGGTTTCGAATGTACTCTGCTATTTTCTTTTCATTTTTTCCTACTGTATCTACAAAATAACCTCTACACCAAAAATTTCGTGATCCATATTTATATTTTAAATTTGCATGCCTATCGAATATCATCAGTGCACTCTTACTCTTGAGTGTTCCTACAAACTGTGATATACTCATATACGGTGGAATACTTACTAACATGTGTATGTGATCTACACATGCCTCCGCTTCTATTATTTCCACTTTCATTTCTGTGCATAATTTTCGAAATATTTCACCTACATCTCTTCGCAAATCTTTATAAATTATTTTTCTTCTATATTTTGGTGCAAACACTATATGGTATTCGCACCTATAACTTGAATGTGCTGTCTGTTTTACTTCATTTTTCATTGCTTAATTCCTCCTTGTTATCTTTGTGATACGGTCGCCAAACCGTCACTATTTTAACATGGAGGTTTTATTTTTGCCAAGGCTTTTTTACCTACCCCTGGTAGAACCAGGGGTTTTATTAAGCCTAAAGGCAACAATCAAACAAGTTAAACATAATTATGTTTAACTTGTTTTTTTGTAAATTATAAGTGAAAAAGACCAATTGACAGGTAAACATAATTATGTTACAATCAATTCAAATAATAATTGGAGTTGTAAAGATTAGTATGGATTATAAAGAATTACCTAGATTAATTGACATTAGCTGTGTTAGAACCAATGTCACAATGGATGAACTTGAAAAGATGGTTCAACTTGCAAAACAATATAGATTTATATGCTGTTTTGCAATGCCTTGTTTTACGCCTTGGCTTGCGAACGCATTGAAAGATGAAAAAGATATTTTACTTGGTGGAGTAGTCGGATTCCCTTCTGGTGCTGATTCCACAAAAGCAAAATTATATACTGCAAAAGAACTAATGCAAATAGGCTGCAATGAGCTAGATATGGTCATAAATGTTGGTGCTTTAAAATCTGAACAATACAAAATAGTTGAAGATGATATTAAGGCAATTGTTGATGCAGCAAATGGTTTACCTGTAAAATCAATTTTGGAAGTAGCCTATTTAACAGATTACGAAATACAAAAAGCAAGTGAACTTGCAGTTAAGGCAGGTGTTACATTTGTGAAAACTGGTACTGGATGGGCAAATAAACCGACAACAGTTAACCATATTAAGTTGATTAAAAAAGCAATAGGAAAAAGTGCAAAAATAAAGGCTGCTGGTGGGATAAGAGATGTTGAAACTATAGAGAGCATGATTAACGAAGGCTGTTCAAGATTTGGAATTGGTATTAACTCAGCAATTAACATTATGAATTCTGCTTTCAACAACTTAACTAATGAATTTACTAAAAATAAAAAAAATGATACATATTAAGTAGGTGAAGGAATGCAGTGTATTTTAGCGTATGATCTAGGAACTGGTGGGGTAAAAGCATCATTATTTAATAAAGATGGAAAAAATATTTCATACACTTTTATTGAATATGAAACGTATTACTCAATAGGAGGTTATCATGAGCAAAATCCAAATGATTGGTTTAATGCAATTATAAAAGCAACCAATCAACTTATGAATAGCTCTGATACTTTGCCAGCCGATATAATGGGCATCGGTCTATCAGGCCATAGTTTAGGTATTGTCCCAATTGATTGTAATGGCAGATTGTTAGTAGAAAAAACACCAATTTGGTCAGATACTAGAGCAAAATCACAAGCAGAAACTTTCTTTAAATTTGTTAATTATGCAACTTGGTATTATAAAACAGGTAATGGCTTTCCTGCTCACCTATACTCTATATTTAAAATTGCTTGGTGCAAGCAAAATCAAAAAGAAATATATGATAATACATATAAATTTTTAGGAACAAAAGATTATATCAATTACCTACTCACAAATGTGGCACTAACAGACTATTCATATGCTTCAGGCAGCGGCGTGTATGATTTGCTTGATAAAAAATATTGTGATGAATATATTCAAATAATAGGAATAGAAAAAAATAAATTACCTGAAATCATAGCTTCTAGTGAAGTGATTGGTATGCTTCAAAAGGAGGCGGCACAAAAGCTGGGCTTAATAGAGGGCATACCTGTTGTTTGTGGCGGCGTAGATAATGCTTGCATGAGTCTTGGCGCTGGTTGCTTTGAACAAGGCGACACGTATGCTTCACTTGGTTCATCGGCTTGGGTTACAGTTGCAACAAAAAAGCCCATTGTTGATTTTCAAAATAAACCTTATGTATGGGCACATTGCGTAAATGATATGTATATTCCTTCAGTTGGAGTTTTCTCTTCTGGAAGTTCATTAAAATGGGTAAAAGACAATTTTTTTAGTGATCTTAATCACTATGATAATCCATATGCAAAGATAGACGAGTTAGCAGAGCAATCTCCGGTTGGTGCTAAAGGACTTGTTTTTTGTCCACAACTCGCAGGTGGATCTTCAATTGATATATCATATAATGTAAGAGGCGGCTTTTTTGGTTAGATTTAAGTCATAATAAATCAGACATTGCAAGATCAGTTTTAGAAGGAATTGCTTATAATTTAAAATCTGCTTATGATGTTCTAAATAATAGAACAGAATTATCTTCACAACTGCTTTTAGTTGGTGGCGGAGCGCAAAGTTCAATTTTTAGACAAATTTATTCGGATGTATTTGAAATTGAAATGATAAAAACTAATGTTATGCAGGATGCGGCTTCATTAGGAGCTGCTGCACTTGCCGCTGTAGGATGTGGATTTTGGGATAATTATAATGTAATTAAAAAAGTGCATGAAAATATTTCCATTACCAAACCAATAAGAAGAAATTGTGAAAAATATAGAGAACTATATCAAAGATACTTAAAAGTCTGTGAAGCACAAGCAAAAATATCTGATATGATATAGTAATACATAGATTGGAAGTGAACCATTTGAATAGTTTTGAATATTCAAATCCAGTAAAAGTTATATTTAATGAGAATTCATTAAATTGTATAGGTGAGGAAACGAAACAGTATGGCAATAATGCATTATTGGTTTCATATACAGATATTTCATTTTTACAAAGTACAATCAATATAATAAAAAGTAGTTTGCATGAAAATGGAGTTAATCTAACAGAGTGTTTTATAGTTACTGCAAATCCAACTATCGCACAGGCACAACAAGGTGTTACTCTATGTAAAGAAAAAAATATTGATATTATTATTGGACTTGGCGGAGGAAGTGTAATGGACTGCGCTAAAGTAATTGCTGCAGGCGTGTATTTTGATGATAATTTATCCCAAATGGTAGCTTATAGTCATAAGAATTCAGTTCAAATTCCACCCAAACAGGCACTAGCTACAATTATGATACCAACTTTACCTGCAACAGGAAGTGAGATGAACCCAACTGCCGTTATAACTAATGAATTAACACATAAAAAATCATATGTATGGGCACCAAATTGTTTGTATCCAAAGGTTGCAATCATAGATCCAACATTAACTGTAAATCTTCCTCCATATCAATCTGCATGTGGGGCATTAGACACTTTAGCACATATAGTTGAATCATATTTTAATGGAAACAATACTAATCTTGATTTACAAGATAGAATGCAGGAAGGAGTAATAAAGGCAGTTTTTGAAAATCTACCTCGTGTCATAGAAAATCCGAATGACATTCAAGCAAGAGGAGTTATGATGTGGAGTGCAAGTATTGCACTTAACGGCTGGTTGCTATCTGGCACATATACTTGGGCACCAATGCACCAAATGGGACACGTTTTGAGCGCTCGTTATCACGCAACGCACGGAGCAACACTATCTTGTATGATGCTTGCGTGGATGAAGTTTTTTGCAAATAGAGAAGATAATAATAGATACGAACAATTTGCTCAAATGATTTTTTCACAAAATCTAAGGCAAGCCGTATTAACTTTTGAAAGTTACATAAAAAAATATGGCGTTCAAACGAGAATATCTGAATTTGGTGTAAACAAAGAAGACATTGAGCAACTAGTTTCCGATGTTGTTGAAGTAAGCTTTAATGAAAATGGTGTTTTAGGAAGTAATCCTCCTTTAAGAAAAGATGACATCAAACAAATATATTTGCTTTCTTTATAAGGGGGAATATATTATTTTAAAAGGAATAGTTTTTGATGTACAACGTTTTTCAGTGCATGATGGTAATGGTATTAGGACTACCATTTTTATGAAAGGTTGTCCATTAAGATGCAAATGGTGTCACAATCCAGAGGGACTGTATAAAAATAAACAGATGCAATATTTCAGTGAAAAATGCATCGAATGTAGAAAATGCCAAGAAATATGTAGCTGTCATGCATTTATACATGGAGAGCATATTATAAACCACAATAATTGTAAGCTGTGTCAAAAATGTATCAATAACTGTCCAACACAAGCACTAACAATTTGTGGTTTTGAATTAACACCTGATGAAGTTTTAAAACTTGTCTTAAAAGATAAAGATTTCTATGGTGTTGATGGTGGAGTGACATTTTCAGGTGGTGAAGCAATGCTGCAGGCTGAATTTGTAGTTGAATGCATGAAGCTATGCAAAGTGGTAGGCATTAACACTACAATTGATACCTGTGGATATGCAAGTTGGGAGCTTTTTGAGAAAACCTTACCATATTGCGATTTGTACTTATATGATATAAAAGCATTTGATGAAGGGATTCATAGAAATGCAACAGGAGTTTCTAACAAGCTTATTTTGGAGAATTTGATAAACTTAGATAAACATAACAAACCAATTTGGATTAGAATTCCTGTTATAGATGGAGTGAATTCTACCCAAAAAGAAATGGAATATATAGCAAATTTTATTAAGCCACTGCAAAATATAAAAAAAGTAACTCTAATGCCATATCACACTTTAGGAAAGAGCAAATATAAAACATTAGGATTCGATTATTGCTATAACACTACGAAGTTAATAGAAAATCATACGTTATCTAAATATAAACAGATTTTTATTAATAATGGAATCAATATTGATTAGTGGAGGGTTAATATGACAAGGACGCAATACCTTCGAGAACAGACTATAACAAGCAAAAATAAAGTTGCTAGAGTTTCAATGCCATCAGATTGGACAACTGCCACTGAAAATGCCAGTTTGTGCGAGCGAAAAGCAATGGGTGCAAAAATGATATTTGAGAATATGCCACTATATATTGGTGAGCAAGAGCTAATTGTCGGAACACGTACTATGCTATGTGCAAACAAAGGAAATGAGGATAATCATGATATTAGCGATTATTGCTTGCAAGCATATCCGAGTTATGTAAATCAAACTGATATTGATTATTTTGGTTTTAACGAACAGTTTTATAATAAAACTCACTACACTCCCGATTATTCAATAATACTTGAACAAGGAATAGATGGGATTATTGCTAATTGTAAGACGAAATTAAATGAAAATAATCTTTCTCAAGATAATATTGATTTTCTTAATAGCGTAATAATTGCATATAATGGGCTATCATGTTTAATTAACAGATATAGTGAATATGCTTTCAAATTATCACAACAAGAAAGAAACAATAAAAGAAAATTAGAGCTTTTAGAAATTAGTCGTGTATGTAAATGTATCTCACATAAACCAGCATCTAATTTTTATGAAGCAATTCAGCTTATGTGGTTTGCACATTTAGCAACTTTAATTGAAAGTTTTGAATTTATAAACTATGGTAGATTAGATGTGATTTTTAATAAATACCTTGCAAATACAAAATACGAAGATGCACAGCAGTTAATTGAATGCTTACTTTTAAAGATGTATGATCAAGTAGATTTAAATCAAAGTTATTTGAATAAGTATGCAGCTCAACTAAATATCACAATTGGAGGCATATTAGAAAATGGGGATAACGCAGTTAATGCAGTTTCTTTTATGATACTAAATGGAGTTGAAAAGACTGCCCTTCCTGAGCCAGAAATTAGTATTAGAATCAACAGTAAAAACCCTCCTGAATTTCTTAAAAAGGCAACCCAACTTTCGGTAAGAGGACTAAATTTTATATCATATTATAATGATGATTTATTTATTGAAAGTATGATAAAAGCCGGAGTAGAGGTGAAATATGCTCGAGATTACAGCTTTGATTTATGTCAAGATATTACAATTGCCGGAAAAGGTGATTTTTACTGTTCAGGACAGATTTCTTTAGTTAATACATTGATGGATTTCTTATCTACTGCAAAAGATAATTTGACTTTTGATGAGTTTATTACACAATTTAAAGAAAAATTAGGTAATGTAATAAAAGTAAAAATTGAACATTTTAACCGTACACATAAAGCTTTTCTAGAATATAAAAATGGCAATAAGCAATATTATTTTAACGAACTAAAAAACAATAAAATTTCTTCAAATCTAGAATGGCGTTCTCTCATGTGCCCACTTCCAATTCTATCTCCATTATTCCATGGTAGTATAGATTCAGCAACAGACATGACACTTGAAAGTTATCCGGTTAAGCACAAGGGCGTATTTATTGGCTGCCCGACAGAAGGAATTAACTCACTTGCGGCAATTAAAAAGTATGTATATGATTTAAAGAAGTATAAATTATCTGAGGTTTATAATGCTTGTGAGAATAACTTTGAAGGTCTTGATGGTGAAATCATGCGAAATGAACTATGGAATGCACCAAAATGGGGTAACGATGACGATTATATTGATTTAATAGCAAAAGATATCCTTGAGTATTGTTGTAAAGAAATATCTCAATACAAAACTGTATCTGGTGGAGTGCATCTCGCTGGAATTCATCAACCGCATCCAGTTATAACTGGGCAAGCTTTAATGGCTACTCCAGAAGGCAGAAAACAAGGAACTCCTGTTGCAGTAACTTTAACCCCAGAAAGTGGAACAATGAAAAATGGACCAACTGCAACATTAAAATCTGCTGCAAAAATTGATTATCAATGTATTCAATGGAATTATTGTGTTATGATTTCATATTTTGCTTCAACTTTTAAAGGCAATAATGGTAGTGAGATTTTAGAAAACCTTATTAAATCTTATTTTTCAATTGGTGGTTTGCAACATCAACCAAATGTAATGGATCTTGACGATTTAAAGAATGCTCAACTTAATCCCGAAAAGTATAAAGATTTGATTGTAAGACTCTGGGGTGTCTCTGCTCACTTTGTAGATTTACCTAAGGAACTGCAAGACGAAATGATTGCTAGATTAGATTAGTATTCATATGAGACTCCCGAAAATTTTGTGTAAAAGTGAATAAGGTACTTCCAATCAGACAAGAATTAAGATAATAAATTCAAGTATGAAAGGAAGTATTTTTTTATGGAAAAGCAACCGAAAGAGTTATTAAAAGAGTATGTGAACAGCCAAAACTTCACAAGCACAACAGAGGTTATGCAGGCAATGAAAGAGATGTTCAAAGATGTTCTTCAGCAAGTTATGGATAGTGAATTAGACGAAGAATTGGGTTACCAAAAAAGTCAAAGAATAGCGAACGATGACGGAAAAAGCATGTCGAAAAATTATCGAAATGGATATTCAAAGAAAACAGTTAAAACACAACTTGGCGAAGTGGATATTAATGTTCCTCGTGATAGAAACGGTGAATTTGAACCACAAATTATTGGTAAATATAATCGTAATGCTGACGGGATGGAAGAAAAAATTATTGCACTTTACTCTTGTGGCATGTCTCAACGAGATATTGCTGAACAAGTAAAAAATCTTTATGATGTAGAAATTTCAGATGGACTAGTAAGCAAGATAACAGAAAAAATAATGCCGGAAGTAACAGCATGGCAAAACCGTCCACTAGATAGTGTATACCCATTTGTGTTCATGGATGCAATACACTACAAAGTAAAAGAAAACAATCAGTTTGTAACGAAAGCAGCATATGTGGTTTTAGGAATTACACTTGAAGGAAATAAAGATATATTGGGCATTTGGATTGGAGAAAACGAGAGCTCAAAATTCTGGTTGAGCGTTATGAATGACTTGAAATCAAGGGGTTTGCAAGATGTATACCTATTTTGTGTTGACGGTTTAAAAGGTTTTAAAGAAGCAATCAATGCAGCATATCCCAAAGCGCACATTCAACGTTGTATTATACATCAAATTCGATATTCAACACGATATGTAGGATACAAAGATATCAAGAAGTTAATGGCAGATCTAAAACTAGTATATCAAGCTGTTACAGAGGAAGAAGCATTGAATAATCTAATATCATTCAAAGAAAAATGGGGTAAAAGTTATCCTTCTTGCATAAAGAGTTGGGAGGATAACTGGGATATACTATCAACCTTTTTTGCATATCCAACTGATGTAAGGAAAATAATATACACAACTAATATTATTGAGGGATTAAACAGGCAGTTCAGACAAATAACCAAGAACAAACCATCATTTCAAAATGATGATAGTTTAAAAAGGATACTGTATTTAGCTTCAAAGAAAATTGTCGAACGATGGACACAACGTTGTCGAAATTGGGACGTTGTTTTAAACCAATTAAACATCATGTTTTCGGACAGAATCGCTGGATGATTCTATGTTCAGCCGCCAAAATTTAATGACAAAAGGGGCATGCCCCTTTTGTCATTAAATAAACTTGTTTCAACTAACCTATACACTATGTCAATTACTATTTTGTTCCTATTTCTTGTTCTGATTGTTTTTATATTTACACAAAATTCTTGGTATACCCAAAATTTTTTTTTGCTTCATCATGCAAATGAAACAGCACACTACGTATCGTTTATAAACCTGACCGACCTACACAGAAAAATTCATATATGTGGTTAACGAAGTAAGCCTGGAACCATATGTTCCAGGCTTACTTCGTACAGTCTGAAGAAAAAGCCCGATTTTGGCGTAACCAAAGTCGGGCTTTTGAATATATGGTTGAAAATTTGAAAAAAGTGCAAAGGATACAAAAAGGAGAGTTCACCCTCCACTTATGTATTGCCAGCTTTTTAAGGTTCATGCACGCAAATTTAAGCCTAACCCAGTTTGTTACTTGGGCAAGACCTCGATAAGGTGTATAACGCATTGCGTATTTTTCTTTCGCATCAGCAAAAACTCGCTCAATCGTTTCTTTTCGCTGTGCATAAAGATCTTTGTATTTTATTGCATAACGAATATCTGAAACTTGCTCTAAGTACTCATGCCAAACATGAACTGTGTATTGTTTCTGGAATTCTTTACTTTCAGTGCATTTGTAACGAAACCCACAGATTTTACAGTCGTTTGGATTGCTTTTAAATTCTTTGTATCCTTCTCTATTCGTGGTGGAATAGTGTAAAACTTTATTGTTTGGACATACTACACAGTCAAAATATTCATCATATGAAAAATCATATTTCTTAAAAAAGCCTTGTTTTGTCATTGGTCTACGATATGGTACTAATAAATCTTTTCCATCATCTATAAGTCTTTTTGCAATATAGGGAGTATTGTAGGCACTATCTGCCACTATTGTTTGGATTTCGGGGTGGTTTTCTTTTAATTTATCATACAAATCATCGAATGCTACGCTGTCATGTACATTGCCTGCTGTTACATGAACATCTACAATGTAGCCTTTTTTGTCACAAGCTGTATGTGCTTCATAAGCAAGGCATTTCTTATGCTCTCCTTTATGAAATACACCGCTTTCAGGGTCAGTGGTTGATTCATTGATGATTTTTTCTTCTATTTTAGGTGGCTTTGTATCGTCAAATGGCTTTTTTTTATGTTCTTCTCTATCTTTATTGATTTCGTCCATTAGTTGTTTCTCATAATGTTTTGCTGCTACGGGGATTGATTTCTTTACAACCTTTTTTATATTTGCATTTGCTTTTATATGGGTTCCATCTACAAATACCACCTCTGGGTCAAGATATCCCATATCATTGATTTCATTCAATATCCAGTTGAAAATGCATGCAATAGTATTCTCGTTAAATCTATGTTTAAAGGCATAACTTATTGTTGTAAAGTGAGGTATTTGTTCTGTCATTAAATATCCTAAAAACCAACGATATGCACAGTTCATTTGTACTTCTTCTACCAATTTGCGCAACGAACTTATTCCATACAAATGTTGTATTAAGACCATTTTGATTAGTACTACTGGGTCTATGCTTGGTCTTCCATTATCTTTACAATACAAATCCTCTACGAAATCATATATATGACAGAAATCCACTGCACTATCTATTTTTCTAAGCAAATGTTCTGCTGGAATAAATTCTTCTAAGCACAAAAACTCTACTTGTGTTCGGTCTTTTTTAGCTTTAACTAACATTTAATCACCCTATTTAATTATACCATTTTTCGCGTCAAAAGTCCCCTAAATCATCGAATTTAGGAGACTTTTTCTACAAGCTGAACGAAGTAAGCCTGGAACCATATGTTCCAGGCTTACTTCGTATTATATATTTTATCAGTCCACCACAAACATTTGACATAGAGCCTTTTTAATGCCCTTTTCCCTCATCGGCTTCCGCCTTTTTTTGAACCCCATGCATAGCATGGGGGTTTCTTTATACAAGAAAATCCCGTCAAACGTAATGTTTAACGGGACTCATCTTATTTGGCGGAGAAGGAGAGACTCGAACTCTCGCGCCGGTTTAATCCGACCTACGCCCTTAGCAGGGGCGCCTCGTCACCAACTTGAGTACTTCTCCAAATGTGTGACGTGATTATTTATTATAAAATCAGAAGCAAGGTAACCCTTTGTCTTCTGATTTAATTGGCGGAGAGGGTGGGATTCGAACCCACGGTACCTCACGGTATCACCGGTTTTCAAGACCGGCTCCTTAAACCACTCGGACACCTCTCCAATATTTAATAGTCATTTGCGACGTAAATTATAATAACATATTACCATCTCTTTGTCAATGGTTTTTTATAATTAATTCAGATTTCGTCAAGGAAATATTATCCTTGATGTGAAACAGTTTGTTTGAGCGTTAAAAAACACATTGGTAAAAATAGTTACCAATGTGTTTTTAAAGCTATTTGTTATTCAATTTTTTCTTTCGGAAAAGAACTAGCAAGCTTCCAACAGCTACTAATATTGGCCACAAAATATTCGTATTGTCTGAAGTTTGAGGTTGTTCTGTCGGCTTAACGTCTAATCCTGAAAGTGGTGTTTCCTCATCCAAAATTTCTTCAGGCGGTATAGATGGATTTACTGGTGGCTGTACTGGTGGAATGTAAAGTTTGTTAATGAAAGCCTTTTCCCACTCAGCAATTGTATCCTCTGATGCTGAAGTTTTTCCATCTGGATAAATGGTAACTTTCATAATTGCATTTGATCTAATATAACCGCTTGGTGCAGATTGTTCACGAATCGTATACTCACCTGGGGCTATATTCTCAAACCGAACAATACCGTTTTGATCAGAAGTATCTGTCATTACAACTTCTGTTCCACGAAGCAATTCGAATACTGCCCCTGCTATACGAGTATTATTTGAAGTGTATTTTGTAAATTGAATGAAGCTTAAAGATGTGTTAATAAACTTGGTTTCTGCTGTCACTCTATTTTCACCTAATAATGAGCTTAAACCATTTTCATCAACTACCACATTTACTACTTCTTCTGACTTTTTAAAATACTCATTATGCGAGCTAACTTCCTTAATTTGATAACTACCTGGTTTTACTTTTACAAAAGTAACAACACCATTTGCATCAGAAAATACTGTGGTACCATAACTCTTATTATCTTTCAATAATTCAAATTCCGCACCAGCCAAAGTATATTTCTTATCATTTATATACTTTGTAAAAGTAATATTTCCGACAATCTCTTTATTAACAAATTGTTCTTCTAATGTTTTATCTGAATTCGTCCATGATACTATTCCATCTGAATCTACTTGAATTCCAACTGAGATTTCTGATTTAATATATCCTGCAGGTGGAGACTCTTCAGTTAATGAGTAAGTTGCTCCTGGACGTAAACCAGAAAAGCTTACTATTCCTTCACTATTAGATATGGTAGTTTGATTATAGTTATTACCTATCAAGCGGAATACTGCATTCTCTAGCTTGCTATCATCATTACTCTTCTTAGTAAAGCTAAATTCAACTTTTTTTAGATTAACAAAAGTGTCATTTAATGATATATTGTTGGTTGTAGTCGTTACTTTTGCATTATTGCTATTACCGTTGCGCTCTACTTTTACATTTACTGTTGCTTCTGATTTAAAGTGGGTATTCGGTGCAGATACTTCTTTTAAAGTATACGTTCCTTCTGGAATGCTTGCAAAGGATACTATACCATTGGTTGAAATAGCTTTTGCCCATGTTTCATTAATTGGATTAGTTTCACTTTCATTTGCATATAATCCGAATACTGCGCCGTTTACAATATCATCTTTATTATCTTTTTTATTGAAACTAAAGCTGCCAAAGACATCTACTTTCTTTTCATTCACAAACCTGCTTGTTAATGCTTCAACTTCACTCGTTTGATTTACTGCAACATTTTCTACTATTACTTTTGCTAGATTCGTATCACCATCACGTTCTACTTTTACATTTACTGTTGCTTCTGATTTAAAGTGGGTATTCGGTGCAGATACTTCTTTTAGTGTATACGTTCCTTCCGGAATGCTTGCAAAGGACACTATACCATTAGTTGAAATAGCTTTTGCCCATGTTTCATTAATTGGCGTGGTTTCACTTTCATTTGCATATAATCCGAATACTGCTCCATTTACTAAGTTTCCTTTATCATCTTTTTTATTGAAGTTGAATTTGCCAAATACATCTACTTTCTTTTCATTCACAAATTTACTTGTCAACGCTTTAACTTCACTCGTTTGATTTACTATAACATTGTCTACAACTACTTTTGAATCATTCGTCTGACCATCACGTTCCACTCTTACAACAGCCATCACTTTTGTAGGAAAGTGAGAATCCGGTGCTGCAATTTCTTTTAAGAAGTACGTGCCTTCCGGAACATTTTCAAAGGATACTTTTCCCTTTTCTATTCCTAAAAATCCAGCACTAGAAATAGCTTTTGCCCATGCTCCGTTAATTGGTGTGGTTTCTTCAGCTTTTTTGAATAATCCAAATTCCGCTTTAGCTACTTTATCCCCTGTGTTATCATTCTTATCAAAATTGAATTTTCCAAATACAGGAACTATCTTCGTATTATTGAATAGATTTTCTAACGGGGTAAGTGCTGTAGTTGGGTTATAGTTTTGATTTTCAACTGTAATTGTTGTTGTAACTTCATTTTTACCTGCTACTCTCTCTACAACTACTGTTGCTGTTTTATTTGTTTTAAAGTGGGTATCTGGTGCTGCTTTTTCAGATAAAGTATATGTTCCTACAGGGATATTTGTAAATGATACTAAACCGTTTTCTCCAGTTATAACTTCAATTGGAGTTTTTCCATCTGCTGTTAGTTGGAATGTTGCACCTTTAACATAATTTCTATCGTTATCTTTTTTACTAAATTGGAATGCTCCAAATACATCTTTCACTTGTGTGTTAACAAAGTTTGCTTTTAATGCATTATTTGCATCAGCTGCTAAATAGTTCTTTCTGTCTACAGATATGGTCGTTGTTGCTTCATTTTTACCTGATACACGTTTCACCACTACTATAGCTTTGTTTTGTGATGCAAAGTGTGTTTCTGGTGCTGATTGCTCTGTTAACTCATAAGTGCCTTCTGGAATACTTGCAAAAGATACTGTTCCATTTTCAGATAATGCTGTCATGATTACTTTTCCATTTTGTTTTAATTGGAATACTGCACCATTTACAGCTTGATTGTTATCGTCTATCTTAGTAAAGTTAAATTCACCTGTAACCTTTGTAATCAATGTATTCACAAATGTTGTTGTAACTGTTGCAACTGTTGCAACTGGTTCTTCTTGATTTACCTCTACATCATTTATTAGTACTTTACTATTGTTACTTTCAGGAATTCGTTCTACTTTTACATTTACTGTTGCTTCTGATTTAAAGTGGGTATCATCACCATTTACATTTTGCGGTGGAGTTTTTTCTGATAGTGTATATACACCTTCAGGAATATTGCTGAAAGAAACGACTCCACTATTGTTTGAAGTTGCGTTAAAAATGTTATTGCCTTGTTTGAGCTCAAATACAGCACCTTTTAATGGCTTATTTGTACCTGTTTCTTGTTTTACAAAACTTAGCTTTCCTGTTACATCTAATTTTTTAAGGTTTTTAAAAGTTTCAACAGGTGAGTTGTCATCTGATGTTATAATCTTTACAAGTGACTGATTGGTCATTCCATCTCTTGTAACAAGTACTGTTGCTGATGCTCTTGTTTTAAAATGAGTGGATGGTGCTGATATTTCATTTAAAGTATATCTTCCTTCTGGGATATTATCAAAAGATACTTTTCCATCCGCTTGTGTTGTTGTAGTTTTCAGCAATTCATTAGATCCGTTATCAAGTTTATATAAACCAAACGTTGCACCGCTAACTGGGACCGGGTTGACACTATTATCTACCTTATTAAAGCTAACAGACCCGAATACAGAAACTTGTTTTGTGTTAACGAAATAAGTTTCCAAGTCATTTGAATATCTGATTGAACCATCATTTGCAACAACCACACTTACGCTGCCATCAACTTTGAAATAATTTGCAGGTGCTGACTCTTCAGTTAATGAGTAAGTTACTCCTGGACGTAAACCATCAAAGCTTACTACTCCTTCACTATTAGATGCTGCAGTTTGATTATAGTTATTACCTATCAAGCGGAATACTGCATTCTCTAGCTTGCTGTTATCATTGCCTTTCTTAGTAAAGCTAAATCCAACTTTTTTAACGTTAACAAATGTATCATCCAATGATTGATTACCATTTGTTGTAATCGTAACTTTTGCATTATTGGTATTACCGTCACGCTCTACTTTTACAGTTGCCGTTTCCGTACTGATAAAGTGTGTATTTGGTGCTACAAACTCAGCTATCTCATAAGTGCCTTCCGGTATTGCATCAAAAGTAACTTTACCATCTGCACCTGAATTTGCCTCAGCAACTTTAACATGCGTTTGTTGATTTGTTAAATGGAAAACAGCGCCTGATACATACGCTCCGGTATTGTCTTTTTTATTGAATTCTACTTTACCAAAAACATTTACTTTCTTCTCATTTTTAAAAAGCTCTTGTAAAGATTTATTTCCTTCTGAGATAATAATTGTTTGAGCCGTATTGGTATTTACAATTCTTTCAACCTTTATCGTAGCTGTTGCAGAAGTTTTTAAATGAGTTGAAGGTACTTGGAATTCAGATAAAGTATATGTTCCCTCCGGAATATTAGAGAATATTACCTCACCTAGATTGTTTGACGTTGCACTCAATGTTGCATTGGTTTTGTTATTTACCAAATGAAAAATTGCATCTTTTACATTCGCACCTGTGTTGTCCGTCTTGGTGAATTCTAAGCTACCATAGACCTCTTTTTTTACCATATTGACAAATGTTTGTTCTAGAGATCTTGAATCAGGTGTAGTCGTAACTTTAGCACGATTGGTGTTACCATCGCGTTGCACTTGAATGGTTGCATAATTGCTTGATGTAATATGAGAGTTTGGTGCTGCAATTTCTTTTAAGAAATATGTTCCTTCCGGAATGTTAGCAAATGATACTATGCCATTCGCAGATGTTGCTTTTGCCCATGCTCCGTTAATTGGTGTGGTATCGCTTAGTTTTGCAAATAATCCAAATTCTGCGCCGTTTACGAAAGCGCCTTTGTCGTCTTTTTTATTAAAATTAAAACTACCAAATACATCTTCTTTAAAATAATTATAATACTCGATTCCCTTCCAATTTTCAAAATTGATTGTATTCTTATTTACAATTTCAAAATCAATCGGATTACCTTTTAAATAGCCAGTAGGTGCTTCAGCTTCAACTAAAGTATAAAGGCCATACGGAATATTTTCAAAATCAACCTTACCCTGGTGATCAGAAAGAGCCTCTGCTACTACTCTATCGGTTCCACGCTCTACTACTTGGAACCTTGCGTTAACTAACTTAAGATCGTGATTACCGTTATTATCGACATTTCCTACTTTAAAAAAGTGGAATTTTGCAACTGCAGTTTCCAAGTTTACAAGTAATTTCTCAACCTCATTATATTGAACGTTATGAATATTAGACAATGACTTATTATTATATTCGTAAGTGACCTCAGCTCTTCCACTATGTTCAGATACAGTTACATCAATAACAACATTGGATTTCATGTAACCATTAGGTGCTGTGATCTCAGTTAATTCATAGTTTCCAAGAGGAATGTTTTTAAAAATTGCAGTACCTTGGTCAGGTCCATTTTCATCCCATTCTTGAGTCTTGGTCGTTGCAGTATAAATAATACCTAAATCTTTATCCTTTAATTGATAGGTTGCGCCATTTAGCCAAACTACCTTTTTATCTTTTTTATCATCTTTTAATTCGCTTTGTTCAAATTGCTTTTTAGTTCCATTATAGCCTAGCTTGTGCATTACAATTTCTGCGGAGTACTTGGAATTGGTAAAATACTCTTCCACATCAGCATTACTTATTTCTACACCATTAGCATTAAAGAACTTAACAAGCACTATACCATCTGCTGATTTTAAAACACGAACAGTAATTTTTGCATTTGATTTTATATATCCGCTTGGAGCTGATTTCTCGGTTAAGGTATATTCACCTATCGGAATGTTTGAAAATGCAACTTCTCCTAATTCTACTGTGGTTGAGGTGCATTCCTGAAAAAGTCCCAAAATATCCCAAAAATAATCATGACTTCTTTGTTCAGTACCAAACGACGTTGCAGTAAACTTTTTCTTTGTTTCATTATTAGTTAACTCAAAAGTGGCTCCATTTAAACCCGGACATTCTGTTGTAAAAGAATGAAAAAGCTCGGGACAGGAAACGACTTTTGTAGGATTCGCTTTTTTTGTAAATTTAAAGTTTGTTAATGCAGGTTCATCCTTTGGAGGAACTTTTCCACGGAAAGGAAAATGATGAAATTCAAATCCTTCTACACCTTCTACATTTTTGCATACTAAAGTACCGTTAATAGAACTACCACCATCAGTAGCTTTCAAATCAGAATGCGGCGCTAAAACAGATCCAAATAAATAGTTTGTGCCTGCTCTTGAAACTACTTTTGTAATATTGCTATTCACATTGTAAAGCACTCTGCCGGCAAATTCAGCAGTTGCTTTTTTCCTATTAACAAGAGGGGTACTACCATTGTTTTCACCTGTGCACAAGGTAACTGTTCCATTGCCTTGTACATTCAATATAACAGTAGAATCTTTAGGTATTTTAAACTCTACTGATTTTCTTGCAAAATCCAATACAGAATAATCAACATTGAATATATTTATCTCTTTTGTACCGATAAATGTAATTTTATCAGACTTGTTTTCTATGGTACCGTTTGCAGATAACGAAGAAATATAGCGATTCATTTCGATTAAATCAGCTTGTGCAGCTTTTAAATATGCATCCGCCTTTTCTGTTCGAATAAATGGTTTCCAACTAGAAGTATATTGAGCATGCATACCAACTACTACATCCCCGAATTTTACAGGGCAAGATGCGGTACCAAAACCTGCTAATAGTAACCCAAGTTTAAATTGAGGCGCAATGCCATTATCAATAGCATCTGGCTCAATCCAAGGAACTGTATGAGAACCAAAACGTGTTCCAATTGGGACACAAGCTATTGAAGATTCACTTTTTATTCCATTGGGTGAAACATTATATGGAAAAATACTTCCATTGGAAGCAACCGGGCCTTCACTGTCGGATAATTTTGTAATATTCCCCAAAACGGTAGCATTAAAATTAGATGCACCGCCAAATGGGTTAGTATCACTTGGCTTATCCCATACTAAGTTATAGTTAGTATTTTTAGACATACTTGTTCCTGTGGTGTCTTGGGATTTAGATAAAGGTTCAGCATAAACCATGTTAATACCATTTGATAACAACATTAACACAGATAAAACACATGCAACAAGTTTTCGCAATCTCATATACATACTCCTTCAATGTAACTTTATATTCATTGTACACTTTTTTTACCAAACAGTCTATAATTAATTATAGACGAACTTAACAAAATTTTATAGCTTGATTTATGCAAAATAACGCCTGTATACTTTCATATACGGGCGTTATCAAAAATATTATATATAATTTGTAAATAATTGTAATTTAAAATTAGTCGGCAATTTTTCTTTGCATTACTTCAAGATTCAAACAATGAGAAATTGCATTTTCCTTTGTAATAATACCTTCTCTATATAACTTGAATATCTCAGTATCCATATTTGTCATTCCATCTTCAGAAGATGCAAAAATAACATTATCAATTTGATGAATTTTAGATTCACGTATTAAATTTCGAATTGCACTATTTACTTTCATTATTTCAAACACAGGCATCAGCTTTCCATCCACAGTTGGTATCAGCTGTTGTGATACTACCGCTTCTAAAACCATAGAAAGCTGAAATCGAACTTGTTGTTGTTGATTGGATGGAAACACATCGATAATGCGGTCAATTGTATTTGCAGCTCCAACCGTATGCAGGGTGGAAAAAACCAATTGGCCTGTTTCTGCAGCAGTCATTGCGGTGGCTATCGTTTCATAGTCACGCATTTCACCTAATAAAATAACATTGGGTGCTTGTCGCAAAGCTGCTCGTAAAGCTTGAACATAGTTATCAGTATCTTGTGACACTTCACGTTGAGAGACAAGACTTAGCTTATGCTTGTGCAAAAATTCAATTGGATCCTCAATTGTTATAATATGCGAATTTCTGGTTGAGTTAATCTTATCTATCATTAAAGATAATGTAGTTGATTTACCGCTACCAGCAGGTCCTGTAACTAGTACTAGTCCCTTACTTTTTTGATACAAATTCATGACTGATTCGGGAATATTCAAACATTGATAGTCCGGTAATTCTAATGCAACCAATCTCAAAACAGCTGCTAATGAACCACGTTGTTTGTATGCATTACAACGAAATCGGCCAAGCCCTTTTATAGAAAAAGAAAAATCGTCATCTCCTGTTTCTAGCAAAACCTTCATACTTCTGTTGTTTTGCAGCTCGTAAATTTGTTTTAAATATTCACTTGTATCATTTGGTATTAAGCTATTTTCATCAATAGGCTTAATGCTGGATCCGACTTTCAAACAAACAGGACTGCCCACCACAATAAAAACATCAGATGCTTGTTTTTGACTTGCTAATTTCAAAATTTCAACTACGTTCATTTTATAACCTCTATTTCTTTGCTTTATTCATTTCAAACCTCAACCTGCTCTTGTTCCCATTGCTTTAAGCTAATTAACTTTCGCATAACTACTTGATATCGTTTTGTTTCGTCTAGATTGCTTAATAATAGCTTTACGTTAATTTCAAAGTTATCATTCACTTTCACAATATAATCATAAGATTTCTTCGCATTTGGTTCGGGCTTGATTGCTATATTCTTAAGTTTATAAACAGCTAAATCTTGAAATTGTCTATACACTTCATTTTCTTTTTTCTCTTTGCTATAGGAGTCGTTAGAAAGAATAGATTTTATTCCTGCTTGTTTTTCTTGCGGTATTTCGCCTATTGGGAGGTTGGTTAATACCCCATTTTGCACATAGATTTTCGCACTTTTTGAAGCAAGCGAAAGAAAATCATCCACCGAGCCAAGCCATTCTTCAACTTTTGCATCTGCTTGATAATATTCTTTAGTTGCTGTTACTGATTTAGAGGTAAGCTTTAAATCAGAGCGTGCAGTTAAAAAAGAAAGCACCGCAAAGGTTGTTAAGCATAATACAACAAATATCATTAAAATTGTTGTTGCACCAACGCTGATTTTTACCTTATGGCTTGATTTCATATTCTGTACTCCTATCTTTCTATTTTGCAATGTAATGATTCACATCTATATCACATAGCGCTTTTTTTGCATTATTGTCTATTTTAATTGCAGCTATATTTGCCTGCACCATGATGCCATTCGACATAAGTGTATTTTTCAACTTAATATGTATAAAATATTTTGCTTTTCCCTTGGTAATATTCCAATCATCATCCAATGGTATTTGATACGTTAATTTTTCATTATTTTCTGTTTGATTTTGATATTGTTGATATACTCTTTGAATATTAGAAAAAGATTTACTTGATTTTATCTCTTCCGCTTCATTTTGTAATCGAACAATTGCAATATTTGTTTCTGCTGATAATACACTTTTTAAATGTGCATCCACGAATAATTGTAAGGTAATAGCAACACAAAGCGAAAAAAACAATATTGCTATAATGATTTCAATAAAAAACGAATTGGATACTGATGCTTTTTTCATTGTATTGCCTCCTTTTTTATTATGTATTCAATCGTACCTTTAATTGCAATGGTTGAGTGATTTTACTGCATTTCACCTGCAAAGTAATAGTAGAATTTTCCTTTGAAACCCGAAAATCGTCTGCTTCAACAATAGGGGTTCCTGCATTTGGATTCAGCTTTGCATTATGTTTGATAAACTGTTCGTTAATAACACCTTTATGATAATAAATATAAGTATCGTATAGCTGACCATCTATATTTTGTGTAATAGTTAGTAATTGCAAATTATCCTGGTTCACTACTTGTATGGATGCAGACTCATCACCTTGTTTGATTTTATTTGCAACATACGAAAGGGAAGCTCTTATCTGGTTATTCTGTTCTGCTCTATCTACAATTGATTTATAATCGCTTGCTCCGATTAACACAACAAATAAAGAGCCTATTGCAAACATGCCAAACACAAGCAATACCAAAAGTGAAGTAATTGCAGTAGTTGTCTCCTTTGTTTTCAATTGTTTCACCCCTTACTTTTACATCGTGTTTCCACGTTGTACTACTTCTACGTATGGTCGAACATTAGAACCAACTGTTTCATATAAAATGACATACTTCTTATGGTCAATCAATACACCATAATTATTTTCTAAATATTCAATATTGCTTGGATAAAATCCTTCTAATGCATAACAATTTACAACAGCACGCTCTATTGCTTGCTGCGTAATATTCATTTTTTCTTGTGTTGTGGACTTTGAAACATTTGCGAAAGTAAAGATGCAATAAGCCACAATTACAAGCAAAGCAGCTATCGATATTAATAAAGGTTTGCGATTGGGTTTGTTTTCTTTAAAAAGTCGCATAGGTAACTCCATTCTGTTGTTATCCGATAGATGACATGATACCCATAAGCGGTAACATTACCGTTAACAGGATAATTCCAATTACAACACACAAAATTCCAACCAATATCGGTTCTACTAATGCAACCGCTTTATCAACGGATTCGTCTGCTTGATCATTGTAAATATCAGCTAATCGTTTCATAACCTCATCTAAGCTACCGGTTTTTACACCAATGCTAACCATTCTTCCGTAAATCCCACCGAAAATTCCTGTTTGTGTTACGGAATCGGAAAAGGAATAACCCTTGTTAATTAAATCGCGGCATTTTTCAACCTTTTGCTTTACAGTTGAGTGATTTACTATTAAACTAGCAAGCTCCAATGCTTCATCTGTATGATATCCACTGGAAAACATCATGCTCATAACAGATGCAAAACGTGCAGCAGCTACTTTGGCTGTCAGCTTTTTGGTAAAAAAGAGCTGACCAAACAGTTTGCTTATGTTATGTGTACCTTTGCTCGTTTTGGAATAATAGAACAACCCGACGATTAGTATTGCTAATAGTAATAAAATAACATATGCATATTTCCCTAACGATAATCCGAAATTCATCATTTGTGCAGCCATAGCGGGCATATCGGAACCTAATGATGCAAATACATCACTAAAAATAGGTAGTACTTTTACGATGAGCACAGTTAAAACTGCACACATCATTAAAACCAAAATAGTAGGATATAAAATTGCAGATCGTACTCTGTTCTTTAATTCAGCTTCTCTCTCATAATAATAGGACAAGGACTCCATAACCGGCTCAAGCTTACCTGTTTTTTCACCGATACGAACCATATTTACCATATAATCAGGGAAAACGCCTGATTCAGACAATGCAATATGTAATTCACCCTTTGCTTCAACGCTATTACTAATTTCTATAATGAGCTTCTTTGCATTTTTCTCTTCTATATTTTCGCTAATTGCTACAATGCCTTCATGTAAAGGAATACCGGATTTTAATATCAATGCAACTTGTGCACAAAAAATTGAAATATCATCGGATGATAATAATCGCATTTTCCTTTCCTTTGTTTGCGTATCCATATTGTCCTCCTAACTGTAAAATCAGTATATTCTTAAAGTTGTATAATTACTGCTGTTGTTTATGAAATTCGATATATCTGCTTGATTGGATGAACTAAAAGTTGCATCTAATCGCTTCCATTGTGAGCCGTCGGATTGAATTCCTACGGTAATCCAGCCACGACCTTTTATATAAACATCATTCCATGCGTGTCGAACACCGTTTGGCGCTACATCCCCTACAACCAGCTTAGTTGGAATATTCTGTGCTCTTAACATTGCAGCCATCAACGCTGCATAATCAAAACAGATACCTTTTTTTGTTGCTAATGTATTATCTACATTAGGCAAATACCCGGATTGTACAGATGAAGCTTTAGGATAGTCATATTTAACATTGGTAATGATGTAATTATATACTGATTTTACTTTGTCTAAATCATTAGATGCATTCATACATAAATCAAACGATTTCTTAACAGCATTACTGGATGCATTATAATTGGAATATTGGTTGGGATATAAAAAAGGGGAAAAGCTATTATTTAAACTAACAGAAGCTGTACCAGAGAATAATTGAATATATTGTGTTCCTGTTACATTTTCCATTATGCGAAACTCATAGTCACCGTTTCCTAGTTGTAATGGAAACGTCTCTTCTCCACCTTGGTTATTTAAGTCATAGTTATATGTTTTACCGTCTTTCTTAACTTGTAGCTTTAAACGCTTTGCGCTTCCTGTATAGCTGGCTGTGATATAGCCTTCTGATACATTTGATATATCAATCATTGCATTGGCATCTGATAATACGGTTGTTTTAGGACTTGATGTAACGTGTATGTTGATACTTCCTGAATAATTTCCACCCTTGTCCCATGAAAAGTCAGTTGAGGATTTTGAGCTCGTATGTTGTTTGGTTGAATTCGTTTGCTGATTCTTTGAGCTAGCTGCATCTGGTTTTGAACTGCTGGTTTGAGAACTTACTTCACTCGAACTTGAAGATACTTCCGATGAACTTGCCTCGCTCGAAGACTGCTCTTTTGAACTCGAAGAATTTATACTGGATATATCGGGAGTCGGTTTTAATTTTACACAAGATGTAAGAATTGATATTATTATAAATAAAACTAATATTATGTTAATTTTGCTTCTCATCTATCCGCCTCCGAAATCCTCGTTATTGTACTATTAAAGCTTATCCTTATCTATTATATATCGGCCTCCACATCAATTTATTTATAATAATATTGTCATTCATGAACAGAGTTGTTTATAAAATGTAGACCTTGTTAAACATATTTACTAAAATATATATATTTTGATTTGTTTTATTGTATTTAATTCCATTTTATGTTATACTTAGACTAATATTTATAGTATAGAATTTTTAATAATTTGTCAATATTTTTATTAATTTATAACACATACATTTAAAGGAGTATTTGTATGAACCGAAAGCCTGCAGTTAACAAAGCTGCTTCCACAATAGATATTCCATGGGCAAAAAGTATATCGCTTGATTTGCTGCATAATAGGCCTAGGCAATTGATTTTTTGTTTAATTATATTAGCTTTTATCCTTATTTTAATTGTTAACTTTTATGTCTTCACAACAAAAATGTTTAAAAATATTGAAAAATATGATAAAGAAATTTCTCTCTCAAAAGCTCTCAATGTCAAAGATACACTAGAAGTGAATTTCAACGCAAAATTAGCAGCATTAACTGCAACCGGACACCTTATATCCACCTTAAATAAAGGTGAGAATCAAAAACTGCTGATATTATTACAAAACGTACGCGAAAGCAACGGTTATTTGTCTGTTTGGGTTACAACTAAAGAAGGGACAAGCTACTTTGATGATGGATCTGAAAGTAATATAAAAATGAGCGACTCTCTAAAAAAAGCTATAAACGGTGTTTCAACCATTTCACAAAGAACAAAACACCCCACCAACGGAAAGGAATGTATTATTCTTAGCGCTCCTATTCAAAGCTCTCATGCTATAATCGGTGTAATCAGTGCAGCAATATCAGTAACCGATTTCAGTAGTTACATAATGTCTTTGAATGGCAATACTGATTCATCGAGTTTTATTGTTCAAAAAAGCGGGAAGCTGGTATCCTCTTCATTATCAATTATGAATGATTCAGAAAATCTATTTTCTTATTTAAATCAGAATAATATTGACACAACAAAGATTAGCCTTGATTTTCAATTAAATAAAGCGAATGTCCAACGCTTTACCCTAAAAAACGAAGTCCCCAGCTTTTATACCTATACCCCGTTAGAACACATAAACGACTGGTTTATTGTTACTACAACATCGACTGGTACTACAGTAGTAAAAACAAAATCAATTCAAAACAATACAATCGTTTTTTACTTGATTATTATTTTAACTATACTTATTGCTTTTCTTTATGCTTATTATATCAAACGCTCGACTAAAAAAAAGTTTGAGTTGCTAGCATATACAGATCAATTAACCGGTTATAGAAATTGGTCAAAATTCTTAATTGATGTTCAAGATATTTTGAAAAAAAATAAAGATAAAAATTACACCTATATATATGCCAATATTGAAAACTTTAAATATATCAATGACATTATGGGTTATGATATCGGAAATAAATTATTACAACATGTTTCAAAAACGCTTAACAATAACCTGAATAGTGATGAACCTCATACCAGAGTAAATGCAGATCGCTTTTC
This sequence comes from Paludicola sp. MB14-C6, assembly GCF_030908625.1. Taxonomy (GTDB): domain Bacteria; phylum Bacillota; class Clostridia; order Oscillospirales; family Ruminococcaceae; genus Paludihabitans. The sequence goes on along the minus strand of NZ_CP133133.1, from coordinate 2,088,781 downwards.
ATTCTTAATGGAATATACTTCAAATGATGTTACAGTAAATCGGCTTAAAAAGATCAGTGATCAAATTAATACTTTACAATCCTACTATAAAATCAATTTCTTAAATTGTATTGTTTTCGGTATCTATAAAATTAAAGATAAAACCCTTCCAATCTCTGCTATGGGTGACCGTGCATTATTGGCAATGCAATCTACTAACAATTCAAAAGATTTGTTCTATAGCTTTTATAATAGCAAAATTCGTGAAAAAGCCTTATTACAAAAAGAATTAGAACGAGAAATGAACATTGCTATAGAGGAAAAACAATTTATTATTTATCTTCAGCCAAAATTCAATCTGGATAATAAAAAAGTAATAGGTGCAGAAGCTTTGATACGTTGGAACCATCCTCAAAAAGGATTGATTTGTCCAAATAAATTTATTAACCTTTTTGAAACCAACGGGTTTATTACCCAACTTGATTATTACGTTTTTGAAGAAACTTGTAAGATAATTAAAAAATGGCTTACGAATAATGTCGCTCCGATACCGATCTCAGTAAACATGTCAAGGCTTCATATCTACAACCCACATTTTGCAGAAGAATTACACACGATTGTTGAACGATATAAGATTCCAATTAACCTACTGGAAATTGAACTTACAGAAACAATTAACTTAGAAAATGTTTCCACACTTTTAAATGCTGTAGACAGCTTAAAACAATATCACTTTGTTCTTTCCATTGATGACTTTGGAACAGGATATTCTTCTTTAAATCTATTAAAGAATCTTCCTGTTGATATTTTAAAAATAGACCGTGAATTTTTCTCACGAGCTTCTGATGAAAAGCGTGGTCGTGAAATCATAGCAAGTATTATTGATATGGCGAAACGACTTGAAATGAAAACGGTTGCAGAAGGTGTAGAATTGAAAGAACAAGCAGACTTCTTAACCTCTGTTAATTGTGACTATGTTCAGGGCTTCTTATTCTCTGAACCAATTCCAGTAAGTGATTTTGAAGCAAATTTTATGTAAATAAATAATATAGAAAAGTCGAAAAGAGGATTGAGCTCTTATGCATAAAAAGCAAATGAAAACAATGCTTAGCGTGCTAGCAATACTCAGTACATGTATTCTATTTATCTGTATACTTTTCGTTTATTGGTTACAAATGAGTTCTGCAATTAACGAAGAGAGTTATTCGTGCGTGGAAAATCTCGCTAAACAAAGAAGAGACAATATCAAGGCAGTACTCCAACTCAATTTAAAATCTCTTGATATGATTGCAGCTACTCTCAGTAGCCCCAATATTAAAGATAGTAAAGAACAACAGATTGAAATTCTGGAAACCAGTATTTCAAAAACTTCCTTTAAGCAACTTGGAATTTTAACGTCAAACGGAGATATTATAGCAACCAAAGGTTCTTATTTTGACGAATTGCCAATTGATTATTATGAAAATATTCTGCAAGATGAATCAGAATTTGCTTTTTTAAATGCAAAAAACAATATAGAAAAGCGTTATATCTACCACGCTCCGTTTTCCTATTCAAATGAAAATAAAGCTATTTTACTAGGTGTTATGGATTTTCAAACATTTCAAAACACCATTAGCTCTCAATTATATGATGAACGATTTAACATCACTATTACCGATCATCGAATGAACCCCTTAATTACCAAATTCAAAAATAGCAATAATGATTTCAATACACAATCCGTAACCAAAATAATTGAATCACTAAATACCCATACAAAGAATGACATCTATAACAATACCGAACTTCTAAAAGAGGACACCCTATCATTCAAGATATCGGGAGATAAATATGTCATGCACTATACCCCACTTAATATGGATCATTATTACATTGTTTCAACTATAGATGATGCATATCTTTCAACAGACAGCAAATACATATTTAAAATCTCTATCATCTTCTTTATTTTAACCTTTGTAGTGTTTTCAAGCATTATTATCATCATCTATCTAAATTTAAACAAAAGTAAAAGTCGTATTCATAAAACCAAATTAGAATTTGAAACCGTTATGGCGAATATTCCGGGTGGTGTGGTGGAATTTCTATATGATGATTGCTTAACAATAAAATTTTTAAATGATGGCATATCTAAGTTAATCCAATTCAGTAAAAAGGATATCGAAACCGTTTTGAATAACAGCTTTCTAAACTTAGTACACGAAAAAGATCGTGAACAGTTGGCTTCTGCAATTGTTGACCAAATGACTACCAATAAAACGGTAGAAATTGATTGCCGCATCATGTGCAAAGATGGTACATACAGCTGGTTCTTATTTAAAGGACGTATGATTTCGAATACTGACCAAAACCCATCGTGTTTATGTGTGTTAACAGATATTACAGATAAAAAGCAGGTACAACACGAATTGAATTTAAATATGCAACGTTATCGTGTCGTGACCGAGCAGTCAGATAGTATCATTTTTGAATACAGCTTTGTTGATCAGAGCGTATATTTATCAGATAAATGGGATAATAAATTTAGCTTTAATTCAAAACAGCCTAACTTTATTGAACAAGCAAAGAAAGTCAATTTGGTACATCCACAGGATTACGAAACTTTTAAAACAATGTTTGACCTTTTACAAAAAGGCAAGAAGTACTGTGAATGTGAAGTTCGGTTAGCAAAATCGCCCGATAAATACATCTGGTGTCGCATCAAAGCCTCCACAATTATCGATGAAAATGATGTTGTTTCAAAAACCGTTGGTAAAATTATTGATATCGACCAACAAAAGCGTGAAACCGATATGCTAAAGCAAAAGGCGGAAAACGACTCATTAACAGGCCTTTATAACAAAGGTACCACTAGTATGTTGATTGATAATTATCTCACCCACAAGGGCAAAAACGGTAAACATACGCTCCTATTCTTAGACATAGATAACTTCAAAAATGTAAACGATACTTTAGGCCATTTAGTAGGAGATTCCGTTATACTTCAAGTCACATCGAAATTGAAAAAAATTATTCGTTCTTCTGATATCTGTGGACGTGTTGGAGGCGATGAATTTGTTATTTTACTAAAAAATACAACAAATATGGATTTTATACGAAACAAAGCAAATGAAATTTGTGAAGCTTTCCGTCAAACAGTAAGTTCTAAAAATATTTCAATTGATATATCAGGCAGCATTGGTATCGCTTTTTACGATATAGATGGTACTACTTTTAATGAATTGGTGGATAAAGCAGATACTGCTTTATATGAAGCAAAAAAAGGCGGTAAAAATCAATATATTATTTATGGTGGAAATAGAATACTTTAATTTCTACACAAACATTATAAGGCAAAGGAGAGGTGCTTATCATTGCACCTCTCCTTTGTCTATCGTTATCATACTTATAGCTCTTCGTTATTTTCATTCAATTATATTTACTCGATTTTTACTTACTATTTTTTTCTGTAATATTTCAGATGTAATCAGCATTGTTAACACACACAATAACAGAAAATATGGGAAAATTTTTATAGTAGTTATTGACGCGATTGCACCCATTAACGGTGGAGCAAACGTACTACCAATATATGCGAACGCCATTTGCAATCCCATAATTGCACCAGAGTTTTCTGCTCCAAACCTATTAGGAGTTTCGTGCAGCATAGATGGATATATCGGTGATGTTCCTAGCCCAAGAAGGATGATTCCTATCATTGAAAAATAAGCAGGCAATGGAAGCATCAGCGTAATAGCACCTATAACACAAATTAACTGTCCAATACGTATTAAAGTCGGACTTTTCACTTTTATAGAAAGGAACCCGGATATAAATCTACCTCCCGTAATTCCGGCATAAAAATACGCCGCCCATCGTGCCGCAATAGCTGGCGATACTTGTTTTACCGAAACCAAATAACTACTACTCCAAAGTCCTGTTGTTAATTCAGTCGCACAGAAAAAGATAAAAGATACGAGTGCCAACTTTACATATGGTATTTTCATTGCTTCTCGATTACTTATAGGTTTTTGTTGTACTGCATCTATAATGCTGGTTCGATTAGTACTTCTATTCCAAAGAGGTAAAGTAAAAAACAGCAATAAAGCTAGGGAAAGCTGAAGAATTGCAATCGTTAAATAACCTTTTCTCCAACCGCCTTGACTCAATAAGAAAATAGACATAATTGCAGGACCCGCGGTTGCACCGATACCCCAAAAGCAGTGTAACCAACTCATATGCTTTGATTCATAGTGTAGTGCTACAAAATTATTAAGTGCAGCATCAACGCTTCCTGCGCCTAGGCCAAGTGGCAAAGCCATTGCAAATAGAAATAAAACGTTTGGTGCAAATGTACAGCCTAATAAAGCAAGACCTGTCATCACAACACTAACAAAAGTGACCTTGCCTGTACCAAACTTTAAAACCATTCTATTACTGATTAAGCTTGAAATTACCGTTCCGGCACACGTGGTCATAGAAATGTAGCCTGCAATACTAAACGTTGTTGCTAAATCCTTTTGTATAATCGGCCACGCACTTCCAAGTAGTGAATCGGGTAATCCTAAGCTAATAAATGAAAGATATATAATTACAAGTAATGTTGTCATATGAGCTCCTTACGTTAATTCAAATTAAAACAATCCTTTATTTGGGGGAAAGCTTTGATTTATTTAATTCTCAAAATCAATAACTATAATTTGTAATAAAAAAATTACTGTTTACCATTTGGTAAAATAACATTACTATAGTTTATCATAATTCACTTCATTTTTCAACATATGAAATAAGCGTAGGAAGTATATCTTCCTACGCTTACTATTATTTATGGTATCCGTTATTTTTGTTGCTTATAGAATTGGCTACGCAGTTTTGCAGCTTCCCATTCACTTTTTTCTTCTTCTGTTTCTAATATTAATCTTGGCACCATCGTTGGTTTGTCGTCTTCATCTAAAGCGACTAAAACCAAATATGCACGATTAATAAGAATATGGTTACCACTTAGCTCTTCTACAAACGTATCTACTCTAACTTCCATAGAAGACCTTCCTACATAAGTCATTTGGCCTTTTAAAACAATGGTGCTATTCACATACGCAGGAGCTTTAAACTCCAAATGGCCTACCGCTGCCGTTGTTACATTGCAGCCAGAATGTCTACGTGCTACTACAGCAGCAACAACGTCTATCCACTCCATAAGACGTCCGCCAAATAATCTATCATATCCATTAATATGTTCAGGCATCAATATTTGAATTTGCTGTGTTGCAGATTGTGATACCGTTTTTGCATTTAATTGTTGCATAATCCTACTCCTTTTTCATTGCATCGTTATATTCTAAATGACAAGTAAAAAACAATCCAATTCACATGAATGGATTGTTCTTATATTAAAATGCAATAATTACTCCGCCTTGATTTGCATACATGCTACTTAATCCTCTGGTTTTAACAATTAAAATATCCTTGAAAGAATATTTTTCTTGTGCTAGTTTTTTCACTCTTAGAGCTTGCGTTTCATTGTTGCAATGGGAAATAGCTAATACTTTATTCGCTGTATCTTTGCATTGTTCGCCAATCATATCAACTAAACGTTGAATTGCGTTTGATGTACCTCTAGCCTTATCAAAAAATGCAATATTACCTTCACCGTCAGAGCCTAATATAGCTCTTATATGCATCACTGTTGCAATTTTTGCTGCAATTAAGCTCATTCGTCCATTTTTCATCAGATTATCTAAATTCTCAAGAACAAAAAAAGTCTTCATTCCTTTTATAAACTCCTGAGTCTTTGTAATGAGTTCGTTTTTACTTAAACCGTTATCCATGCATTCTTTTATTTTTAAGCTTACCAACAATTCACCCGCAGATGCGCTTTTAGAATCAAAAACTTCAACTTCTTTATCGTCTTCCTCTGCTAACATTTTTGCCACCATAGCGCTTGAATAAGAGCCTGATAATTGAGACGACAAAGTTACGACATAATTGGGTTTGTCGCTTGCATATTCATTATAATATTCTTGTGGAGATGGACAGGCAGACATTGCTCTTCCTTTGTAATGATTCATCGTTTTTAGAAAATGATTCACATCCAAGTTTTCATCATCTACATAAGTATCATTTCCAAGTGTCATTTTTAGTGGAACACTTTTGCATTCTACTTCTTCTTTCAACTCAGATGTAAATTCGCAACAACTATCCGCAATAATTCTATAATCCATCCATTTCACCATAAGTCCTCTCTATATATCCACTTTATACTAATTTAATTCATATAAGCTTAATTATAGCAAATAAAATTAGTACCACATATATCAGTGTAGTGTTATTCTACCAATAAAGCTTTGAAAAGTAAATGTATATTATGTAAATTTATTTATCACTACTGATTATTTTATTATTCTTTCATTTTGTAACAAAAATATGAAAGGTATTCACTTAATATAAGCAAATACCTTTCATACTTTATATTATAAACAATACTTATTTTTGTTCTGGTTTTACCAAATGACAAGCAACCGATATGTAGGACATATGGTTGCTCACGTCAATTTATATAGTTTATTATAATTATAGTTTATTTTTGTTCCGGTTTCACCAAATGGCAAGCAACCGATATGTAGGACATATGGTTGCTCACGTCACTTTATATAGTTGAATGTATTCTAACTTATTTTTGTTCTGGTTTCACCAAATGGCAAGCAACCATATGTCCTGGTTCTACTTCGATTAGTGGAGGACGTTCCTTACGACAAATATCACATGCATTTGGACAACGACCAGCAAAATTACATCCAACAGGAGTGTTAATTGGGCTAGGTACATCACCTTGTAAAACAACACGCTGTTTTTGCGCTTCAGCATCTGGGTCAGGAATAGGAACAGATGACAACAAAGCTTTGGAATATGGGTGTAATGTATGATGATAAATGATGTCACTGCTTGCAATCTCAACGATGTTACCTAAGTACATTACAGCAATTCTATCACTAATATATTTAACAATATTTAAGTCATGCGCAATGAAAAGATAAGTTAAGCCTAATTCTTTTTGTAAGTCTTTCAATAAGTTGATAACTTGTGCTTGAATAGATACATCAAGTGCAGAAATTGGCTCATCACATACGATAAATTCAGGCTCAATTGCAAGAGCTCTTGCAATACCAATTCTTTGTCTTTGACCACCTGAGAACTCATGTGGAAAACGGCTTGCATGTTCACGATTTAGTCCAACTGTCTCAAGAAGCTCATAAACTCTCTCTTGACGTTTTTCCGCATCGTACATTTTATGAATTTCCATACCTTCGCTGATGATAGAGCCAACTGTCATACGAGGATTTAAAGAAGCGTATGGATCTTGGAATATAATTTGAGCTTTCTTTGCGTAGTGGTATCTATGAGATGTTTTTTTAATATTTAATGATTTTCCATCATAAATCAATTCACCGGCTGTTTTTGGATAAATACCCATTAAAACACGACCTAGAGTTGATTTACCACAACCGGATTCACCAACTAAGCCAAGCGTTTCGCCTTTTTTGATTGTAAAAGAGACGCCATCTACAGCTTTTAAAACTTGATTATGTCCAACATGGAAATGTTTTTTCAAATCTTTTACTTCAACTAATACTTGTTGTTCATTAGCCATTAACAGCACCTCCTCTGTTTAGTTTTTTATCACATTCCGGATGTAACATCCAACATGCTGAAAAATGATTTGGACTTACTTCATATAATGGAGGAACGTGCTCTTTACAGATATTCATACAATACTTACATCTGTCTGCAAATTCGCAGCCAACAGGTGGAGCAAATAAGTCAGGTGGTGTGCCATCAATTGCAAGAAGTTGTTTTGATCTATCACTATCTACACGAGGAAGTGAATCTAGTAAGCCAGTTGTATATGGATGAGATGGATTGTAGAAAATATCATCTACAGCACCTTTTTCAACAATTTTACCGGCATACATAACTGCAACATTGTCAGCAAGATTTGCAACAACGCCAAGGTCATGAGTAATCAAAATAATGGATGTGCCAAGCTCTTTTTTCAAATCAGCCATCAAATCCATAATTTGAGCTTGAATGGTAACGTCAAGAGCAGTTGTTGGTTCATCCGCAATCAATAACTTTGGATTACAAGACAATGCCATAGCAATCATAACTCTTTGACGCATTCCTCCTGAAAATTCATGAGGATATTGTTTTGCTCTTTGTTCCGGATTTGGAATTTGAACTAATTTCAATAATCTTACAGCTTCTTTTCTAGCTTCTTCTTTAGAAATTTTTTGATGCTTCACTATTGCTTCTGTTAATTGTTTACCAACTGTCATAGTTGGGTTTAAACTAGTCATTGGGTCTTGGAAAATCATACTTACAACAGTACCACGGATATTTTGCATTTCTTTTTCAGAAGCTGCAACAATATCTTTTCCGTCTAGAATAACAGAGCCGTCTTTAATTCTTGCTGGTGGCATTGGATTCAGCTTCATAATTGTTTGCGCCGTTACACTTTTTCCACAACCTGATTCACCAACGATAGCTAATACTTCACCATTAGCTACATTAAAAGTAACGCCACGAACAGCTTGCACTTCACCGGCATAAGTGTCAAACGAAACTTTTAAATTATTTATTTCTAAAACATTTTCATTCATTTCTTACACCTACTTTCTTAACCTTGGGTCAAATACGTCACGAAGTGCGTCACCTAATAAGTTAAAGGATAACATTGTTAAGCTAATAAAGAATGCAGGGATAAATAGCATATGAGGATGTTGTTGGAATACAGCTACACCGTCATTTGCAAGAGTACCCCAGCTTGCGTTTGGAATAGGAACGCCCAAACCAATAAAGCTTAAGAATGCCTCTGTAAAGATAGCAGATGGAATTGCCAATGTAATATTTACTATAACAACACTCAATGTGTTTGGTAATAGATGTTTTGCTAAAATTCGAGAAGGTTTTGCACCCAAAGATTTAGCAGCAACTACGAATTCTTGTTCTTTTAATGTCATTACTTGACCACGAACCAAACGTGCCATTCCGGTCCAACCAACCGCAGCGTATGCTATGATAATCGTACCGATACCTGCTTCCATTACCATCATCAGCAATATAACAATCATTAAGTAAGGGATACCATTGATAATTTCAATGATACGCATCATGATATTATCAACACGACCGCCTACATAACCAGAGATACCACCATAAATGATACCTATGATAAAGTTAATAAATACTGCTGTAAATGCAATAAACATAGATACACGAGCACCGCTCCAAATACGAACGAAAATGTCACGTCCTAAAGAGTCTGTTCCGAATATATGCATATGGCCATCTTCAGCGGTATAGAACATTCCCTTATCAGTATGCTCGATATGTATGTCAGAAATAGTATATGGAGATACCATAGGTACAATAATAGCCATCAAAATTATGAAAGCAAGGAAAATTGCACAAACAACTGCTACCTTATTTTTTACTAAACGACGCATAGCATCTTTCCAATAGCTCAAGGAAGGGCGTACAATTGCTTCACTGTTTTTTGCATCTTTGCCAACTAGTTCAAATGATGCTTCTGTAATTTGTACATCATCTAGAACTTCTTCAATCACATTATCTTTTTCTTTACTCATTGTACTACTCCTTTCCTAATTTTACACGTGGATCAATAAATCCATATACAAGGTCAACAATTAAATTGGCTAAGATTAAAAATGCGCCATAGAAAATAGTTGTTCCTGATATCATTGTATAGTCTTGAACTTGAATACTCAAAACAAAGAATTTACCCATTCCAGGAATGTTGAAGATTTGTTCAACAACGAATGCACCGGTTAATACAGCTGCTGTAATTGGTCCTAAAACTGTGATTACAGGCATGATTGCATTACGAACAGCATGTTTCCAAATAATTTTTCCTCTGCTTAAACCTTTTGCCTTTGCTGTTTTAATATAGTCTTGACCTAAAACATCAAGCATACTAGTACGCATTAAACGTGAAATAGTAGCTAAAGAGCCAAAGCTTAAAGCAAATGCAGGAAGAACCTTATGCATTTCAGAGCTCCAACCTAATGTCGGGAACAACTGAACACCTGGTGAAAACATTTGAATAAATTGATTCAACTTCAAAGATAAACCGAATTGTAACAATGCACCAACAATAAAGCTTGGTATAGATACACCAATAACTGCTATAATCATAGCAGCAGAATCCCATCCAGTACCCCTTTTATTAGCAGCCAAAATTCCCAAACCAATACCCATTAGTATAGCAAAAATCAGCGCTCTAATACCTAAGTCAAAGGAATATGGAAATGAGCTTAAAATAATATCATTAACGGGACGATTATAGTGCATTGAAATACCTAAATCACCTTTTAATACATTTCCCATATACTTTCCAAATTGAACGATTGTCGGTTGATCCAATCCGTATTTTTGCATTAATGCAATTTTAGTGGCTTCTGGCAAAGCCTTTTCGCCTAGGAATGGAGTACCAGGAAGTAGACGCATCATAAAAAAGGTAATTACTATTAAAACAAATAATGTTAAAACAGAATACCAAATTCTCTTTAATAAAAATCTTGCCAAAAAAAATTGCCCCTTTCTTTCAAAAATCTATAGTAACAAATTTCATACATTACTTTGATGCATTTAAGTTTACATCAATTGCATTCATCTAACAAAATATGTAAGCTTAAATGCATCAAAACACAACTACGAGCCATACAATTACGTAATATGGCTCGGAGTATATGTCTTGTATTAGAATGAACGATAGCCTATTTTACTTCTGCCCATTTTAGGTTAATATCTTGGAAACCTGTACGAACAACACCAGATAATTTACCGGATACTGTATAGTCACGAGCTCTAAAGTAGTAAGGACCGATTGGCATGTCTTTCATTAAAATTTTCTCTAATTCAGCTAAATAGCCAAAACGTGCTTTTTTATCAGTTTCTTTTCTAACTTTAGCTAGTAATTCATCATATGCTTTATTTGTGTAACTAGTATGGTTGTTACCATTTCCAGTTTCAAATAAATCTAAGAATGTCATAGGGTCATTATAGTCAGGACCCCATCCAGCCATAGTAACATCAAAGTCTTTTTGAGTCATTTTTTCTAGTCTGCTCTTGAATGGAACAGCTTGAATTTTTACATCAACGCCAAGTTTTTTCCATGTTTCTTGGAAGAAAGCAGCATGTTTAGATGCAGTATCAGTATCATCAACTATTAAAGTAAATGAAATTTTGTCCATTCCAAGTTCTTTTTTAGCTTCTTCAATTAACTTCTTAGCGCCTTCAATATCATTGCTCTTGAATTGAGGTCCGATTTCTTCGTAGAAGCTCTTTTTGTAACCAGCAATTGCAGGAGGTGTGAATTGACGAGCAGGTTTAGATGAATTCTTTAATACGTTTTTAACGAAACTTTCGCTGTCGATAGCAGTTGTTAAAGCTTGACGTACTTTAGCATTAGCTAAAACAGGTCTCTTCATATTAAATTCAAAGTACCAGTTTGAGTTATCATCATATGAGTAAGTAGGTTGACCTTCTTTATTTAACATTGCAAGTTGGTCACCATTTAAACCGATCATATCGATTTCATTGCCTTTAAATGAGTTCATAGCAGCATTGGAATCTTTAATCATTTTCATAACGATTTTGTCGATTTTAACTTTTTTAGCATCTGGGTAATCAGCATTTTTCGTTATGACGATTTCGTTTTCATGCTCCCATTTTTCTAATTTGTATGCACCATTTGTAACGATATTTTTTGCATCAGTTGCATATTTCTCACCATATGTATCGTAAGCTTTTTTGTTAACTGGTAAGAAAACTTTATAAGCTAACATACCTGGTAAATAAGGAGTTGGATTTTCTAGAGTTAGCTCTAGTTTGTAATCGTCAATAACTTTTACACCAACATCTTCTGCTTTTGCTTCACCTTTAGAAAATTTTTCGCCGTTTTTAAATACATAACCAAAGTAAGCATATTCAGAAGCGAATTTTGGATCTAATAATGATAAGAAAGCAAATTTAAAGTCATTTGCAGTTACTTTTTCTCCGTTAGTCCATTTATAGTCATCACGAAGTTCAAAAGTATAAACTTTTCCATCATCAGAAACTTTCCATTTTTTTGCAACACCTGGTTGTGGTTTATCTTCTTTATCTAATACAGTAAGACCATCCATCAGATGAAGTAACACGACACCAGAAGCTGTGTCAGTAGAAATTACTGAAAACATTTTAGGCGGTTCAGCACCAAGGTTAATTACTGCTGTTCCTTTTTCTGAAGTACCAGGGTACTTAGATTTAGCAGCATTATCAACTTTTGTACAAGATGATAACAACATTGATGCAGCAAGCGCCATTGCAACTACGATTGTTAATGTGCGTTTTTTTGCAAACATTTCGATTCCTCCATTGTTATTTCTTTAATATAGGTTTTTAATATGTTTTATATTTTATCACATACTTTTCATAATTTCAAGTGTTTTAGCAGTTTAAAGTATAACAAATATAGTCGAATTTGCAAGTTTTAAATTGTTATATTGCACAATAATTCTTTTGATTTTACAAAAAATTGAAATATGTGTTTCAAAGGTACTCATTTTTCATGATTTTGTTTTGCTATGAAGCACACATGTAATTACATTGTGTACTTTGTATATTTTTATAAAATATATTTGGTAGTATTTACATATTTACGATACTTGAAATTTGATTATGAACTTTTCAATTTTAGATATTGCATTTTCGCTACGATAATCAACAAATCTTAATGTATAAATTCTGTATATGTACTCCTTTTATGCATTTTCAATGCAACTATCAAAAAAGCACTCAGATTTTGCAATCTGAGTGCTTTTGAAAAAACTAGGAACTAGTCTTTTAATGCTTTTACAACAACGCCTGAACCTACTGTACGGCCACCTTCACGAATAGCAAAACGTAGACCTTCTTCGATAGCGATAGGAGTAATCAATTCAACATTGATTTCAACGTTATCGCCAGGCATAGCCATTTCAACACCTTCTGGTAACTCGATAATACCAGTTACGTCAGTTGTTCTGAAATAGAATTGTGGACGGTAGTTTTTGAAGAATGGAGTATGACGTCCGCCTTCTTCTTTTTTAAGAACGTAGATTTGACCTACGAATTTAGTTAGTGGGTGAATAGAACCTGGTTTAGCTAATACTTGACCACGTTCGATGTCAGCTCTTTGAACACCACGAAGTAGAGCACCGATATTATCGCCTGCTTCAGCATAATCTAGGATTTTGCGGAACATTTCGATACCAGTAACAACTGTTTTAGCTCTTTCGTCAGTTAGACCAAGAATCTCAACTTCATCACCAGTTTTTAATTGACCTCTTTCAACTCTACCAGTAGCAACAGTACCACGACCAGTAATTGTGAATACGTCCTCAACAGGCATTAAGAAAGGTAGATCAGCTTTACGCTCAGGAGTTGGAATCCAAGAGTCAACAGCATCCATTAGCTCTAAAATTGGAGCATATGCAGCGTTAGTAACATCGTTTGGAGCTTCTAGAGCTTGTAGAGCAGAACCTTTGATGATAGGAGTATCATCGCCTGGGAACTCATATTCATTTAGAAGATCACGGATTTCCATTTCTACTAAGTCTAGTAGTTCTGGGTCATCAACTTGGTCAGCTTTGTTCATGAATACAACGATGTAAGGAACACCTACTTGGCGAGATAGAAGAATATGCTCACGAGTTTGTGGCATAGGTCCGTCTGCAGCAGATACAACTAGGATAGCGCCGTCCATTTGAGCAGCACCAGTGATCATGTTTTTAACATAGTCAGCATGGCCAGGGCAGTCAACGTGAGCGTAGTGACGGTTGTCAGTTTCGTACTCAACGTGAGCAGTATTAATAGTAATACCACGTTCTCTTTCTTCTGGAGCACCGTCGATTTGGTCGTATGCTCTGAATTCAGCTTTACCTTGTAAACCTAAAGTTTTAGTGATAGCAGCAGTTAAAGTAGTTTTACCATGGTCAACGTGACCAATTGTACCAATATTAACGTGTGGCTTGGTACGTTCGAATTTAGCTTTTGCCATTGGAATTTCCTCCTTATATTTGTGGATAGAATAGTAGTCTATATGACTAATATTCTACCACGTAAATTTTATTTTTCAAGTGTTTTTAAAAAATTAGTCGTTCTTTGATCTAGAACTCATGATTTTTTCAGAAATAGATTTTGGAACTTCGATATAATGACTTGGTTCCATAGAATATTGTCCACGGCCTTGAGATTTAGAGCGAAGTGCGTTTGAGTAACCAAACATCTCAGAAAGTGGAACAAATGCATTGATTTGTTGTGCACCAGGTCTTGCTTCCATACCTTGAATTTGACCACGGCGAGAGTTTAAGTCACCAATGATATCGCCCATGTAGTCTTCAGGAACAATTACAACAACTTTCATAATTGGTTCCAAAATAACTGGATCAGCTTTTCTCATTGCTTCTTTAAACGCCATAGAACCGGCAATTTTAAATGCCATTTCTGAGGAGTCAACCTCATGGTAAGAACCGTCGAATAATGTTACTTTACAGTCAACAACTTCGTATCCAGCAAGAACACCAGATTGCATAGCACCTTTGATACCTGCATCAACAGCTGGGATGTATTCTTTCGGAATTGCACCACCAACAACTTTGTTGATGAACTCATAGCCTTTACCAGATTCATTAGGTTCAACGATAATTTTAACATGACCGTATTGACCTTTACCACCTGATTGGCGAGAATATTTATGGTCAACAGTTGCTTCTTTTCTAATTGTTTCTTTATAAGAAACTTGAGGAGCACCAACGTTTGCTTCTACTTTGAATTCACGAAGTAATCTATCTACGATGATTTCAAGGTGAAGCTCACCCATACCAGCGATAATAGTTTGACCTGTTTCTTCATCAGTATAAGTTCTGAATGTTGGGTCTTCTTCAGCTAGTTTTGCTAAACCGATACCCATTTTTTCTTGACCAGCTTTTGTTTTTGGCTCAATTGCCAATTGAATAACTGGTTCTGGGAATTCCATTGACTCAAGAATTACAGGATGTTTTGGGTCACATAATGTGTCACCAGTTGTAGTTGTTTTCAAACCAACAGCAGCAGCAATATCACCAGCGTAAACTGTTTCGATATCTTGACGAGAGTTTGCGTGCATTTGTAGAATACGGCCCATTCTCTCTTGCTTATCTTTTGTTGAGTTTAATACAGAACTACCAGCATCAATTGTTCCAGAGTATACACGGAAGAAACATAGCTTTCCAACAAATGGGTCAGTTGCAATTTTAAATGCTAAAGCTGCAAATGGCTCGCTGTCAGAAGAAGGCTTTGTAACTTCTTCGTCAGTTTCCGGATTGATACCTTTGATGTCATCAACATCGGTTGGAGCTGGCATAAAGTCAACTACTGCATCCAATAATTTTTGAACGCCCTTATTTCTATAAGAAGTACCACAAACAACAGGAACAATAGTATTTGCTAATGTACCTTTACGAAGACAAGTTTTGATTTCTTCAGTAGTGATTTCTTCACCATCTAGATATTTCATCATAACTTCTTCATCTTGCTCTGCAACTGCTTCTAATAATTTTGCACGATATTCTTCAGCAAGTTCACGCATGTCTTCAGGAATTTCTTCCACACGCATATCCTTACCCATTTCATCGTAATAAATGTCTGCATTCATTTCAACTAGGTCAATCACGCCTCTGAAAGTTTCTTCAGCACCGATTGGT
Organism: Paludicola sp. MB14-C6; assembly: GCF_030908625.1. Classification (GTDB taxonomy): domain Bacteria; phylum Bacillota; class Clostridia; order Oscillospirales; family Ruminococcaceae; genus Paludihabitans. The sequence goes on along the minus strand of NZ_CP133133.1, from coordinate 2,073,038 downwards.
AATTGAATTGGAACTGCATTACATTTTAATCTGTCATGCATCATCTTTACAACATTAAAGAAGTCAGCTCCCATAATGTCCATCTTGTTCACGTAAGCCATTCTAGGCACGCGATATTTATCTGCTTGACGCCATACTGTTTCAGATTGAGGCTCAACGCCGCCTTTTGCACAGAATACAGTAACGGAACCGTCAAGAACTCTTAGAGAACGTTCTACTTCTACTGTGAAGTCAACGTGCCCAGGAGTGTCGATAATATTGATTCTATGGCCTTTCCAGAATGCAGTAGTAGCAGCTGAAGTAATTGTAATACCTCTTTCTTGCTCTTGTGCCATCCAGTCCATTGTTGCAGCACCCTCATGGGTTTCACCAATCTTATGAGTTTTACCTGTGTAATACAGGATACGCTCAGTAGTTGTTGTTTTACCTGCGTCAATGTGAGCCATTATACCAATGTTACGAGTAAGCTCAAGTGATACTTCTCTTGGCATAATATCCTCCTAAAATTCTCGAATATATAATTTATCTTTAATTTAGTATGTCCTAAATTATTACTACCATCTGTAGTGTGCAAATGCTTTGTTAGCTTCAGCCATTTTGTGTGTATCTTCACGTTTTTTGCAAGCTGCACCTGAGCCATTCATAGCATCAAGTAATTCCCCTGCTAAACGTTCTTTCATTGTTCTTTCGCCACGGCTTCTTGCATAAGTTGTTAACCAACGTAAGCCTAAAGTTTGACGTCTTTCAGGACGTACTTCCATCGGTACTTGGTATGTTGCACCACCTACACGACGAGCTTTAACTTCTAATACAGGCATTATATTCTCTAGAGCTGCTTCAAACACCTCTAACGCATCTTTACCTGATTTCTCAGCAATGATTTCAAATGCACCGTATACAATCTTTTGTGCAACACCCTTTTTACCATCTAGCATAATGCTGTTGATAAGACGAGTAACTTGCTTTGATTTGTAAAGTGGATCTGGCAAAACATCACGTTTTGCGATATTACCTCTTCTTGGCACTTTACTTCCCTCCTTCACATAATGAATTCATAGGTACTCGAAAGTATAGAATCTCCCGCTTGACCAATGCAGAGGCTAATTATATATAAAAGCCGCTACATATGGGCATGAATTATCTTCATCTCATAGGGATCTTATTACTTTTTAGCCCCTGCTTTTGGACGTTTTGTTCCGTATTTAGAACGAGATTGGTTTCTGTTGTTTACACCTTGTGCATCAAGGGTACCACGTACAATATGGTAACGAACACCAGGTAAGTCTTTAATACGACCACCACGAATTAAGACAACGCTATGTTCTTGTAAGTTATGACCGATACCTGGGATATAAGCAGAAACTTCGTATCCATTTGTAAGTCTTACTCTGGCAACTTTTCTAAGAGCTGAGTTAGGCTTTTTAGGAGTCATCGTTCTAACTGTAGTACAAACACCACGTTTTTGTGGAGAACTTTGTTCACTATAAGCTTTTTTCATTGTATTGAAAGTTTCTTGTAGTGCAGGCGCACCTGATTTCTTCTCATTCACTTGTCTACCTTTACGTACTAACTGATTAAATGTTGGCATATCGCTCCTCCTTCTTTCAAATTTTTTCAAATAAAAATATTTGATAAATCTATATTGGGAGGTTTGACGTTGTCAAACCTCCAAAATAGCTACACAAGTTTAGAATGTTACTTTATTTTAAAATCATTCATAAAACAAAGCAAATTTTCTCAACCTATTTAATTTAACATTTTTCCACATACTTTGTCAATAGTTATTTTTGACAAGAATATAGCTTGTTTTGTCGATTATTCTGCTGATACGATTGTTTCTTGTTGTTGAAACTCAATATCCATATCATCTTGAGAGTCATCAGTTTGTGGCTCTTCTTGTACTTTTACGACTTCTACATTTCTATAGCAATTCATGCCAGTACCTGCTGGAACCAATTTACCGATAATTACGTTTTCTTTCAAGCCTAATAATGGGTCAACCTTACCTTTTATAGCAGCTTCGGTTAATACTCTAGTTGTTTCTTGGAATGAAGCAGCAGATAAGAAGCTGTCAGTTGCAAGAGAAGCCTTTGTAATACCAAGTAATACAGCTGAATATTCACAAAGTTTTAAGCCAATTTCGCCGGCATCCATTCTTGCTTGAATTGCACGATTTGCAGTTTCTACTTCACTTCTATCAGCTAAAGCTCCTGGAAGTAAATCAGAGCTTCCTGCATCGGATACTCGAACTTTACGCATCATTTGACGAACGATAACCTCGATATGCTTATCGTTGATATCAACACCTTGCATACGGTAAACCTTTTGAACCTCACTATTTAAATAGTTTTGAACTTCTTGTTCACCTTTAACAGCAAGAACATCATGTGGGTTAACAGAACCTTCTGTCATAGCCTCACCTTTTTGAATTGTATCGCCATCAACAACTTTAATTCTATAACCATATGGAATTGGGTAATCACGTTCTTCTCCATCGAAGTTTGTAACGAAAATGTGACGAGTACGTTTGATTTCTTCAATACGAACTCTACCATCAATTTCAGCAATAACTGCTGAGTTCTTTGGTTTTCTTCCTTCAAACAACTCTTCGATTCTTGGAAGACCTTGTGTAATATCTTCTGCAGATGCAATACCACCAGTATGGAACGTACGCATTGTCAACTGAGTACCAGGCTCACCAATTGATTGAGCAGCAATAACACCTACTGCCTCACCAATTGCAACCGGATTACCAGTAGCAAGGTTAGAACCATAACATTTTGTACAAACACCTTGTTTGGATTCACAAGTAAGAATAGAACGAATTCGAATATTGGTAACGCCTGCATTGATAAGCTTTTTCGCATCATATGCGCCCATTAGCTTATCTTTAGATACAAGCACTTCACCGGTTTTTTCATCTACATAATCTTCCACTAGATAACGTCCGATTAAACGGTCTTCTAATGGCTCAATCATTTCTTTTCCTTCTGTGATTGCATAAACTTCAATACCATTATGCGTTCCACAATCATCTTGTCGGATAATAACGTCTTGAGAAACGTCAACCAAACGACGAGTCAAGTAACCTGAGTCAGCAGTTCTAAGAGCGGTATCAGCAAGACCTTTTCTCGCACCACGAGAAGAAATGAAGTATTCCAAGATATTCAAGCCTTCACGATAGTTTGCACGAATTGGTACTTCAATTGTTGTACCAGATGTGTTGGCAATCAATCCACGCATACCAGCAAGCTGTCTAATCTGATTGATACTACCACGAGCTCCAGAGTCAGCCATCATAAAAATTGGATTGTAATTATCCAAGTTTTCTTGAAGTGCAACTGTAACTAGGTTTGTTGTTTTATCCCAAGTTTTCAATACTAACTTTGTTCGCTCTTCATTTGAGATAAGACCCATTTGGAATTGGTCGTTAATATCTTCAATAGCAGCTTCTGCTTCAGCTAGATATTGTTTCTTTTGTGGAGGAATTGTAGCATCACATACCGCAACAGTAATTGCACCTTTTGTTGAGAACTTAAAGCCCAATGCTTTTACTTTATCTAAAACTTCTGCAGTTTTTGCAGTACCATGAACACGAATACAACGATCAATAATATCGCCGAGTTGTTTTTTCTTAACTAAGAAATCAACTTCTAAAGCAAATTGGTTTTCGTTATTAGAACGATCTACATAGCCTAAATCTTGAGGAATTGTTTGGTTAAAGATTACACGACCAATTGTTGTATCAATAATTTTGCTAACCTTAGTATCACCAATTTGTTTGCTTAAGCGAATTTTTACTTTTGCATGAAGACTAATAACACCTTCGTTATAAGCCATCAAAGCTTCATTCACATCTTTGAAGATTTTGCCTTCGCCTTTTTCACCATCTTTTTGCAATGTTAGATAGTAAGAACCAAGAACCATGTCTTGTGTTGGAACTGCAACAGGGCGTCCATCAGAAGGTTTTAAGATATTGTTTGCTGCAAGCATTAGAAAACGTGCTTCGGCTTGTGCTTCAGCAGATAGAGGAACGTGAACAGCCATTTGGTCACCGTCGAAGTCAGCGTTGTAAGCTGTACATACAAGTGGGTGAAGTTTTAGTGCTCTACCTTCTACTAATACTGGTTCGAAAGCTTGAATACCAAGTCTATGAAGCGTTGGCGCACGGTTTAATAGTACCGGGTGATCTTTAATTACGATTTCAAGAGCATCCCAAACTTCTTCTCTTGCACGCTCAACCATCTTTCTAGCACTCTTAATATTGTTGGATTGACCTGTTTCTACTAAACGTTTCATTACGAATGGTTTAAACAACTCAAGAGCCATTTCTTTTGGTAAACCACATTGGTACATTTTTAGTTCAGGACCTACAACGATAACAGAACGTCCTGAATAGTCAACACGTTTACCTAGTAGGTTTTGACGGAAACGACCTTGTTTACCTTTTAGCATATCAGAAAGAGATTTTAATGGACGATTGTTTGGTCCTGTTACAGGACGGCCACGTCTGCCATTATCAATCAATGCATCTACTGCTTCTTGTAACATACGTTTTTCATTACGAACAATAATGTCAGGAGCAGATAGCTCTAACAATCTTTTCAAACGATTGTTTCTGTTGATTACTCTTCTATAAAGATCATTCAAATCAGAAGTAGCGAAACGGCCACCATCTAATTGAACCATTGGACGAATATCTGGTGGAATTACAGGAACTACATCAAGTATCATCCACTCAGGACGGTTGCCTGAAGTTCTGAATGCTTCAACAACTTCAAGACGTTTTAAATAACGAACACGTTTTTGACCTGTTGCAGTTTCTAAAGCTTCTTTTAGCTCTTCGCTTAATTTTGGTAAATCAAGTTCTACTAAAAGCTCTTTAACAGCCTCAGCACCCATTCCTGCTCTAAAATCTTCGTCATATTTTTCACGCATATCCATATGCTCAAGCTCTGTTAAAAGTTGACCTTTTTCCAATGGAGTTGAACCTGGATCAATTACGATATATTTTGCAAAATAGATTACTTCTTCTAGTCTTCTAGGAGAAATATCTAATAATAATCCCATACGAGAAGGGATACCTTTAAAGTACCAGATATGTGACACAGGAGCTGCAAGCTCAATGTGTCCCATTCTTTCACGTCTTACCTTTGCACGGGTAACTTCTACACCACATTTATCACATACTTTGCCTTTGAAACGTAGTCTTTTATATTTACCGCAATGACATTCCCAGTCTTTTTGTGGACCAAAAATTCTTTCGCAGAAAAGGCCGTCACGCTCTGGTTTTAAAGTACGATAGTTTATCGTTTCTGGTTTTTTTACTTCGCCATAAGACCATTCTCTCACTTGTTCAGGAGAGGCTAGCCCTATTTTTATAGACTCAAATACGTTAAATTCCATATTTAGACCCCTTTTCTATTAAAATAGTTCTGTGTCTGAATCATCCTCAAAGTCGCTATCAGAATCTGAATCTGAATCCAAATCAAAATCGTAATCATCATCTTCAAATTCAACTTCTTCAACAGAATAACCTTCAAAATCGGAATCTTCAACATACTCAGAATCATCAATAACAGGTTGTAACCCTGCATCATCATCTTCGAATGAGTTTTTCAAATCGATTTCCAAGTTATCTTTATCAAGCACTTTGACATCTAAGCCCAGTGATTGAAGCTCTTTAATCAATACTTTAAATGACTCAGGGATACCAGGTTTTGGAACATTTTGACCTTTAACAATAGCTTCATAGGTCTTAACACGTCCTTCAACGTCATCTGATTTAACTGTTAAGATTTCTTGTAGAGTGTAAGCCGCACCATAAGCTTCAAGTGCCCAAACCTCCATCTCACCAAATCTTTGACCACCAAATTGCGCTTTACCACCAAGAGGTTGTTGCGTAACAAGTGAGTAAGGACCAGTAGAACGAGCATGGATTTTATCATCAACAAGGTGATGAAGTTTGAGGTAATACATATAACCTACAGTTACAGGATTATCAAATAATTCTCCGGTACGTCCATCATAAAGAATTGTTTTACCATCATCTCTTAAGCCAGCAGCTTTTAGACAATCACGAATATCATCCTCATGAGCACCATCGAATACCGGTGTCATCATCTTAAAGCCTAATGCAGCAGCTGCACGACCTAAGTGAACTTCAAGTACCTGACCGATGTTCATACGAGAAGGTACGCCTAGAGGGTTCAAAACGATATCTAGTGGAGTACCATCTGGTAAGAATGGCATATCTTCTTGAGGTAGAATACGGGAAACAACACCCTTATTACCATGACGACCCGCCATTTTGTCTCCAACAGAGATTTTTCTCTTTTGAGCAATATAGCAACGAACAACTTTATTAACTCCAGGGCTTAATTCATCACAGTTTTCTCTTGTAAATACTTTTACGTCTACGATAATACCACATTCACCATGAGGAACCTTTAAGGAAGTATCTCTTACTTCTCTTGCTTTTTCACCGAAGATTGCTCTTAATAGGCGTTCTTCAGCAGTAAGTTCAGTTTCACCCTTTGGTGTAACCTTACCTACTAAAATATCGCCGGCTCTTACTTCAGCACCGATACGAATAATACCGTTTTCATCAAGATCTTTTAAGGCATCCTCACCAACGTTTGGAATATCTCTTGTAATCTCTTCTGGGCCTAATTTTGTATCACGTGCTTCTGTTTCATATTCTTCGATATGGATAGAAGTATATACATCATCACGAACTAACTTTTCATTGATTAAAACCGCATCCTCGTAGTTATAACCTTCCCAAGTCATAAATCCGATTAACGCATTTTTACCTAAGCTGATTTCACCGTTACAAGTTGCAGGTCCATCTGCTAATACGTCACCTGCTTTAATTGCTTGACCTTTTACAACGATAGGACGTTGGTTTGTACAAGTACCTTGGTTAGAACGTTTGAATTTTGTAACCTTGTAAACTTGAAGCTTGTTATTTTCATCTTTAATTACAACTTCATCAGCAGAAACTCTTTCAACAATACCATTGTGTTTAGAAACAACAACTACGCCTGAATCAACAGCCGCTTTATATTCCATACCGGTTCCTACATAAGGAGATTCGGTTTTTAATAGAGGAACAGCCTGACGTTGCATGTTTGCACCCATCAATGCACGGTTTGCGTCATCATTTTCTAAGAATGGAATCATTGCTGTCGCAACAGATACAACCATCTTAGGAGAAACGTCCATGTAGTCTACTGCTTCACGGTCAGTTTCCAAGATTTCATCTCTATAACGAGCATTAACTCTTTTTCTTGCAAAAGTGCCTTCTTCAGTTAATGGCTCATTCGCTTGGGCTACAACAAAGCTATCTTCGATATCAGCAGTCATATACTCTACTTCATCTAATACTTTACCTGTTGCTTTATCTACTTTACGATATGGAGCTTCAATGAAACCATATTCATTTAATCGAGCAAAAGAAGCAAGATAAGAAATCAAACCGATGTTTGGACCTTCGGGGGTCTCAATTGGACACATTCTTCCATAATGGCTATAGTGAACGTCACGAACTTCGAATCCGGCTCTGTCTCGAGAAAGACCACCAGGACCTAATGCTGATAAACGACGTTTATGAGTTAACTCTGCCAATGGGTTTGTTTGATCCATGAATTGAGAAAGTGGAGAAGAACCAAAGAATTCTTTAATAGAAGCTACAACAGGACGAATGTTAATTAACGCTTGAGGAGTAATAACATCCATGTCTTGTGCTTGTAAAGTCATTCTTTCACGAATCACTCTTTCCATTCTAGAGAAACCAATTCTAAATTGATTTTGTAGCAATTCGCCTACAGTACGAATACGACGATTACCTAAATGGTCAATATCATCAACAGTACCAATATTGTAAACTAAATTGTTCATGTAGTTAATAGAAGCAAAGATATCGTCTTTAATGATGTGTTTCGGAATTAACTCGTTAATTCTTTCTTTTACCATTTGAATTTGCTCTTCAACAGAAGAAGCTTTTTCTAAGATATCTTTTAATACTTTAAAACGTACTAGTTCGTAAACACCACATTCTTCTTTGTCAATACTTTCGATAAAGTCCGTAATTTCAACCATTCCGTTTGAAATTACTTTAACAACTTTTTCGCCTTCCATTACAGACAAGTAAACAGTATCTACACCAGCTCTTTGAATTTCGTTTGCCTTTTCACGAGTAATTTTCTCGTTTGTTTCAGCAATTACTTCACCGGTTAATTCATTGATTACCGGCTCAGCAAGAATATGGCCTACTAAGCGATGCTCCATAGCAAGTTTTTTATTATATTTATATCTACCAACCTTAGATAGGTCATAGCGATGTTCATCAAATAATAAAGGAACAATGTGCTTCACAGCACTTTCAATTGTTGGTGGTTCGCCTGGACGAAGTTTACGATATACTTCTAATAAAGCTTCCTCACCATTTTTAGTAGCATCTTTATTTGTAATAGTAGTAGTTAATCTATCATCTTCGCCAAAAATACCAACGATTTCGCTATCGCTGCCTACTGCAGTTGTTAAGCCTAAAGTATAGTCTTGTGCAATATCTTCAGAATTTACATCATCACGCACTTTTAATAATGCACGAATCAATGCAGTAATCGGAATTTTTCTGTTTTTATCGATACGAACATAGAAAAAGTCATTGGAGTCTGTTTCATATTCCAACCATGCACCACGGTTTGGGATAATAGTTGATGCATACAGCTTTTTACCTGTTTTATCATAGGAATCACTGAAATACACACCTGGTGAACGCACTAATTGAGATACAATAACACGTTCTGCACCATTGATAACGAAAGTACCACTCTCAGTCATTAATGGGAAGTCACCCATAAAGATTTCTTGCTCTTTTACTTCTCCAGTTTCCTTATTTAAAAGGCGAGCAGTCACTCTTAAAGGTGCCGCATATGTTACGTCTCTCTCTTTACACTCAGCCACTGAGTATTTTGGTTCGTCATCTAAACGATAACCCACAAAGTCCAAAACTAAGTTTCCTGTGTAATCGCTAATAGCAGCTACATCAGCAAATACTTCTTTAAGTCCTTGTGTTAAAAACCAATCATATGAGTTCTTTTGTACTTCGATGAGGTTAGGCATTTCTAATACTTCATCAATTTTCGCAAAACTCAAACGCTCGTTTGTGCCAAGTTGAACTAGTTTGGCGTTTACCCCTGGAACAGGTCTGACATTTGCCATAGGCTTATCACTCCAATCATATATTTAACCACAGAAAACCATAAGAAATCCTGAACAATAAATTCATAAAATTTATTGCTCTGTAATACATTTAAATAAAAGAAGAAACCCTATTTAAATTTTCCATATATGTCCTCTGTAGGATATGTAGAATTTTAAATGGATTTTACAAAAAAATTCTACAGATTTGTATTGCTTTTTTATATCAAGTATGATATACTCTACATAAAGTAGGTATAAAACTCCATTTTGATACAGTATATCATTATATAATGTTTTTGACTGCTTGTCAAGTATCTATGTAAAAAAGTTTAAAAAAATTATTATATGCAAAATCCCCCTCTTTATTATGAGGGGGATTTGTTATTTTTAATCAATTTGTTTTGACTGTTTTATACTTTTTATTCCAAGTACAAAAATTACAGCCATAAATAATACAAGTGAATAGCGATACCTTCCTAAAACGTTTTCCACATACCAAGTTTCTTTTAAGAAATTGAGTTTTATCGCCAATACACTTACATAAGGATTCAAAGGTGCTAAGAGTAACGCAATACAACAACTTATTATTGCAATCGGCTTGCTAATCGCTATTTTTTGAACCACAAAAAACATAAAAGCTGCTACCACTAAAAACAAAAAGCTATATTCAATAAAAACAGTTGGCAATGCCATTCTCACCGATACAGGAGTTGTTGGATTAATACAATACTGATGATGCATATTTGCTAGAAAACTAATAATCGTGTCACAATACCCAATCACAAACGGAACTACCAAAGCAACCCAATAAACCGGACGAATAAACAATAGCTGTTTATAGGATTTATGCATTATCGTGTTAATTAACACAATTAACATTAACCCAACCACAAAGCCAAAGAAAAACTCAGTTAAGTAACCAAATGTAGGACTTTGCAGTTGTACCTTATCAGGATTAACTGAATTTTCAACAAAGAACCTCTTGAAACCTAAATTGGAATAAGTTCGTATTTGCGTATTATGAGTCATTGGATAAAATACAAAATACATAGTTAAAAATCCTGGTAACATAAACAACGGTACCATTGTTTTCATAAAAATATCTCGTATTCCCTTGAACAAGAACAAGATGATTCCAAGCATAAAACCAACAAGATGAATGGGTATAGAATAAAATACAAAAGATGTATTCCCTGAAATTTCAATAACAGAAGTACCCTTAATAAACAAAAGAATGAAAATGAATACAAATAAAAATACCGTGAACCAAATGCTTTTTGGGGATTTTGTCATGAACTATCGCTACCTTTCATGTCTGTACTTATAGCTGTGATTGTCTGATAAATACAAGTAAAAATGTATTTACAAGAAATTAACTTTTCTATTTCCTATAAATACATTTTACATCATTTTAACATTAAATTCAATAAAATAAATAATAACTACATTTTCTATTCTTCTATCTCACTAATTTTATATTGTAATCGGTCACGAATTGCAATCAAAATATCTCTTTGTTCAGCCAACTTTTCTTTATCCTTTGGAGCTGACATCAAAAATTCCACATTATCGAGCAGCTTGTGTGGGCAATAGTCTAACTTTGATAGCTGCTTTTCTAGCTTTTTATCTCCTGTAAAATAGGTTTCATTCAAAGCAAAAACAACTTGCACCATATCAAGTACCGTATTCTTTACAATACTACCCGTAAACATGATATCTTCTCTTTCAATTGCACTCTTGTAATGGAAATTATCGAGCCACATATTTGAACGATCAAAGAATCGATGAATAATTGCATTTTTTAATACTTTTGGGTAACTTCTTATTTTTTCTTTATAGGATGTAATAATTCCATATGGATCGTCAATTGGGTGAATAAAATCTACTTCAGATAAATAAATATACGTATAATAACCATTTGTAGTCCATAATGCGGGAATAATTTCGAATTCACCTTTTAAACAATCTGCAATTACTGAATCCATTTTATCAATATATCTCACAGTTGTTTCTACGGGAATTCCCTGATAAAAGAAGTCCATACTTCCGCCCCATGCACCATCATTAAAATCGGCTGACACATAAACAGGCATATTATCATCTGCAATTCCCTTGATAATAGAAACCCGATCTTCATACAATTTTGGATTTTCTACAAACATAAAAAAGTCAATATCAGAGCTTTTGTCTGCCACACCTTTTGCATAGGATCCAGCTAATGCAATTGCATATCTTCCGTTCACTGTACTCTTTAAGGTTTGGGTTAGTTTTTGAATGATTGGTTTTACAGAATCCATATTGTTTTCCCCCTTACTATGTCTTGCTATTATCGTATCACTTTTCTAAGGTATTTTGCAATATAGTGTTTGTAAATTTTACTGAAAGTAATCATAATTAAATTAATAGTTATAGTTAATCATGAAATATTAGAGCTTATCATTTAACAATAATGAGTATGTGCATAAAACCGTTTGACCTTGTTCTTCATATTCAAAAGAACTTCGTTTAATTTCTTTGGTAAATCTCCATTTTTGATAGATAGTATTTAACTTTTCACGTTCAATATCGTCAGCACCAATTGTAGCTTTGTGAAAACCTTTTTCTTTAATCCTTATTAAAGCTTGTTTGATTAACAACCTACTTAGTTTTTTTCCTTGATATTCAGGCAACAATTCTAAAGATAGAATATAAGCAGTATCAATGCCATTGGCTTGGTCTTTATCTCCACTATCCCATACAATATGTATTTCACCAATAAAGCGATTTGTCTCGTTATCTTTCATAAGCAACACTTCATGATTCCCAAGTTTTATATCTCTAACATAATCATCCACGAAGCTTTCATACCTACCATCCCATAACTCTAACATTTCTTCGTAACTTCCGAGTTTTATACTAACATTCATTATCTTATTCTCCCAATATAAATTTAACAAATACAAAGCTTATCAATCAATCAAATTGTTTGATTGATTGATAAGCTTTTATACTATATTCTACCAAGTAAAAATAACATATAGCTTTTAAAATGAGCGAAAACAATGCCGGGTTCCTCTAAGTCAGGATTCCAACGCTTTACCCATTCCAATGATATATAAGAATCATACTTATTCTCTTTTAAAAGCTTAATAGCATCATAAATCGGTAAATCACCATATCCCATCATGCGATAAGTGATGTTATCATTCGGCTTAATACTATCTTTTACATGAACATATTGTATTGCTTTACCTAGCTTACGATAAGTATCATATACGCTTTCATTGAAGTAACGATATGGATGATGAATATCCCAAAGTACCCCTTTATTCTTACTTTCAATCTTATCCATAAATTGATTCATTGCATCAGAGCAAGCCAGTACGCCATTGGTTTCCATTAAAGGAGTAACTCCTTTATCTTCACCATAAGCACACATTTGATTATAAAGTTCAATTGCTTGCACCATATTACAATCTTCAGGATATGGATTAGAAGTAATCATGATACGAATATACTTACAGCTTAGCTTTTGTGCCAAATCAATATATTCTTTTGCTTCTGCTAAGGCGTTCGGATAGTCACTTCCAACTGCTATTCCTGTAGTTAGCATTGAAATTGCAAGATTACCCTGCTTTAATTTTGCTATTGTACTATCTATTTTCTCGGGTGTGAATCGTTTTGCTTTTGGAACATATAATTCGTTTGCAACGCCACGTACTTCAATTCCATCAAATTGCAAGTCTTTTGCAGTTGCATATATTTCGCTCCAACTCCAATCAGGACAGCCAAGTGTTGAAAAAGCTAATTTCATAATGTTCATTCCTTTCAAGCTGATTTTTTATCGTCATGTCTTTTCTTTATAAGTCGATTATATCATATAAAGTCTGTTTACTCATATGTGGAAATAAGTTTCCGTTATATCATGTTCTAGTTATAGTCAATATCTTTGATTTTGGCACCATAGGGGTTAATATACCTTGCTTATTCCTAAAAGTAAATGCAAAGAAGCTTGATTTTATGCTGTTTCAATTGCATTTGCTTTTTGTAGGTTTAACTTTTCAACTGCCCATTCTCTCATTTTAAACTTCATGATTTTTCCTGCTGCATTCATTGGAAATTCTTTAACAAACTCAATATAAGAAGGGACTTTATGACGAGCCATATTTTGACGCATAATGTCTTTCACTTCATCTGATGTCATATTAACGCCATCCTTTAAAATAATACAAGCCATGACCTCTTCACCATATTGTTCACTTGGCACACCAATAACCTGCACATCTTTTACATTTTCAATTGTATAAATAAATTCTTCAAGCTCTTTGGGATAAATATTTTCGCCACCACGAATAATCATGTCCTTAATACGACCTGTAACCTTATAATAGCCGTGCTCATCTACTTCACAAAGATCGCCCGTATGTAGCCAGCCATCTTTATCAATTGCTTGTGCTGTGGCTTCTTCCATCTTATAATAGCCCTTCATAATGTTATAGCCTCGTGCACAGAACTCACCTTGTTGACCTACTCCCAATGTTTCACCTGTTTCCACGTCAACGATTTTACATTCAACATGCGGCATCGCTTTACCAACGGTTGATACTCGATGTTCAATACTATCATCGGTTGTTGTCATTGTGCATACCGGAGAAGCTTCTGTTTGACCAAAAGCAATCGTTATTTCATGCATACCCATATCATTGATTACTTGCTGCATTACCTTTATCGGACAAGGAGAACCCGCCATGATACCTGTTCTTAATTTCGGAAATTTGAACTTCTTAAAATCAGAATGCTCAAGTGCCGCAATATACATAGTCGGTACACCATGAATCGCTGTGCACTCTTCTTCATCCAATGCTCTTAAAAAGTCGATTGGACGATAGGATTCCAATGGCACCATAGAGGTTGCATGAGTCAAACAAGCCATAATCGCCAACACTAACCCAAAGCAATGAAAAAAAGGAACCGGAATACAAAGTTTATCCTCATGGGTAAACTTCATACAATCACCGATGCATTTTCCGTTATTTACAATATTATAATGAGTCAACATAACTCCCTTTGGAAAGCCTGTTGTGCCTGAAGTATACTGCATATTCACAACATCATGAAAATCCTGTTGCGCTTTTCTTTGGATGTATTCTTCATCTGTTATTACTTTTCCATTTTCATAAAGCTTAGAAAATGCCATCATACCTGCAGGTGCTTCATTTTCAGTTAATATAACAGATTTTAAAAACGGCAGCATTGGAAAATCCAATTGATTTGGTTGTTGATTCACTAAAGTAGGACAAAGCTCATTCACGATTTGAACGTAGTCCCCATATTTTGTTCCTTTTGTCATAACCAAAACTTTTGCATCAGATTGCCTTAGTACATATTCCAATTCAAAGACCTTATAATTTGTATTTACTGTTACCAAAATGGCACCTATCTTTGCACAAGCAAACAATGTTAACAACCATTCCGGTACATTAGTAGCCCATATCGCAACATGATCTCCTTTATTTACGCCAATAGATACAAATCCTTTTGCGATTTCATCGACTTCTTGATTAAATTCTTTCCAACTGCGGCAGTAATCACGATCAATATACTTTACAGCTTGCTGATCAGGATATTTTTTTTCCACCTCTTCTAATAAGTTTCCAACCGTTATTTCCATTAACTTATCCATAGTTAATCCTCCTTAAATTCAATAAAGTTTCCCATTTAGGGATTAAGCCTCTTGCTTACTTTGAAATTAATATCTAATTGTCAATGAAAATAAAAAAGCTCTCGTCTTCTTGACAATTAGTCAAGGAGACGAAAGCTGTATAATCTTCCGCGGTACCACTCCAATTGGTACAGTTCTACAAAGTAGTACTGTTACCCACTTTTTTCGCATCTATCAAATGCTATTCCTGTTATCGGTGGAATGCCGTTCAACTCTAATTTCGGTTATCCGATTTCAAGTGACTGCTCAAGGGCGAGTTCATCACAACACCTGCACCGTTTCACACCAACCAACGGCTCTCTGAATCAAGCAATTATAACTACTACTCCCTATCAACGCATTAAATGATTAAATTGTTTTATATTATATTAGCAAACATCAAAAAAGTTGTCAATACCTTATTTGAAAATTTTTATGTGACTTTTTGTAATTTTTAATACTATACCATTACAATCATAGAAACGATTAAAATAAGTGAAACGATATAATAACTAATCATTCCCCAATTGAAAAACAATTGCTTCACTAATTGCTTTGTTGAAAACTCAACTGTTCCTCTTTCTAAGCGAATGATTCTAAAATTGATAACAAATAACAACGTACCAACCGAAATCATTGTAATAACTACCATACCAAGAACTGCTGTCAGCATAATATTTTGTTTTTGTGCCACCCAAGGCGCTACTATTAACCCAAGTGAATTTACCAAAACATGAATCAATATAGAATACTGAATTGTGCCGGAACGCAATGTTATATAGGCAAATATGACACCAGCAGTAAACGCATATAGAATTTGCGAAATATTACCGTGGATTAACCCAAAAGCCAAAGCTGACCCCAATATTGCAACTACATCACCGTATTTTCGTAGTTTATTTACCATCACACCACGAAATATTACTTCCTCCATGATGGGAGCCAGAATAGCACCATATAGGAAATTAGCAAATATATTTCCCCCTTGTAGACTTTCAAGAGGGTTAATTAGCATAGAACCTTTTAACCAAGAAAGAATCATAACGATAAGCAGCGTTATAAAATTTGATATATACATTGCACCAAACGTAATTACAAGATATGTCAGAAATTTTGTTGGACCGATTTTTTTCTTTTCAGTCGCTTTTAAACTTGGAATTTTGCGTAATAAAAGCATCATAATCGGAAAGCCAATTAAATAAATGCAAACCGCCGATAAACCAAGCGCTGTCCATTGCCTAAACGGTGGTTTTAATAAAACAGGTAAGCAATTCTTAATTAAGAAGATAAGTGGATATTTTGCAACATAAATTGCAAGTACCATCGCCGAGAGAGCAAAACCCACTCTTGTAAACTCTTTTATTGGTCTTTTTATTTGTGCCACTGAATCATTATTGTCCAAAAAACTAACCCCACTTCTCATTAGATCTATGTATCATATAATAATACCATCCTACTTTCAACTTTGCAAGTTAGTCACGTATGTGAAGTAAATACCGCCCAATCACATTCTCGATACACATACATATTACAAATCCCAAGTTAATTGGGATAAAAAAAAGATATTCCATCTTTCCATTGTTTATGCCTTGTGTTTTAGTAGAATCAGGCATAATTCCAACTTCGGATAACCCAATAACAAAAGGAACACTGACTAATGTAAGAGCTAGCCATGTTATTATATTATGCTTTGGTATATAACTTAATCTTAAAATTCTAAAAATATAATAACATATGAGTAAAACGCCTAATAATATAGCATTACTGTATAAAGCCATGCTTGGGCTATCTAATAAACCTGTGCAAATATAGAAAATCAAAAACAAAGCCGACCATAACATAATAAGTATACTCTTTTTCATTATAGTTCTCCTATTACTCCATATTTCAACATTATTCTATCATAAGTTTTACCATATAGCAATTGTATAAAATCATAAAGTTTACAAATAAAAAATGCCGCATCAAAAAACTTGACTGGCATTTTTTAAATTAGGACATTATTGATTTTCTTCCGGTTTGGCTTTGGTTAATGTAAACCAAAATGTACTGCCAACTCCGATGGTACTATAAACGCCAAATTGAGAACCATGGTTGACTAAAATCGCTTTTACAATAGAAAGTCCTAATCCAGTACCTACTGTTTTTCGTTCTCCATTTTTATATGGTTTATAATAACGATCCCAAATTAGTGGTAAATCTTCTTGCGCTATACCTGTTCCGGTATCTGAAACTTCAACTCGATAAACCTTTTCTTGTTCTATAACTGAAACTTTAATTTGCTTTTGCTCGCCAATATGATTAACTGCATTGTTAATCAAGTTATATAAAACCTGCTCAATGCGGACCTCATCACCGTTTGCCATAGCAATTTCATTTCCGATATAGGTAAACTCAAATCCCTTAGTCTGCTCTAATAACTCAAACCTTCCTAAAATATCGGTAATGGTTTTTGCAATATTAAAAGGCTCAATATTCATAGGTGTTTGCCCTGCTTGCATTAACGATAAATCCATAACATCGTTCACTAATGTATTTAAGCGATTTGTTTCATCAACTATAATATCTAATTGATGTTCACGCATCTCTTTATTATCGCCGGTTATATCTTTGATTGCCTCTGCATAGCCTTTTATCATTGTAAGTGGCGTTCGAATATCATGAGAAATATTCGCTACCAATTCTTTTTGAAGAATATTTACCTTTGCAAACTCCTTTTGCATATAGCTAAAGTTCTGGCTTAAATCTCCAAGTTCATCATTACTAGGCACCGTACAGTCTGCATTCCAATTTCCATATGCAATTTCACGTGCAGCTTTTGATAACTTTTGAATTGGCTTTGTTAAAGAACGAGCCAATATAAACGCAATTGCTGTTGCTACAAGCACAAGTAAAATAGATACCCAAATTAACTGATTTTTAATAATAACTGCTGCTTCTTTGACAGGTGCTAGGGTGGCGGTAACCATTACAGTATACTGGTTTCCGTCTTTTGCATCCATCGTAATTGCACAAGAATAGAATCTAGTATCATACTTTGGATGCGTAATGTCTGCGAGTACTGTTGTGCCTTTATTTGCGTTTGCTTCCTTTAGCACTTTTAACTTATTTAATCCATTTGCATGCAATACACAGTTTTCACCCAATCCTTCATACCCTACAATAGGCTCTCCAGTCGGTTGAGAAATATCAATGCAAAGTGTGTTTGCGGAACCAATACGGTATATATCATCCCCGGCATTATATAACCCTTTATAGTTAATGGCTTTTACTATAGCTTGTGTATTATTTACAATATCGTTTTTCTTTATTTTCAAATAATAATCTTCTAAAAAAACAACTTGCAATAACCAAAGTCCACCAATAATAACAAAAACGGTAGACATAATTGCAAGCCAAATTTTATTACGAATACTAATTCGCTTCTTTTTAGATTTCATCATAGCGATACCCAACACCCCATACTGTTTTTATCAAATCTCTATAGTCACCTAAATTATTTCGTAGCATCTTAATATGTGTATCAACGGTTCTGGAATCGCCATAAAAGTCATAACCCCAAATTTCATTTAAGAGATTTTCTCTTGTTACAACTGTACCTTTATTATTCACAAAATAACGCAGCATTTCAAATTCTTTTGGCGTCAAGTTCACTTTCTGACCATCTATTTTTAATTCATAAGAAATAAAGTTCATTGCTAATTTTTTATATGTGTAGGTTTCATTTTTAGATGCAACCTTTATTGTTCGTTTTAAAACAGCACGAATTCTTGCCATCAGCTCTTTCGGAGAAAACGGTTTTACTATATAATCATCTGCGCCCAAATCAAAACCAAATACCTTATCATATTCTTCACCCTTTGCAGTTAGCAAAATAACAGGGGTATCGGATTTTTGACGAATCATGCGTAAAGCTGTAATGCCATCAATAAAAGGCATCATCACATCCATAATCACTAAATCAAAATTACCTTTTTCAAATATATCAACGGCTTGTTGTCCGTTTGCTGCTTCTTCATAAGCATATCCTTCGAACTGCAAATATTGCTTGATAATATCTCTAATTCTGCTTTCATCATCTACAACTAGAATTTTTTCCATTTTATTTGCTCCCTTCGAATGATTGCTTTAGTCATACTTAGCTTCTAATAGCAGCCGAACGATTACGCTCGGCATAAAACTAATAGAAGGATTTCGTATGACTAAAGTATAACGAAAAAATGTGTGAAAATTGTGATAAAAAAATAAGCTTTTTAAAAAGGTTATCAAATTTCTAACAACGCATTATAAATATCTGATTTTTTAAAGTTGGTTTGCTTTGCTATCTGCTTTGCCGCATCGGTAGCTTTTACCCCATTTTGAACCATTTCGTTTGCTTTTTCAATTGCTTGCTCTAATGTTATTTTTTCCTCTTGTATAGGTGCTGCACCTTCGATAACTAAGACAAATTCACCTTTAGGTGTGTTTTCTGAATAAAATACTACTGCTTCGTCCAACGTCGTTCTCATTACCTGCTCATATACTTTTGTTAATTCTCTTGCGATTGATATTTTACGATTACCAAAATAAGACTGCATATCTTTTAAAGTGGAAAGCAGCTTATGCGGAGCCTCATAAAAAATCATTGTACGTTCTTCTTGCTTTAAAGAATTTAAATGTTGCATTCGATTGGTTTTTGCCGTACTTAAAAAACCTTCAAAGGTAAAACGTGATGTCTTTAACCCACTTAAACATAAACCTGAAATAACAGCACTAGGTCCTGGAATTATTTTAATATCCACATTTTGTTCTGCACAAATGCGTACTAAGTCCTCCCCTGGATCGGAAATACAAGGCATACCTGCATCTGAAACAATCGCACAGGTTTCACCATTTAAAATGCGATTTAAAATATATTCGCCTCGTTCCCTTAAATTATGCTCGTAATAACTAATCATTGGTTTTTTAATATCAAAATGATTGAGCAGTTTCAAGGTTACTCTTGTATCTTCAGCGGCAATAAAATCAACCTCTTTTAAAGTATTGATTGCACGATAGCTCATATCTTGCAGATTTCCAATTGGAGTTCCTACAACATATAAAGTTGGTTTATTGCAATTCTTTTTTTCTACTGTTGGCGTTAATGCTTGTTCAGATAAAATATCTTCTGCCTCTTGATTTTGATTCACGTTATTTCCTCCGCTTTTTATACTATATACTCTTTAATTTCTATACAATTCGTATTATCAAATGTCATTTTAACAATAATCGGCATAATATGGACAATCCTCTTAAAATCCTCCCATAAAAATGCAATCATTATGACACATTTCCCTTTAGTCACCATTAGAATAATCATTTCCGTAAACTTGTTTTAGCTCTTTAGAAAACTCTTCTCCATCATACATCTGCATAGTCGGCATTACCTTCATAAATGGTTTTGACCCTTTTTTACCCTCTATTAAGAAAAGCCATGGTGCTTGAGTATGTTCTTTCGCAATAAATCGCAATAATTTTGGCTCGATATCATTTTGTTTCATTGCAGTAATAACATCTGCTAAACGCTCTGGACGTTGACACAAGCATAGTTTACCACCAAACTTTAATAGTTTAGACGCTGTTTTACATATATCATCTATCGTACACATCACTTCATGACGTGCGATTTGCTCTGCTGTGAGTTCACTTAGAATTCCTGCTTGATTTGCTTTATACGGCGGGTTACAAGTTACCACATCACAGCTGCCATACGGAATTTGTGTATTTAATTTTGTTAAATCACATAAAATAGGTTCTACTTCATTTGGTAAAGAGGAGTTTTCTATGGATAAATGAAATTGTTCAATTGCCTGTGGCTGAATGTCTACACCATAAATCTTTTTCGGTTCAAACTTTTTAGTCAGAATCATAGGAATAATGCCACAGCCTGTTCCTAAATCACATACAATATCTTTTTTCCTTGGATTTGCAAACACACTCAATAAGAACGCATCGGTTCCAAACCGATGTTCCTTACTCACACATACTTGTATTGTTTCGCTTAGCTTTTCAAAGCTATAGTTTTCGTTCATTCCAATATTCTTTCCTTTCAGTCTTATGAAAATTCCAGCATAACCGAATTGCCGCTATAATGAATAGCGGCATAGATACACAAATAAGTTTGAACAACTAGCTTTTCAAACAAACCCCTTTGCTACTTTTTCATGCGCTTTGCTTTCATTTGTTCACGTTTATTATTTAACATATCAACCAGTTTCTCGTTGAATATGATGCCTACAACTGCAATAATTCCGATAATAGCAAAAATTGCAATGGTTTGTCCCCACTTACCCTGACTGATAGAAGAACCAGCAAAAGTCGATGAAATAATGGATGGTATTCTTGCTATTGTAATTATGATAAACAGTGTTAAAGGTTTAATCTTTGTAAATGGCATAAAATAAGTAAGAAAATCCTTTGGCGTTCCCGGTATAAAGAAAAATATAAACGTAAACAGCTCTAATTTTTTTGTGTTTTTCATGAATTTATAATTCTCTAGTTTACCTTCGCCAAATAATTTGCTAATAGATTCATAACCTAGTACTCTTACAAAATAATAAATAAAAATGGTTCCAATCAGCATTCCCGCTGTACAAATAAAATAACCGCCCCAGGTACCATAAACCAAGCCCGATAACACTTCAAAAGGTTCACCAGGTATTACGGCAATTACCACTTGTAATGCTTGAACACCCATTAGAATTGCAACGCCCCAAATACCTTTAGACTGAATATATGCCATAAAAGCATCTCGACCTGCTTGATCTTTTAAGAGCATAATACGTGGAAAAAGATAAATCGTTAATGCAACCATTCCGACAATCACTATTATAAATATAATGAGTTTTAATAAATCTTTTTTGTTAAGTTTCTTTAACTGATATTTGTGCTTTGACATCTTTTACCCCTTTAAAATATTATTTTTCTATATTATCTATCTGACATAAAACTAAAACGATTTTATCTTATATTTGTCTTCAAATTCAGTTACTCAGTTCATTGCACATTATCCACTTTATCAGTTAATTCTGGATTGGTAGGGTTCAAAATTTCTTTTTTCGTTTCTTTTTTATGTGGAGCAATAAAGCGATTTACAACCATAGCCAATATTATACCAATTGAAGTATCTAATACTCTGTCTATTACATAAGTTAGTGCATTTGTGATATCTCTAGAGGAATTTGCTGTAATACTTAAAAAAACAATACAGCAAATAGCAACAGATGCTTTTCGATCCAATACATTACAAATATAAATCAGCAAAAATATGCCAGCTGGAACAATGAGCATAATCCAATATTCATGATAATAAGGTATCATCATACAAAATTCTATTACAATATATCCAAAAAAACCGCCTATTACTGTTCCAACTAAACGATTTTTACCCGATTTAAAGGTCTCTACATACGTTGATTGTAGACAAACTACAGCAGCAATTGTTGCGTAAAAAGCATTTTCACGCTTAAAAATAATTTGTATCAACAAACATAAAAAAACAACAATCGTTGTTTTTACTGCTCGTAACCCAGGTTTATAGGACCAATTCATATAAGCCTCACCCTTTTTGTTCTTATCTAAGTATTATATATGATATCCATTTTTATTTCAATGTACAAAATATGAACCATAAAGTAAAACACTTTATGGTTCATATCATCTTTACGATTACAATCTGCTTTTAGTCTATATTATTTTGTAAAATATTCTACGCCTGATTTAAAAATCATTTGATCTTTATTGCCATAAATATTCTTACAAATATCAGTACCAATACGCTCGCTATGTGCCATTTTACCAAACACTCTTCCGTCCGGAGAAGTAATACCTTCAATCGCCATTGCAGATTCATTTGGATTGAACGCAATATCATAAGTTGGTTGACCTTGTAAATCAACATATTGTGTTGCAACCTGTCCGTTTGCTGCTAACTTCTCAATCAATCTAGTATCAGCAATAAATCTACCCTCACCATGAGAAATTGGAACTGCATGGATATCGCCAACTTGTGTGTTATATAACCATGGAGATTTATTGGAACTGATACGAGTATTAACCATCATAGATTGGTGGCGTCCAATTGTATTAAATGTTAATGTTGGAGCGGTTTCATCCATATCGACAATATCGCCATATGGAACTAAACCTAGTTTAATTAATGCTTGGAAGCCGTTGCAAATACCCACCATTAAGCCATCACGAGTTTGTAGTAAGCGTTGTACTGCTTCTTTTACTTGTGGGTTTTTGAAGAAACTTACAATGAATTTTGCAGATCCATCCGGCTCATCACCACCGGAAAAGCCACCAGGTATCATTATCATTTGTGCTTGATCAATTTTACTTGCAAAAGTTTTGATAGATTCTTCAATCATTGCACTGGTTAAGTTTTTGATTACAAAGATTTCTGCATCTGCACCTGCCTTTTCAAATGCACGAGCAGAATCATATTCACAGTTTGTTCCAGGGAACACCGGAATTAAAACCTTTGGTTTTGCAACTTTGATTGCCGGGGATATTCTATCTTTTTTTGCTGATTTATAGCTAAATTCCGTTGGAATTTGAGTAGATTGATGAATACGATATGGGAATATTGGTTCTAGCTTTTTCTCGTATTTCTTTTGTAATTCTCTCATATCCACAATTTCAAGATTTGGCAATACAATAATGTATTTTGAAGTAGTTGTACCAATTACAGTAAAGCCTTCAACGTCTGCACTTTGGCTTACTTCTAAAATAAATCCACCATATACAGGGTTAAACATAAGCTCAGGACTTACTTGTTCTGTAAACTTCATACCAACTTTGTTGCCGAGTGCCATTTTCGCTACAGCTTCAATCACACCACCATATGTTAAAGTAGAACATGCATTTACTACGCCTTGAGAAATTAAGCTTTCTACTTTATCAAAACAAGCTTTAATGCTATCGAAACATGGAATACCATTTGCATCATATTCCGGAATAATCATAATAACTCGATTACCTTGACGCTTGAATTCCGGAGAAACGACTTTTGGCGTTTTAGTAACAGATACAGCAAAAGAACATAGTGTTGGAGGAACATCAATATTTTCAAATGTACCACTCATTGAGTCTTTACCACCAATTGCGCCAATGCCAAGCTCAATTTGTGCTTTATATGCGCCAAGAAGCGCTGCAAATGGTTTACCCCAGCGAACAGGATTATTTTGTGTTCTTTCAAAATATTCTTGGAATGTCAACCAACATTGATGATGGCTACCACCTGTTGCTACTACTTTTGCAATAGATTCAATAACAGCATACATTGCTCCATGATATGGACTTTGTTCGCTGATATATGGGTTAAAGCCCCATCCCATTACGGATGCAGTTTGCGTTTCGCCATAAAGTACTGGAATTTTTGCCACCATTGCTTGTGTTGGTGTTAATTGATATTCACCACCAAATGGCATCAACACAGAACCAGAACCAATTGTAGAGTCAAACCGCTCTACTAATCCTTTTTGAGAACACATATTTAAATCGCATAAATGTTCCACTACATTTACAGCTGTAATCTCTTTTTTGTGAACAGGTTTTACGAGAGCTTTTGCCACTTCAATTTCTGTATGCTTTACAGCACCATTTGAATTCAAGAATTCACGAGATAAATCAACAATTCGCTTACCGTTCCAATCCATTTTTAATCGAGGGGTTTCGGTAACCGTTGCAACAAAAGTTGCTTCTAAGTTTTCTTCTTGCGCTAATGCAATAAATTTTTCCATATCGGATTTTCTAACTACACAAGCCATACGCTCTTGAGATTCGGAAATTGCAAGCTCTGTTCCATCCAAGCCATTATATTTTTTAGGAACAGCATCTAGGTTAATCTCTAAGCCATCTGCCAACTCACCGATTGCAACAGACACACCACCTGCTCCAAAATCATTACAACGACGAATCAAGCGAGTTACTTCACTGTTTCTAAATAACCTTTGGATTTTTCTTTCTTCCGGTGCATTACCCTTTTGAACCTCAGCGCCACAGCTTTCTAGGGATTCTAATGTATGTGATTTTGATGAACCTGTAGCACCGCCACAACCGTCACGTCCTGTTTTTCCGCCAAGTAGAATAACAACATCACCTGCTTCAGGCACTTCACGGACTACATTTTTAGCAGGAGTAGCACCCATAACAGCGCCGATTTCCATACGCTTTGCAACATAACCGTCATGATATATTTCGTTTACTTGACCGGTAGCTAGTCCAATTTGGTTACCATATGAGCTGTAGCCGGCAGCAGCGCCTGTTACGATTTTCTTTTGAGGCAATTTACCACTAATAGTATCTTCTAAGCTTACTAGTGGGTTTGCAGCGCCTGTAACACGCATTGCTTGGTATACATAAGAACGGCCAGACAACGGATCACGAATTGCACCGCCAAGACAAGTAGCCGCACCACCAAACGGTTCAATTTCGGTTGGATGGTTATGTGTTTCATTTTTAAACATCAATAGCCAATCTTCTTCTACCCCGTCAACATCTACTTTAATTTTAACGGAACAAGCGTTAATTTCTTCTGATTCATCTAAATCAGTTAAAATACCGTCTTTCTTTAACTTCTTTGCACCAATTACTGCTAAATCCATAAGAGTGATTGGTTTATCGGTTCTGCCTTTATATAATACTTCACGAGCAGATTTATATTCTTCATAGGATTTCTTAATAAAATCATCATGAATTGTTACTTTATCAATGTTTGTTGAAAAAGTGGTATGACGGCAATGGTCAGACCAGTAAGTATCAATCATTTTGATTTCAGTGATTGTTGGATTTCTTTTTTCTGTATCTTTAAAATAGCTTTGGCAGAAAATAATATCATCTAAATCCATTGCTAAGCCATATTCATTGATAAAAGAAGCTAGTCCATCTTTATTCAAATCAATGAATCCATCTAATGTTTTTACAGTCGTTTTAACATCATATTTCATATCTAAAGAGTTCACAGTAGCTAAAGATGCTTCACGGCTCTCAACCGGATTGATTAGATAAGCTTTTAATGCTTGAAATTCATCATCGGTTAAATTGCCCGAAACAACATATACTCTTGCATTTTTTACAACAGGACGATCCCCTTGTACTAAAATTTGAATACATTGTGCACATGAATCGGCACGTTGATCGAATTGTCCCGGTAAATATTCAATTGCAAAGATACGTCCTTCACTATTTATGGTTGGACATTCAAAATAAATGTCATCAATGCTTGGTTCTGAAAAAACAGTTCTTTGTGCTTTTTTAAATGTTTCTTCCGAAATACCTTCAACATCATAACGGTTAATCACACGAATTGCTTCTAAGTTTTCTAGCTGCAATGATGTTTTAACATCGCTTAAAATGCTGTGTGCTTCAACTGCGAATGGTTCTTTTTTTTCTACATAGATACGATATACTGGCATTTGGTACACTCCTATAAAATTTGTTGTTTATTTCAATGTTTCAGGATTGATGTTATTACCTATCGGTTTTATTCGATTATAGTATTTCGCCTTGGCAGTGTTCTTCATAAGCAGAACTTAAAGTTACAGTTTTAATTTCACCACAAATATTTTCATTGCTTTTCACAATTACTTTTGTATAATTCTTGGTATACCCCACATATTCATTTTCACCATGTGGAGTTTCAAATAAGACTTCTTGGGTAGTTCCTATTTGCGTTTTTAAGAAATCTTGCTGGGTAAGCTTAGTGACTTCTATCATTTGCTTGCTTCGATTTTCTTTTGTATGCTTGTCCACTTGATTCTCCATAGTAGCAGCTTTTGTTCCTTGACGAATCGAATATGCAAACACATGAGCTTTCGCAAATTGTACTTTTTTTGCAAATGCTAAAGAAGCTTCGAACTCTTGTTCAGTTTCTCCTGCAAATCCAACCATAATATCCGTTGTAATTGCGGGATTATCAAAAATAGAGCGAATTTTGCTTACAATTTCATAATACTCAGCTGAATCATAATGACGATTCATTCGTTTTAATGTTTGGTCACAGCCGCTTTGCAAGGATAAATGGAATTGGTCGCAAAATTGAGGAATTTTACTCATTCGCATTAAATCATCATCACTCAATAGCTCTGGTTCTAATGAACCTAAACGCACACGTTCCACTCCATTAATTGAGGAAACCGCCTCGATTGCGTCTATTAATCGTAATGGTTCCATATCCTTACCATAAGAGCTTAAGTTAATTCCGACTAAAACAAATTCCTTATAGCCGTTTTGAACCAGCCCAGTTACTTCGGATTGAATATCTTCTATCGTTTTGGAACGTATAGGTCCTCTTGCTTTGGGAATAATACAATAGTTGCAGTAGCGATCACACCCATCCTCAATTTTCACAAAAGCTCTCGTTCTTTCCATAAACCTAGTCGCTTTCATTGGCTCAAATGCTTCCCCTTTTTGATGAGGAGTGATGTCTACAATACGTTCTCTTGTTTGTAATGCTTTTTTTACGTTTGGCAGCAAAGCTGCTCGATTATAAGAACCTTGAATAATATCGGCTTCAGGAATTAAATTTGCTTCATCGGGAAAAGCTTGTGGGAAGCAACCTGTTAGTGCTACGATGGCATTCGGATTAACTCGTTTAAAGCGCCTTATGACTTGTTTGGTTTTTTTATCGCCTGAAGCAGTAACCGTACAAGAGTTAATCACATATACATCTGCTTCATCCTCTATATCTACGATGTCAAATCCGTCGTTTGCAAAACGGTTTGCTAGGATTTCCGTTTCATATTGGTTTACCTTACATCCTAAGGTATAAAAAGCAATTCTCATTTTAACACCATTTCTTTTTCATTATTAATTACTATCCTAAATAATTATATCGGATTTTTATAGTTTTTACAATTAGCAGTTGACTAAAAGATAAAGTGCTGTTATAGTTTAAATATAGTAAAGTGTCATAAATAAAACTTGGAGGGACAATTATGAAATCTGTAACAATTAGATTAAACACTATCAATGACGTAAAAACATTTGTTAATACTGTTGGGAAATATGACTTTGATGTAGACTTAATTTCCGGCAGATATGCAATTGATGCAAAATCTATTATGGGTATTTTCAGCTTAGATATTTCTAAACCAATTAAATTAGATGCTCACACAGATAATGCTGATGCTTTCTTTGCTGAAATCAAAGATTTCATTGTTGAATAATACAAATGTTAAAGTGCACCAACAGTGCACTTTTCGTTTATTGGGCATAAATAAAAGGGTTGCTATGCAACCCTTTTATTTTTATCACTATTAATCAGTAAATCCGGATTCAACTAATTTTACAAGACCATCAACTGCAGATTGCTCATCTACACCATCAGCGATGATTTTAATATCTGTTCCACCAACAATACCTAAAGATAATACACCTAATAAGCTTTTTGCATTTACTCTGCGTTCTTCTTTTTCAACCCAAATAGATGCTTTGAATTCATTGGCTTTTTGTATAAAAAATGTTGCAGGACGTGCATGCAAACCAACTTGATTTTGAACCTTTACCTCTTTAACGTACATGAAAATGATCTCCTTTTTAACTAATAATATTCTATCATTTTTGTTTAATGTAATTACAAAATAATTCGCATTTGTTTAACTTAATTATAGCACATAAAAAGACTTCGTCAACGCATTCTGACAACGAAAATACCAAAACTTGATATTTTCTGCTTTTTAGCTTTATAACGAAAAATAAACCGTCTAAGATTGTGCAACTTTCACATAAAGTTTTCAACATTTCGCTACTAATTGCCAATAACAAATTAACAATATGGGTTTATTATAGAAATATGTTTATTATTTGCTTATCATTTCGTTGCTTTTTTGTTCTTCCTCTATTTGAGCATACAACTTAGAATCAAGCTTTGTAAAATGATATTGCTTTAGCATATCGGGGCGCTTTATTAAAGTACGGCTCAATCTCTGTTTTTGCCGCCATTCATTAATGTTTTTATGATGTCCAGACAGCAACACTTCAGGTACTTTTCTATCTTTCCAAACCTCAGGACGAGTATATTGCGGATATTCCAACAAGCCATTAAAATGACTTTCTTCTTCATAGCATTCTTCGCCCGATAAAACGCCCTCGCAAAGTCTTGCAACAGAGTCGCAAAGCACCAGTGCAGGTAATTCTCCACCGGTTAATACATAATCTCCTATAGAGATTTCTTCATCTACGATTTCTTCGATAACACGTTCGTCAACACCTTCGTAATGACCGCAAATCAGCATTACGTTGTCCATTTTAGACAAAGCAATGCATTTTTGCTGTGTTAAAACATTTCCTTGCGGAGACATATAAATTACATATGGCTTTTTGCCAATCTTCTCGCAAACATCCTCATAACATTTATAAATTGGATCAGCCTGCATTACCATACCTTTTCCCCCACCATATGGGGTATCATCAACCCGTCGATGCTTATCGTTGGTATAATCTCGAATATTATGACAGCAAAATTCAACAAAACCATTTTTGCGTGCTCTACCGATAATACTTTCATTTAATACGCTTTCGCACATTTCAACAAACAAAGTTGCTATATCAATCCTCATCGTCAAACAAGCCTTTCAATGGTCGAATTTCCATCACGTTATTCTCAATATCAGTTGTGATAACAACACTAGGAATTGCAGGAATAAGCTTAATACTACCGTCTGCAAATTTAATATGATATACATCGTTCGCACCTGTTTGGCTTACTTCAACAAGTTCACCATATTCAATGCTCGGATCATCTTTATCAACTACTTTAAGCCCTATTAAATCTTGCACGAAATAAACTTCATCTTCTAATTCAATGTCATCTCGGTTCATAAACAACACCTTATTGCGGAGCTTTTGCGCTTGCTCTACGGTATCCATTCCCTTTAATTTCATCACGACTACGTTTTTTTGGACACGTGCATTTTCTATCTCCACTTCAGCTTTGCCTTGGTCAAAATATAATAAATCGAAATCTAATAAAAACTCCGCATAATCACACCATGGTTGAACTCGAACTTCGCCTTTAATTCCTTGTGTCGATACAATTTGTCCAATTTCCAGATATTGTTTTTTCATGCAAATGTTCATTCCCTTCTGCTTATGTGCTATTTGTGATAGTATTCAAAGTAGTTCATAACCAAATGATAATATCACAAAGCTGCACCCGTTAAAAATCTTGTTTTTAAGATTGGCTAACCGAAACTCATTTTTATATTTTTATGATAAAAGAATATTATACTAATTTTATTTAAAATAATCTACCACTATTTTAAATAAAATTAGTATAAAAACAGTATTCCCACATTCTAATGAAAACTATATTTATATAATTAAAATGGGAAGCAAAATGCTTCCCAAATAAATTCGCAAAATCAATAAATTAGTCGATTTCAACTGCGATTTTTTGATTGAGTCGAGTTGCAGAAGCACGCATTACAATGCGAAGTGCTTTCGCAATACGTCCTTGCTTACCGATAACTCTTCCCATATCGTCTGGACTAACATGAAGATGGTATACAACAAGACCTTCTTCATTTGCTTCATCTACTGTTACTTGAACAGCATCTTTGTCATTTACAAGCCCTTGTGCGATAACTTCCAATAATTCTTTCATGAAAAACCCTCCTTCGCTTAATAAAAAGCAATATTACAGGTTTGAATAACAAATACTAGATAGCACCATTGTCTTTTAGAAGCTTTTTCACTGTATCAGTTGGTTGTGCACCGTTTGCGATCCACTCTTTTGCTTTGTCAGCATCAACTTTTACGATAGATGGGTTTTTAGTAGGATCATAGTAACCAATCTCCTCAATAAATCTACCATCTCTTGGGTATCTTGAATCTGCAACTACAATACGATAAAAAGGAGCTTTTTTAGCGCCCATACGACGTAATCTAATTTTAACAGCCATTATTAACTACACCTCCAAATTTTATATTTATATATTTCACCTTGTAATAACAAAAGTCATGCGACGTGTTTCACAAGAGAAAAAGCAATTTAAAATGGCATATTCGGCATCATTCTACGTTTGCCCTTTTTGCCCATGCCTGAAAATTGTTTCATCATTTTTTGCATTTGCTCAAATTGTTTTAAAATACGGTTAACATCTTCAACCTTAGTCCCAGAACCCGCCGCAATACGACGTTTTCTATTTGGGTTAATGATAGACGGTTTTTTGCGTTCCTCTTTTGTCATAGAAGTAATAATTGCTTCCACACGTAATAGTTGTCTTTCATCAATATCCATGTCGTTAATTTTGTTACCAACACCCGGAATCATCGACATAACTGACTTCAAAGAGCCCATTTTCTTGATTTGATACATTTGCTCTAACAAGTCATCCATATCAAAGCTTTTGTCTTTCATCTTCTTGAGCATCTTATCTGCATTCTTTTGGTCAAATGAGGTTTGCGCTTTTTCAATTAAGGTAAGCACATCGCCCATACCAAGAATTCTTGACGCCATACGCTCAGGATGGAATGGTTCTAAATCATCCAACTTTTCACCAATACCGGAGAACTTCACAGGCTTTCCTGTTACAGCAAGCACAGAAAGTGCTGCACCGCCCCTAGTATCACCGTCAAGCTTGGTTAAAATAACGGAATCAATGCCTAAAGCTTCATTAAAAGAACCAGCAACATTGACTGCATCTTGACCTGTCATTGCGTCAACCACTAACATAATTTCGCTTGGATTTACTTCTGCTTTAATACGCTTCAGCTCGTCCATTAAAGCTTCATCTATATGCAAACGACCGGCGGTATCAATAATAACAATATCGTTACCATGGTCTTTGGCATGCTTAATACCTTCTTTTGCGATTGTAACAGGATCAATTTGTCCCATTTCAAACACAGGAACACCTGCTTGTGAACCTACTACTTTTAACTGATCAATCGCAGCCGGACGGTAAATATCCGCAGCAATCAGCATTGGTCTTCTACCTTGCTTTAAAAAATATTTTGCTAATTTACCTGCATGAGTTGTTTTACCTGCACCTTGCAAACCACACATCATAATGATACATGGCAGCTTTGATGGAATGTTAATTCTTTTGTTTTCAGAACCCATTAACGCACAAAGTTCATCATTTACAATCTTGATTACTTGCTGTGCAGGAGTTAAACTTTCTAATACTTCAACGCCAACGCAACGCTCACTTACTGTTTTCACAAAGTCACGAACAACTTTATAACTTACGTCTGCTTCTAACAATGCCATCTTTACTTCTCGCATTGCTTCTTTAATATCGCCTTCGTTTAGTTTACCCTTAGACTTTAGCTTTTTAAACGCAAGGGCAAGCTTATCGGATAAGCCTTCAAATGCCAAATAAAATCATTCCTTTCACCAAGTTGCGAATGCTCTTATACCAAACAAACTATGATGTTTTGTGTAGGTAATTCTCTATAATAGAGTTAATTTGGTTAATATTCTCTGTAATAATATTGGAGTAGTTATAGGTTTTGTTTTCCGCAGAAATACGATCGGCGACATATTTAATGCTTTGAATTATCTTTTGAGTTTCTATGTAATTTTCAAAGACCTTAAGCTTGTCTTCTAATTCAAACAAATAAACCTCGCCACGTTTAATACTATCCCGAACGCCTTGCCTTGTAATACCTTCGTGTTCTGCTATTTCACTTAAGGATAAGTCTTGATTATAGTATAAATCTATGACATCACGTTGCTTTTCAGTTAACATATCGCCGTAAAAATCGAGTAATACTGCTACATCTAGATTTTTACTCACAAGATCGTCTCCTTAAAATTTATTGTAAAGCATTTTTCTTTACAATGGACATTATACTGGATTAAATAAAAATTGTCAAGAAAAATAATTGCAAAAGCAAGTTTTTTTCTCGACAATTAATTTGTATTAATTTTATCATGTTTATTCATGATGAACAAACATGATGGTTCGTAATAGTCGCCTTTTCATTAGTCCGATTTTGGCGTTGAATTTTTTTGATTTTGTTTATTTGGTGTTATCAATTTATCTATACCTTTGTTGTTGACTGTACCATTTATATGTGCATCAACAAACTTTGCCCATAGCCAAAAAACAAACGATAGTAAAATAAAAATGCCAATCATGGCAAGTAGACTTAGAGAATGAAAAGCCATAATAATCGCCTCATTACATCATATTGAACTTATATGATAAAATTACCACAATTGTATCCATAAATAAAGATCTTGAATTAAAATGCTGATTATCTATTTATTATATGCAAATGATATTTAAAATGCATCTGCTTTCCAATTCATCCCGCCACATGCTACATATTTTAGCACTCTTTCTGGAGTTCTACGTTTGACTCGCTTACTACAAGCTTTACTTTTTTAGCAATCAAAAATTTGATTTTGATACCCTCTTTTGTATACATCTCTTCATGCTCTGTTATATAGTTCGGCTCAAACCCGCTCTCATGCAAATCATATGTTTTATAAATTATTTCAAAACCACATTCTTCAAAATAACCTAAAGAATGATTGAATAATCCATCATCATCTGTTTTAAACCATATCTCACCGTCATTTTGTAAGAACTCACGATAATTCATTAACTGACGTGGATGAGTAAGCCTTTTTTTATATTGGCTCGGTTTATGCCAAGGATTGCAAAAGTTAATATAGATACGTTCAAATATATCTCCATCTATAATATTCTTTATTCTTTCAATATTCTGCCATGTTATCATTACATTTTCAGTCGGTAGCTTTTTTTCTGCATACATTTTTTCAATATTCCGTTTGGTTAAGCCAAGCATATCACTGCTTAGGTCAATTGCTAAAAAGTTTTTATCTTGATTTTCTGAAGCAATTTGTGCTAAAAAATATCCTTTTCCACAGCCAAGCTCTAGCCACAGTGGTTGTTGCTTTTTATAAGCATACTTCCACTTTCCCTTATTATCTTGAGGTGCTTTTAAATAAAAAGGGCAAACTTCCAATTCCGGCCTAGCCCATTTTTTTGTTCTCATTCGCATATGATTTACGCTCCTAATTTGAATTCCATATATCTTTTTATTTGATTTTATCAACTGTTTTATTATAACAAAAAGAATACTAATTTGACAAGTAACGGAAATGAAAAGATATTTTTACTTTTGTTGACATTTGCTGCATACAAAGCTATAATATTTAGTATAAAATTCTTTTAATGATAGAGACAGGGGTGTTAAAATGAAAGCAGGAAATCAAACTCTGCTAAAGAAAAATAATCAACGTGCTATTACGAATTATATCATTGAAAACGGTCCAATCTCAAGGGCGGATTTATCGAAAGTATTAAAAATCAGTAAGCCTACTGTTTCTGCAAATATTGCCGAACTATTAGAAATGAATTTGTTACAAGAAATAGGATATGGCGAAATAGATATTGGTAAGAAACCTATGCTTATAGATTTTAATCGTAATTTTCAATATGTTTTAGCGTTCGACTTTATTAGCTTTTATACTAAAAATATTGTTTCAGTAGCCTTATGTAATCTTTATTGTGAAATCATTTTTAATGAAATGGTTCATTTAGGTGAAGATTTTTCAAAAGAAACGATGTATGAGCAATTTCCAAAAGAACTACAAAATATTCTAGCTAAATATAATATATCAACAGATCGGATTGGAATTTTTGTTTTAACAGCTCCTACTATTGCTTATGATGACAAGCATCTTCGTTTTGAATGTGGTAACGGCGACATCATAAATCTTGCTGAAATATTCTTAACAAACTTTCCAAATAAAATTGTTGTTAAAAACGATATTAACCTAGCAGCACTCGGAGAGAAATATTTTGGTGTAGGTAAAGAGGCCAATAATTTAATGTTCGTTTGGGCGGGAGTTGCTGTTGGAGGCGGAATTATTTTAAACAGCCAATTATATGAAGGTTCACATAATTATGGCGGTGAGCTAGCCAACACGACTTTATATGATGAAATGAAAGGCAAGTATGTTTTCTTAAAAGATTTTCTTTCTTATGAAGGTATTCATGAATACATAGAGTTTAACAAAGAGGACGCACAAAAATCAATGATCGCAGATAAATTATTTTCAAGAAAGCTTTCTTTGGATGCGTTGATTACTGCAGCCCAAACAGGCGATGAATTTTGTGTGAATTACGCTAAGTTCATTGCAAAAAAAGTAAGCTCAACAGTATGTAATATTGCATTTACACTTGATCTTGATATGATTATTATCGGGGGAGAATTCTCTCGATTCGGCCATATTTTTATTGATGAATTTGTAAAAATATTTGAGCGTATTGATTTTAACAAAACCGAAGTCAAAACACCGATGTACAGCAATTCAGCCATGTATGGTGCTTTCAAATGCGGTATTGATTACATTATCAATAATTTAATTTCTTAATATGAAACATAGCGTAAGGGTGCCGAACGGCACCCTTATTGTTTACCCATAAATAATTTGTGATATTTATGGTATTTGATTTGTTTTCTTAGCAAAGGAGGTTTTGCAAATGGAATCTATACCAGAAACGGAAAAAGAACAATTTCAGCATATGGTTAATCAGTACAAAGATACTGTTTACAAAATTGCTTTTACCTATTCCAAAAACAAAGCAGATGCAGACGACTTGTTTCAGGAAGTATTTTTACAATATTTAAAATCAAAGCCAGCCTTTGAAAATAAAGAACATGAAAAAGCTTGGTTTATACGAGTTACCATCAACAAATCAAAAAATCTATTATCATCTGCTTGGTTTAAAAAGTCCCAACCATTAGATGATGTTTTTGTCTTTGAAGCCAAAGAAGATAGTGAATTATTTTATGCTGTTTTAGCGTTACCCGAAAAATATCGCATTGCAATTCATCTTTACTACTACGAAGACTATTCCATTAAAGAGATTGCAAAACTAACAGGAACAAAGGAAACAACCATTCAAACAAGACTACAACGTGCAAGAAGCTTGTTAAAAGTGAAACTGGAAAGGAGCTATTCTGATGAACAAAGAACAGTATCACAAAGCGTTTAGAAATGTAATAGTATCGGATAAAGTAATAGAATCTCTGATAGAGAAATTAAATACTGATAAAATAAAACCAATCCGACGATTGAATAAAAGGATGTTTGTTTTGCTCATAGCTGCGATTCTAGTACTTTCTTGCGTTACAGTTGGAGCGACTGGTGTGTTCAATAGTGTGGATTGGTTTAAAAAGGGTTATAATGCAAATACCAAATATAAAGAGCAGTTAATTGAGCAAGCATCTAAAAATGTAATTGCTTCTACTACAAGTGGAAATTATATTATAAAAGTAGTTGGAATAATTGGTTATAAACATCGAGCAGAATTTTTAATTGAACTTTCTTTAAAAAGCGGTAATAAAATTAGCAATCGTGCAATGACATCCTTTGATTACGAAGTGGAAAACACACCCACTAGTTCTTGTGGTGGTCCTAATGAAGATCTCTCAAAAGAAAAATTTGCGAATATGAACTTAGAAGAGTATTTAATTTATTCAGACACTCCTCTTATTGGGCAAACTGTTATTCTAAAGGGCAAAGGAATAACAAAAGCATTAACTGAAAATCAAACATCTTTATCCAGTGAGCCTTGGAAACTAGAATTTACGCTAGACTATACAGATTTAACGCAAGTTTATACTCTTAATGAACCAGTGACTTTTAATGATACTGATTTAATTATACAAAGTCTAGAACTATCGCCATTTACCGCATATGTGAAATTTGATTTTGCAACAACTCCTACACAAGCTAAATTAGAATCACTAAATAAACCATGTTGGAGCATGGAGCAAAAAGAGAAGCCAACGATTCGGTATGATGGAGTGGATATTCCACTTAATATGTTAGGACGATATGATGAAACTGGCTTTGGAAATACGAATTATTTCATTGAAGCACAAGAAGTATTCCAATCGATAATTGACCCTGGTAAAGTAAAATATATAGAAATTGGAGATGAAAAGATACCTTTAAATTCATAAAGTAACTTGAAAAGGGTGCCATTCGGCACCCTATAAACATCCTATAAAAATTCTTCTATTTCTCTTGCTTTTCAAGTCATAAAAGGCTATAATTTCTATCATATCAATAAAAGAAATGGGGAATTTTTCATGTTTCAAGATGTGATAAACGGTAGCTACGGTACTCATGAAAGACATAAATTCGATTTCTTTCGAGCTAATTCCGATAAACCAACTCCGTTGATTGTATACATTCATGGTGGTGGATTTATTATGGGTGATAAATCCGATTATCCCAAAGAAGATAAAGAACAATGTCTAAATAATACTATTTCTTATGCCACTATCAATTATCCTTTCATTATGCATAAACCGCTTCATGAAATTTTATCCGATATTGCAAATGCTATTTCTTTTTTGAAAAAGAATGCACAAGAGTTCAACATTAGCCCAAATCAAATTGGATGTTATGGTTGTTCTGCAGGTGCAGGAGCGAGCTTATTTCTTGCCGGTATCAACAATCATTCACAAGATGAAACAGCCACATTTCATCTCCCGGCTGATGCAACTATTATGGCAGCCGGTCTTTACGATACCCAATCTACATATGACTTTTATAAATGGGCAAAACTATTAAATGTTTCACCTAATGATATCATTTTATTTCAAAATCAATTTGATTTTTGCCCAAATTATAGTTTAGATTTAGTATACCATTCCTCTATTCGAAGTGAAAATGATTTTTTTAACGAACAAGTTGTTCAATATCGTTCTTTCTTAGACCTTATTGACCACATTAGCTCAAATACGCCACCTATTTATATTAACTGCAGTGTGAACTCAGATAACACAAATGATTTATTACATGCACAAGTTTTTTCAAAACAAGTATATGATCGATGTTGTCAATGTGGTGTATCGGTAAAGCTTTACACGCCTGAATGTAATGAAAATAAAGAAAGCTTTGTTGATTTCTTTATTTCGCTAATAAAAAAATGATTTTAAATACCTACCAAAAAGCTACTACAAAACTTTACTTTGTAGTAGCTTTCAGTCTGAAGAAAAAGCCCGATTTTGGCGTAACCAAAGTCGGGCTTTTGAATATATGGTTGAAAATTTGAAAAAAGTGGAAAGGATACAAAAAGGAGAGTTCACCCTCCACTTATGTATTGCCAGCTTTTTAAGGTTCATGCACGCAAATTTAAGCCTAACCCAGTTTGTTACTTGGGCAAGACCTCGATAAGGTGTATAACGCATTGCGTATTTTTCTTTCGCATCAGCAAAAACTCGCTCAATCGTTTCTTTTCGCTGTGCATAAAGATCTTTGTATTTTATTGCATAACGAATATCTGAAACTTGCTCTAAGTACTCATGCCAAACATGAACTGTGTATTGTTTCTGGAATTCTTTACTTTCAGTGCATTTGTAACGAAACCCACAGATTTTACAGTCGTTTGGATTGCTTTTAAATTCTTTGTATCCTTCTCTATTCGTGGTGGAATAGTGTAAAACTTTATTGTTTGGACATACTACACAGTCAAAATATTCATCATATGAAAAATCATATTTCTTAAAAAAGCCTTGTTTTGTCATTGGTCTACGATATGGTACTAATAAATCTTTTCCATCATCTATAAGTCTTTTTGCAATATAGGGAGTATTGTAGGCACTATCTGCCACTATTGTTTGGATTTCGGGGTGGTTTTCTTTTAATTTATCATACAAATCATCGCAAGGCATTTCTTATGCTCTCCTTTATGAAATACACCGCTTTCAGGGTCAGTGGTTGATTCATTGATGATTTTTTCTTCTATTTTAGGTGGCTTTGTATCGTCAAATGGCTTTTTTTTATGTTCTTCTCTATCTTTATTGATTTCGTCCATTAGTTGTTTCTCATAATGTTTTGCTGCTACGGGGATTGATTTCTTTACAACCTTTTTTATATTTGCATTTGCTTTTATATGGGTTCCATCTACAAATACCACCTCTGGGTCAAGATATCCCATATCATTGATTTCATTCAATATCCAGTTGAAAATGCATGCAATAGTATTCTCGTTAAATCTATGTTTAAAGGCATAACTTATTGTTGTAAAGTGAGGTATTTGTTCTGTCATTAAATATCCTAAAAACCAACGATATGCACAGTTCATTTGTACTTCTTCTACCAATTTGCGCAACGAACTTATTCCATACAAATGTTGTATTAAGACCATTTTGATTAGTACTACTGGGTCTATGCTTGGTCTTCCA
The DNA here is from genome assembly GCF_030908625.1 of Paludicola sp. MB14-C6. Lineage (GTDB taxonomy): Bacteria > Bacillota > Clostridia > Oscillospirales > Ruminococcaceae > Paludihabitans. The sequence continues at coordinate 2,033,935 of NZ_CP133133.1, read as the reverse complement.
TTATCTTTACAATACAAATCCTCTACGAAATCATATATATGACAGAAATCCACTGCACTATCTATTTTTCTAAGCAAATGTTCTGCTGGAATAAATTCTTCTAAGCACAAAAACTCTACTTGTGTTCGGTCTTTTTTAGCTTTAACTAACATTTAATCACCCTATTTAATTATACCATTTTTCGCGTCAAAAGTCCCCTAAATCATCGAATTTAGGAGACTTTTTCTACAAGCTGAAAGCTACTACAAAACTTTACTTTGTAGTAGCTTTCTTATGTTATTCAAATATAGTTTCAATTACTTTCGGGCTTGAGTCCGGCGAATATTGGAATCGTTCAATATGTCCACTCGTAATATAATACTCAAATTCTTCATTTTGATATGGAGCATCAAACGCATCAACAATAATTAACTTAATTTTCATTCGTTCCGGAATTAAGCTTTTTATGTATACGCTGGCGTGCTGACCTACCTGCACACCATCTTTCAATTCTGCAAGGCCTGCAAGATTAGGTGCTAACTCCACAAAAACGCCATAGCTTTCTACAGATCGAATAATACCTGCAACCGTTTCCCCATTACTGAATCGGCTCGCATTTTCTTCCCAAGAACCAAGTAATTCTTTATGTGATAAACAGATCTTTCCGTCTTCCGCAATAGATTTTACAACAACGTTAATATTTTGGCCAATTGTAAACCGATCCTTTGGATGGGAGATACGAGAAACTGAAATAGCGTCAATAGGTAAAAGTGAAATAATACCGCAACCAATATCAACAAAGCAGCCAAAAGGCTCTAGATGTGTGATTTTTCCCTTGATTACATCTCCTGGTGTCAGCTTACCAATATACTCATCTTGACATTCCAATTGTACTAATTTTCTTGAAAGAATAGCATATGGTTTGAACTTAACATCCGATTTGATTGAGGTTATTTTAAAACACACGGGTTTATTAACTCTTGAAATAATTGCAATATCACGTGTTACTCCTTCACTAATACCTATTGCGCACTCTTCTCTTGGAATAATTCCCTTCATAAATCCTAAATCCACAATTAAATTATGTTCACTATCGCATACAATTGCCCTTGCCTCCAAAATTTTGCCTGTTGCTAATGCATCGTTTACTTGCTGCATATTTTTAAAGCAACATTGTTGTCCTATGGTAGTTTGATATCCTTCAGGTAAATATTTTTCCATTTTATAACCTCCTCTTTTTTATACTAAACCAATGTTATCAGTTTAGTTTAAGCTATTGAAAGCTCGTCAATAGCTTTGTCTATATCATCATATGAGGAGCAAAAAAATATTATGCCATCGCCATCAAAAAAATTATGAAAATTCCTTTATGCTATGACCACCGTAGGTTCTTAAATTAGATTTAATGTTTTGTACGTTTTCATTGCTTGTTTTTATCTCCACACGAATACCTCTTGGTGCATGGCTTTCATGTTCTTTTTCACCAATTGCATTATAGTTAATAGGTAAAATTGAGGAATTATCAAATAATACACCATTCACTAAAGTTGGCGGGGTAAAAAAATCGGAAAATACTTCATCTTCATGAAAAGACTCTGAACTTTTATAAGCTATTTTAACATCCATAATTCCTTTAATGCGATTCATAACATTTCTTGCAGCTATTGTTGCCATATCGATTGAATCAAACTGTGCTATAATTGTTTTATTCATCTTGTTTCCTCCTTTGGTTTTGACGAATCAATATATCCACATAATTAGTTTCTCCATTTAAAATTAGTTTAGTACGTGTAAGAATTAGCGAAATAACCATATCATCTTTATATAAACTAAGAATTATTGGATTAAGTTTCATTAAAAAACATTGCAAATACTTATTATTTAGTGGTATAATAAATGAAATATGATAATTTGCATGGAGGTTTTGTAATAGTGGATATCCAATTAAATGACCAGCTTATTATGAAAAAAAATCATCCCTGCGGTGAAAATAAATTTAGAGTCCTTCGTATTGGAATGGATTTTAAATTACGTTGCGAAAAATGTAATCATGAATTTATGGTACCACGAAATAAAATTGAAAAAAATATCAAACGTGTGGTACGTGAAGAGACATAGCAACGCTTATTATTTTTAAAATTTAAATTTATTCTAATTTTGAACGGAGATATTTTACATGTTTGACAAACTTGAATTAACCCAAAAACGTTTTGATGAAATCAACGAAAAACTAATGGACCCTAATATTATTAACGACAATCAACAATATAAGCAACTAATGAAAGAATATAAAAACCTAACTCCTGTTGTTGAGAAGTTTATAACCTATAAAGAGCAAAAAGCTTCTTTTGAAGAAGCAAAAGAGATGTTACAAGATGGCGGTTTAGATAAGGATTTTAAAGAAATCGTTCAAGAACAATATGACGAAAGCAAAGAGCAAATGGGTATCTTAGCAGAAGAATTAAAAATCCTTCTGCTTCCGAAAGACCCAAATGACGATAAAAACGTTATCGTTGAAATTCGTGGTGGTGCCGGTGGCGATGAGGCTGCATTATTTGCAAATTCACTATTTAGAATGTATTCTATGTATGCTGAAGCAAAAGGTTGGAAAGTTGAAGTGATCGACATCAACGAAACCGAATTAGGCGGCATAAAAGAAGTAAGCTTCTCTATTAATGCTGAAGGAGCATACTCTCGATTAAAATTCGAAAGCGGCGTTCATCGTGTACAACGTGTTCCCGAAACTGAATCTCAAGGCCGTGTTCATACTTCAACTGTAACGGTTGCAGTTTTACCGGAAGCAGAAGAAGTTGATATTGAAATCAATCCGGCAGATATTCAAATGGAGGCATTCCGTTCTGGCGGCGCAGGCGGACAAAACGTAAATAAAGTGTCTTCTGCAGTTCGTCTTACCCACATTCCTTCCGGCGTTGTTGTTTCTTGCCAAACAGAGCGAAGCCAATTGCAAAACCGTGAAAACTGTATGAAAATGCTGCGTTCTAAGTTGCTTGAAGAAAAAATCCAACAACAAAATTCAAAAATTTCTGCTGAAAGAAAGTCTCAAGTTGGTACTGGTGACCGTTCTGAACGTATTAGAACTTACAACTATCCACAAGGTCGATTAACTGACCACCGTATCAACTACACCTCATATCGCTTAGAGGATAACCTAAACGGAAATATTGATGACCTCATCGATGCTTTAATCACTGCTGATCAAGCTTTAAAACTTGCTGCAAGCGAAGATTAATTTATACAAATACGAAAAAGAATGGGGCAAAGAAATTTGCCCCATCCATATTACAGACTATCAAGACTAAGAAGGTGACAATTTGGACACAAAAGTGTTAATTCCAACGGAAGAAAACATTGCATATGCAGCTGAATTGCTAAACAAAGGCGAAGTAGTTGGTATGCCAACCGAAACAGTATATGGACTTGCTGCAAATGCGTATGATGAAAATGCCGTTGAAAAAATATTTAAAGCAAAAGGACGACCACAAGATAATCCCCTAATTGTCCATATCAATTCAATGGATATGCTCAATGATTTGGTCGAAAATATTCCGCAAATAGCATATAAATTAGCAAGCAAATTTTGGCCCGGCCCACTCACTATGATATTTCATAAAAGCGATAAAATTCCACTTGCAGTTACTGCGGGCTTAAGCACAATTGCTATTCGATACCCATCCAATAAAGTGGCTTGTATGCTAATTGAAGAATCAGGACTACCACTTGCTGCCCCATCCGCTAACTTATCTGGACGCCCAAGTCCGACGACTGCTAACCATGTATTCAATGACTTAAATACCAAAATACCTGCTATTTTAGATGGTGGGCCTTGTGAATTTGGATTAGAATCGACTGTTGTTTTACTGGCAGAAGACAAGGTTATCTTACTTCGCCCAGGTGCAATTACGCTTGAAATGTTAAAAGAAGTTGTTCCTAATGTAGAAGTAAACAAAGGCGTTTTGCATCAAGTTGCAGATGACGAAGAAGTAGCTTCTCCTGGAATGAAGCATACACATTATTCCCCCAGAGCAAACGTTTGTATTATCGACAGCAACTTTGAACAGTTTAAAAAATATATCGAAGCTCATAAAGATGAAAACTTAGGTGCAATGGTATTTGACGGTGAAGAATTGGAATTAGATGTTCCTTGCGTTACATTTGGCGATGAAGATGATAGTATTATTCAAGCAAAACTACTGTTCAACAGCCTACGTGCAATTGATAATTTGGGCGTTGACCGTATTTATGCTAGAATGCCTGATGTTAATGGTATTGGACTTGCAATCTATAATCGTTTAATTCGTGCTGCCGGATTTGAGGTTATTCAACTATGAGACAACATAATGCTTTCATCGTAGGCTTAACCGGACAAAGCGGTGCCGGAAAAACTACAGTATGTGACTATTTTACCTCGATTGGATTTGGCGTTATCAATTGCGATTTACTTTCAAGAGAAGTGGTTTCAGATGGTTCCAATTGCTTAAATGACTTGGTTTCTATATTTTCCGAAAGCATTTTAAACGAAGATCAAACCTTAAATAGAAAAGAGCTGGCACGCATTGTTTTTAAGGATGAGGGTATGCTACAAATATTAAATGAAACCATATTCCCCTACATCTTAGCAAAGCTGAATCAAAAGATTTTAGAACTGGCAAATCAAAACTATAAAATTATTATTATCGATGCACCTACACTATTTGAAAGTGGTGCAAATTCGCTTTGCGATACTATTATATCGATTTTAGCAAAACAAGAAATTCGGATTGCCCGCATCATGAGCCGTGATAGTCTTACAAAAGAAAATGCGCTATTACGAATTAACTCGCAACATAGCGACGAATATTTTATTCAACACTCCGACTATATTGTTTATAATAATGGAAACACGGTAGATTTGATTACAAAATTAAACACCATAGCAAATCAAATAAAGGAGCGTTGCAATGGTAATTAAACTCAAATGGAAACCTATTATTATTGTACTTATTCTAATTACACTTGTAATCTTAGGATGGGTTGGTATTCAATACAGCCAAAGACATTTTTTAAAACTAGTCTATAAAACAGATTATAGTGACATTGTAACCACCTATGCGAAGCAATATGATTTGGATCCCTATCTCATTTACGCTGTTATCAAAACGGAAAGTGATTTCAAAAAAGATGCGGTTTCCAACGTTGGTGCAAGAGGTCTCATGCAAGTAATGAATGATACGTATCAATGGGTAAATACTAAGCTGAAAGATAAAGAAACATCATATGATGATATGTTTGAACCAGACAAAAACATAAAATATGGTGCGTTCTTGCTTGATTACCTTGTTGATGAATTCAAAGATTACGAAGCAGCCATTGCAGCATATCACGCTGGACGAGGTGCGGTAAATAATTGGTTAAAGGATTCGAAATATTCAAGCAACGGTAAAACGTTAGATAAAATTCCTATCAGCGATACCGACCATTATGTGCATAAGGTTATGAAAAGTTATTATAAATATAAATCAATCTATGAAAATAAAGGAGAATAAGTTATGGAAAACGAAAAAAGCATTGGTCAAAAACTTCAAGACGAGCTTTTGATTAACAGAAAAAACGGTGGCATTATTTTTAGTGATGAAGAGCTAAAAAAAGTTGATGCTTATTGTGAAGGCTACAAAAAATTCCTTGACGATGGAAAAACAGAGCGTGAAGTTGTTATCAACGCTTTAGAAGCTGCAAAAAAACATGGCTTCGTTGAATTTGAATTGAACAAAAAATATGCTGCCGGTGACAAAGTTTATTACAATAACCGTGGCAAAGCTTTAATTCTTGCTATCTATGGAACAGAGCCAATTGAAAAAGGTGTAAACATTATGGCTTCTCATATTGATTCTCCTAGAATTGACTTAAAATGCAGACCACTATACGAAGAAGCTGAAATTGCTTACTTTAAAACCCATTACTACGGCGGTATTAAAAAATATCAATGGACAGCAATGCCTTTATCATTACATGGTGTTGTAATTAAAGCCGATGGTACACCAGTTACCATTTGCATAGGTGAAGACGAAACAGATCCTGTTTTCTGTATTACTGATTTACTTCCTCACTTAGCACAAGATCAAATGAAACGCACTGTTGCAGAAGCTATTAAAGGTGAAGAGCTAAACGTTGTTGTTGGTTCAAGACCATTTAAAGATGATGCTGCAAGTGAAAAAGTAAAACTAAACATCATGAAAGCTATTTTTGAAAAATACGATATCGTTGAAAGCGATTTCTTATCTGCTGAATTAGAATTAGTTCCAGCTTTCAAAGCAAAAGATATCGGTTTTGACCGCAGCTTAGTTGGTGCTTATGGTCAAGATGACCGTGTTTGTGCTTACACATCTTTCACAGCTACTTTAGAAGCAAAAGACGTGAAACGTACTCTTGTTACAATTCTAGCTGACAAAGAAGAAGTTGGTAGTGACGGTAACACAGGTCTAAACTCTTCTTACTTAAAATACTTTATTGCTGATTTAGCAAAGCCATTCGGCATTGAAGGCAGAACTGTTTTATCCCATTCAAAATGTCTATCTGCTGATGTTAACGCTGCATTTGACCCAACATTCCCAGAAGTTACTGAAAAGAAAAACGTAGCTTATGTAAACTATGGTGTTGTTGTAACAAAATACACTGGTGCTAGAGGTAAATCTGGTACTTCTGATGCTTCTGCTGAATTTGTTGGCGAAGTGAACAGAATGCTTACAAAAGAAGGCGTTCTATGGCAACATGGTGAATTAGGTAAAGTTGACCAAGGCGGTGGCGGAACTGTTGCGGCTTACGTTGCAAACTTAAACGTTGATGTTATTGATATCGGTGTTCCTGTATTATCTATGCATGCTCCATTCGAAATGACATCTAAAATCGACGTTTACTCCACTTATAAAGCATTCACTGCTTTCGCAAAACACGTTTAATATCAATTAGATAAAGCCGCCCTTGAAACGATTGTTTCAAGGGCGGCTTTATCTAATTGATATAATAATATTTTTGTGATTTTATTAATAAGAATAATAAATCTGATTCACTTCCCAGTGTAACGAGTTTTTCCTTTGCAATCTTGTTCATTTCGGATAATATGCTCATAATAATTTCTTTGCCCAACAACTACTCACGATTATATGTACATATAGTAATGTAATACACAATTATTCAAATAATCATATCCCTCTAATCTTAATTTGCTTTCGCTTTGGCAAATCCATATTTTCACCACCAATGGTTTCTTGTGTAGAGTAGTCATTTTAAACGCTTCTTTTCATAATTTGCCCACACTTGGGGAAACTTTGTTTGTACAAATTTAGCATAAGAACAGTTAGGAGTCTCTATCATATTCTTTTCAGTTATATATGCCAGCAGTCCTTGAAACCAATTCTCTAACTCTTGTTTTGATTTATTCTCATATCGGCATAACTGAAATATTCCCTTTTCTTCTTGCTTCATTAACCAATTATAGCAGTCTTCAATTACTAAGCAATCGATGGGTTTCATTTGGGTAGTGCCTAATCTCGCTGTTGGAATATTCTTAAAAGGCATTACCTTATCTTCATCGACATCAACAGTATAAATATATCCTTTTCTTCCTTGTGATACTTCTTTTAAAGCATTGGGATATAATTCGTGATATTGGATATTCCCATCTTTATCAAATCCATAGGGAAACCAATAGTATGGGCGTTCAACTGCATTAACGGTATAAAAGGCTGAAATAATTTGTTTCGTAGTTAAATAAATATAAAGTCTATCATGATCCGCAAGTTTTGGTTCTAATGTTTTAATGTTTGCTATGTTACTTCCGTGATATAAAATCATTTCAAAACCTCACAATACGATTAAATTACTTTCTTTTATTCTAACATGATTTTACATTATTTTCAATCCTTATAATTCTATTTGCCAAACTCTCACCTTCTTGTTATAATAAAAACAAATATAGATAAAGGGGATACAACTATGATTTATCGTAAATTTGGGAACACCGGTGAGAACATTTCGGCATTAGGCTTTGGATGTATGCGTTTACCTGAAATCGAAGAGAATGGCGTTTGGACTGTTGATTATGACAAATCTACTGAAATGCTTCGTCATGCATATGATCTTGGCGTAAATTACTTTGATACAGCATACTACTACTGCCATGAAAATTCCGAGATTGCAGTTGGCAAAGCATTAAAGCCAATTCGTGATAAGGTGCTAATTTCTACAAAATGTCCACTTGAAAATGTTAAAGTAAAAGAAGACTATCGAAAAATGCTTGAAAAAAGCCTTGCCAAGCTTGATACAGATTATATTGATTTTTACCATTTTTGGGCAATCAATCGAAAAGTTTTTGATGAAAAAATTATGGGATTGGGACTAATTGAGGAAGCTTTGAAATTAAAAGCAGAGGGTAAAATTCGTCATATTTCTTTCTCTTTCCATGATGATCCTATCCATATCAAACATATTATAGATACTGCTCCTGAATTGGAGACCATGCTGGTTCAATATAATTTAATAGACCGTTCCAATGAAGAAATGATTGCGTATGCTGCAAGCAAAGGTTTAGGTGTTCTTGCAATGGGACCTGTTGGTGGCGGACGTCTAGCTGCTCCAACTGAATTGTATAAAAAGCTAACCGGTAAAGAATCGATTGCAACTTATGAATTGGCATTTCGTTTTGTACTTGGAAACCCTAACATATCTTGTGCATTATCTGGTATGGAAAACATAGAAATGGTCGATAAAAATGTTGCCGTTGCTTCTTTAGAAGAGCCAATGAGCGAAAAAAAATGGTCCGAGCTTACTACAGCAATCGAAAACGTCAAGAAGTTTTCAGAACTGTATTGTACCGGTTGCGGCTATTGCCAACCTTGCCCTAAAGGAATTGAAATTCCAAAACTGTTTGGTGCATATACTTATCACAATGTGTATGGACTCAATGAGCTCGCAAAAAAAGAATTTACTGCATACTGCGAAGGCACTGACGATAAAAAAGGGGCTTTATCCAGTGAATGTATAAATTGTGGCTACTGTGAAAGAAAATGTCCACAAAAACTTAAAATTAGAGATTTACTTAAAAAAGTGGAATCTGCTTTATCTCAATTATAAGAAAAAAATCGGTAAGGAATCTTCCTTGCCGATTTTTCATGTTGTGACAATACTAATTTCATTTTTATTCTACAATATTGTATATTTATCTATCAATATCACTAATTGTATATCTTTTATTTGCAGATTTTACTTTAATGTTAAGTTTCCGACTAATTATGCATTTTTATTTACACTGATCATTTAATTTAAGTCATAAATTTTATTACTTTTGAATACATATGGACATACAGATATGTGCATTTATTAATGTAAGTATCCCATCAGATTCAAGGAGTAATGCTATGAAAATGCTAGACTTTTTAGACAAAAGCTTGTCAAATGAACCGCTACAACCAAAAGTCAAGGCAAAGCCAGAGTCAAATCTTAAAAGCAAAGCCATAATACAACATAAAGGCAAGCCAATCATTGACACACATTATAAAACCGTATTGGGGCTAACAACTGCTGAAGCAGAGCAATTGCTGATTAAAAATGGTAAAAACGAATTGTTACATAAGAAAAAAGTTAGCCCTCTTAAAATATTTTTAGGACAATATAAAGATATCATGACGATTATTCTACTTATTTGTACCTTTGTTTCGATTATTATGGGTGAATACGTAGAAGCAATTGCGATTGCGGTAATCGTTTTAATGAACGGCTTTCTTGGCTTTATTCAAGAATATCGAACAGAAAAAACATTAGAAGCATTAAAAAATATGGCATCGCCTATGGCTAAAGTATTTCGTGATGGTGTCATTATACAAATTCCATCTAGTGAAATTGTTTGCGGTGATGTTGTTATGTTAGAAGCAGGAGATAAAATTCCTGCGGATGGTGTTTTACTACATTCCACTTCATTGGAATGTGATGAAGCAATGCTTACGGGTGAATCTGTTCCTGTGAAAAAAACGCACGTCATTTTTGAGGACCCTACTCTATATAATGAGCAATGTATGGTTTTCATGGGATGCGTTGTCACAAAAGGACATTGTAATTATCGAGTAACGGCGGTTGGCATGGATACCAAAATGGGCGGTATTGCTTCTATGCTTGAAGAAATAGAAGATGAACAAACCCCATTACAAAAGCGCTTAGAAGTACTTTCTAAATATATTGCAGTTGGTTGTTTACTCATTTGTGCTGTTGTAACACTAACTGGCTTTTTGCGTGGTGAACTCTTATTTGATATGCTGATTACAGGTGTATCCCTAGCAGTTGCAGCTGTTCCGGAAGGCTTAGCGGCTATTGTTACAATCTCACTCGCACTTTCTGTTAGCAGGATGGTAAAGCGAAATGCACTAGTTCGCCGACTTCATGCGGTTGAAACTCTTGGCTGTGCAACAGTAATTTGTTCCGATAAAACAGGTACACTTACGCAAAATAAAATGACTGCAACACGCATATATACTTGCGATGGTTATATAAGCGCTGAAAAACTGGCACTATCCAATTCAACCAATCAACTTTTATTAAAAGCCATTACGCTTTGCAACAATGCTGTCATATCGGATGATAATGAAGCTTTTGGTGACCATACTGAAATCTGCTTATTAAATCTTGCAAAGGAATATGACTTTACAAGAGAGAAATTAGAAGAAAGCCATACTCGTTTAGATGAGCAGCCATTTGACAGTACAAGAAAACGCATGAGCGTTGTTGTTGAAGATGAAAATCGCCAAAAATATATGTTTGTAAAAGGCGGATTTGATATTCTGTTAGACCGTTGCACAACCTATAGACAAGGTACACAAGAATTCCCGATGTTAGCAACTGATAAACGTAACATTGAAGATCAAAACAATAAAATGGCTGATTCTGCGCTTCGTGTAATTTGCATAGCCTATAAGAAAGTTACACCACTTACTGATCCGAAAACCGAAGAAGGGCTGACTTTTATCGGGCTAATCGGCATGATTGATCCTCCGAGAAAAGAAGTAAAAGGTGCAGTGTTAAATTGTTATAAAGCCGGTATTCGAACAGTAATGATTACCGGAGATCATAAAAAAACTGCTGTTGCTATTGCAAAAGAAATTGGTATTTATCATAAAGGTGATATGGTTCTTACGGGAAATGAGCTTGACCGAATGACAGCTGATGAGTTAAGCGAAATAGTTAACAAGGTAACGGTTTTTGCAAGAGTAAGCCCTAACCACAAGCTTATGATTGTAAGAGCGTTAAAACGGCATGGGCATATCGTAGCTATGACCGGTGATGGTGTAAACGATGCGCCAGCAATAAAAGAAGCAGATATCGGTGTAAGTATGGGTATGAACGGAACCGACGTAACCAGAGAAGCTTCCGAAATTATTTTGCTTGATGATAACTTTGCAACTTTAGTAAATGCTGTTGATGAAGGTAGAAGCATTTACAATAATATTCGCAAGTTTATTCGTTACTTACTCGCTTGTAATATTGGTGAGGTTATTACCATGTTTTTGGGAATGCTCATGGGTATGCCTGTTATCCTATTCCCATTACAAATTCTATTGGTTAATCTCGTAACTGACGGACTGCCTGCAATTGCATTAGGGCTAGAGCCATCTGATAAACGTGCCATGTTTGTTCCTCCAAGAAGACCAGATGAAAGTGTTTTCTCCAACGGTTTGGCAACCAAGATTATCTTTCGTGGTATTCTCATTGGGTTAGCAACACTTGCAACATTTGTAACACTATTTAAAATGAGTAGGAGTGTAGACGTTGCTCGAAGCGGTGCTTTATTTGCCTTAATCTTTGCACAGTTAATTCATGTATTTGAATGTAAGAGTGAAACGAAAAGCTTATTCGAAATTCCATTTTTTGATAATATAAAATTAATCTTAGCAGCAATGCTCTCAATGATTACGTTAATTGTTGTTTTATATATTCCGACTTTGCAAGTAATTTTTTCAACAGTCCCATTAACTTTTAGTCAAGTAATGGTTCCTATCCTATATAGTCTAATTGCTCCCGTTATTGTTGGATTTTTTAGACGAAAATAAGATGATATAATCAACAAAGCAGACATGATAAAAATCATGTCTACTTTGTTTCATTATGATAGAATGTTATTATTCTTCTTCACTAAACAATGCTTTTGCTTTTTCAATAACAACAGCTACTAGCTGATTCGGTAATTGGTCATATCGTTCAAATTCAAAGCTAAATGTTCCACTGCCTTGCGTTTGTTGACGAACCAACGTTGCAAAATCATGCATTTCACTCATTGGGACTTCCGCTTCAATGATTGATGTGCCTTCTTCGTTTGGATTCATACCAAGCACACGGCCACGACGCTTATTCAACTCGCCCATCATATCGCCTGTATTGGCATCAGGAACGATAACAGACAGCTTTCCAATTGGCTCTAAGAGTATTGGAGCTGCTTGCTGTAAACCATTCTTATAAGCAATGGTAGCTGCCATCTTAAAGGACATTTCAGAAGAATCTACCGGATGGTATGATCCATCTACTAAAGTAGCTTTTAAGCCTACTACAGGATATCCCGCTAGAACACCTTTATTAATACATTCACGCAAGCCTTTTTCAACTGCCGGAAAATATGATTTTGGAACTGCTCCACCGACAACCTTTTGATCGAATACTAATCCGTCACTATCACATGGCTCAAATTCAATCCATACATCGCCGTATTGACCGTGGCCACCAGATTGCTTTTTATGTCTACCTTGTACTCGAACTTTTTTCAAAATGGTTTCTCTATATGCCACAATTGGTGGATCAAGAGCAACAGAAACGCCAAATTTGGTTTTCATTTTTGCAACAACAACATCCAAATGTTGTTCACCTAAACCAGATAATACTTGTTGATGTGTTTCAACATTATTGGTAAAAGACAAAGAAGGATCTTCTTCTAACAGCCTTGCAATTGCTTGAGAAATTTTGCTCTCGTCACCTTTTGCGGTAGGAATTACAGCCATTGAATAACATGGTTCGGAATATTTAATTTTATCCATTATTACTTGTGTTCCAAAGCAAAGGGTATCACCTGTATTTGCCTCTAGTTTTGTAATCGCACCAATATCACCTGCTACGATTACCGGAGCATCTTCTTGCTTTTTACCACGTAAAAACACAAGCTTACCAATCTTTTCACTTTCACCCGTTGTCATATTATTAACTTCTATGCCTGAAGATAATTTTCCTTGCAGTACCTTCACAAAGGATAGCTTTCCGACAAATGGGTCAGCAACTGTCTTGAAAATATAGGCAGCCAACGGCTTTGTTTCGTCAATTTCATAGCTTCCCTCTATTGGCTTTTCAGCACACACTTCATTAGCAGACGGAAGTAAATTTACTATTGCTTTTAAAAGTAAATCCATTGCTTCTAATGTAACGGCAGAACCGCAAAAAACAGGAGTAATCGTTCCACTTTTAATACCATCATGAATTCCTTTTAAGAGCTCTTCTTTTGTAAATTGTTCGCCAGAAAAATATTTTTCAAATAAGGCTTCATCCGTTTCCGCTACAGCCTCACTAATTGCAGTTATTAACCCATCTATTCTATGCTCTGTGTTTGGCATTGGGATTTCTTTTGCTTTTCCATTTTCATAAGTATATGCTTTCATTTCGATTAAGCTCACATAGCCTTCAATTTTCTTATCACTGCCAAAAGGTACTACGAGAGGACATACAGATGGTCCAAATACAGATTTTAACTGCTCTAATATTTTATAAAAATCAGCGCTGTCTCTGTCCATTTTACTAACAAAGATTAAAGAAGATTTTCCGCTTTTCTTAGCAAGTTTAAAAGTCTTTTTTGTACCAACGGTAACTCCTGATTTTCCTGAAACTGTTATAATAACGCTATCAGACGCACGCACACCTTCATAAAGTCCTGAAGTAAAATCAAATAATCCCGGAGTGTCGAGAAGGTTTACTTTAACATCTTGATATTCAAAAGGAGCTAAACTCAAAGATATAGTTGCTTTTCTTTTAATTTCCTCTGCGTCAAAATCACATACGGTATTTCCGTCTGCAATTGTTCCCAATCTATCACTGGCATTGGTCAGAAATAAAAGTGCTTCTGCTAAGGAAGTCTTTCCTGCACCACCGTGTCCAACGATTGCGACATTTTTAATTTTGTTTGCACTATACTGTTTCATTAGAATCACCTTTTCTCCGCACGAAATGAAATTTTATGGATACTTATATGCGGGATAAGTATACCATTATCTTATCTTTTTACATATATTGCAAAAAGTTTGGCGAATTTTTGTATATTTTAGATATAAATATTCACCTGTTACTTTGAATTATAGCATATGTATACATTCATTGCAATCTAATTTACAAAAAATTGAATCAAAAAAGTTATTCTTTTCTTTCTCTTTTTCAAGCAGCTATGACTTCTATTTTAATTAAAATTTTTCTATAAAAATAGGAGCAAATTTGCAATCTGCTCCTATTGGTTTATTCTATATTATTGAGTATTGCAGGGACATAACCCGCAAAATAAATACTACACTTTCCTTCAATTGGATATTTTATGTTTACAAGTGATAGTGGTTTTGATTCATACTTTGAAACATCTGCACCGTTATAAGCCAGTGAAAATGCTTTCTTTGCCTTTTCTTTCAGTGCAACATCATTTAAACTTTGCAATGTTTCTTTGCTTGAATATTCCCGAAAGATTGCACTGGATGCGTCTTTTAATTCTGGATTGTAATTAACAAAAGGTATCTTTTGCTTTTCTAATCCTTTCACTAATTCATTCGTAATTTTTACTGCATCAAATTGGCCCTCATAGACTACATAAATATCTGCTAATCCCATTTCTTTTGTTTGGGATACCTTTTTGGAATAAAAACAAAAATAAATTGTTGCCGGATAGCCAAAGACTTGTTTTTTAATAGAAAACCCAGCTATATCTTTTTCTTTTATCTCTGGGAGAACTCCATCTGTAACATCCGTTTCCTTTAAATGCAATGCTTTTAAACAATTCTCTCTTGTCATACCCCAATCCGTTGCTGGGTAGTAGTTATATTGATATTTTTGTGCATTTGATGGTACGACCTTTTGTTTTTGGCAAGCTGTTGTTGATAACAGTAATGCGATTGATAATAATATAACGCCTAAATTCTTTACATATTTCATACTCTACACCAACCTTTTATTTATTCTATATTATTAAGTATAGCTGCCATTAAACCTTCATATGTGATGTAGCATCCATTCGGTTTAGTTCCATTTTCGTCTTCTATATCTTTTCCCAAATCAACTGTTGATATAGGTCCACCTTGCTTTATAACAATTAAATCCTTTCCATACTCTTTTATTTTAAAATTTTCATATCCCGAAGATTCTCTCAATTTTGATAATGTAAACTTAGCCTCATAGTGGGCTGAAAAATCATCATGCTGTGCTTCTTCTATAGATGATTGACAAAGAAAATCACCTTGAGAAGTTAAATCCGCCTTTAGAAAAGCGTTTATTTGCTTCATATCATACTTATCTTTAAATACAATTGAAACCGATGTTAAACCAATTGGCTTGTTCGATTCAGTTACGAGGTTATGAAAACTGAATCGAATCATTGCTGGATAACCATACACTTTCTTTTTTATCTCGAACGCAGAGTAATTTACACTATTTTCTAAATCTTCACTTTCACGGTTTATTTCCTTTTGCTTAATCCCAAGTGATTTTATCACTTCTTGCTCGGTCATTCCCCAATCCGTTCCTGGGTAGTAGTTATATTGATATTTTTGTGCATTGGGCGGTATGTACTTTTGCTTTTGGCAAGCCGTTAAACTGAATAACACTGCTATCAATATAAAAGAAATACTTACTCTTTTCATAACCCCAATATATTTCATATAACACTCCTATAAAATAACATTTATTCTTAGTTTCATTATACCCTACCAATACCAAATTGCAAGCCTATAAAACAAATAGCAAGGAAATATTCCTTGCTATTTCTTTTATAAACGTATACTTTTTTGATTGAATAGGTAAATAAGAAAGAATGCACTTAAGTATAGTAAGACTGCTAAATTCGTACAAAGATTTAAATGTCCTGTCAAGAACAATGCGAAAAAACCGAGTACTCCCAAAACAATACAAATAATATGAAAAAGCAATCCGGTTTTCATGCAATGAGAAAGCTTTTTCGTTGTAACAGTTGAAATAATATAGCTCTCGATTGTTCCGTTTGTTCCAAGAACTGCATCCATTTTTTCTTTGGATTCTACCTGTTTATAATATGTATTATGTAATCTTGAAGGCAGTATCTTAATGAAATCTTGTCCAATATCAAACAGCTGTGAAATGACAGTTGGCGTTAAGCAAGAATCAACTGATTTCACAATAGCTGCAATTCCGTTTCGCTCTAAAACCTGCAACATATTAACTATTTCTTGTTCTGCTTTCAGCTCAATAATGAATGCAGCAGACAATTCTCCCTCTGTTGCTACATATACAATTTCTTGAGATTGCTCTTGATACTTTAGCTCATAGTTTTTACTTGGAACTGCAATAGAATGTTGAATCATAAGTTCACGATTTCCAATGATCACTCGCCTATTGTCCACCCAAGCAGAAATACCCATTAAATCTTCATATTTAATAGAATCTACGGGTTTCAGCAACGACTTATTATCTGCAATAATCGTTAAAAATACATTAGCTAAAATGCTTCTGCTTTCACAAAGAACACTGGCTGCATTTACAATTGCCTCATCAATTCGTTTTCCTGAAAAAGTTTTAATACCATGCAGGATTACAGTATCTTTCGGGAATAAATCATATGCATCCAGCAAGATAGAGTTTACTTCGCTATATTCATCGAATGCGTCTTGATTTGGAATCATCGCTTTAAAATGAGATAAAACTGCTTTTGTATCATAAATTGGGAAAACAGAGAAAAATGTAGCTACAAAAGAAGTTGCAATCACCATCACACCACTTGCCATAGTCATAGCAACATAAATATTTTTGTTTGATAATAGGAATGCGAGTCCACCTGAAATGATTGACGTAATTAAAGCATATAATACTATTTTAGAGTTAGCTTTATCGCTTGCATCAGGCTGATTCACGTGGAAAAGAAAGTGGCTGAAGAATTTAGTCTTAACCGTCTTAGCTAAGAATGGTTCTTCATCAATAACTCCCTTAGTCATATCTACTTTAGCTGCAAAATCATCCACCATTGTGATACCATATCGTTCTTCATTATCAACATTCTTAATAAAATCAAAATTATGTGTTATCATTTTGACTTCCATGTATTTAGATATGTATAAGAACAAAAACGTAATAATGAGTATTGGCGTAAACAATTGAACGCCTTTGGTAAGTGCTTCACTTGTATTAAACAGCAAAAGCATATTCGCAGCAAGGCATACTACGGTTGTAACGCTATATAACATATCTGTAACCGGTTCTCTATTCAGCATTGATTGAATAGCCGATATCAGCACATCAAACGCCAAGCACATAGCAATCGCCAATAATATTATATTTGCCATTACATAGATACTCGGTGATATTGTAATCATATGAAACGCTGTAAACTGCGTACCTGATACTTGGAAAAAGCATAAAACAAGTGCAATCAAAGAAAGAACGCTAAAACTGCTTACACGAAAGAACAATGTTTTTGTTAGCTTAGAAAGATACTGCGTAATTTCTTCATTTTGAGAAGCATTGGTGTATTCTAACTCCTCATCTTCATCTGATTCATTCAAAATTGGGGGTAATGGTTGCTTTCCTTTATGAATAACCGTTTCCATTACCTCATCTTGGCTTTCTATTTCTTCTTCAATCGGATTGTTTTGCAAAACAGCATCCTTTTCTTCGAGTATAGGGATCGGTTTTACTTTCTCCTCCGTCTGCAATTGAGTAGTAATCGGTTTTGGAGCAATTACATCTTCTTTATTAAGAGATTTCTCCGGCGTTTCCTCTTGTAAAACAAACTTTTCGATTTTTTTAGTTCTGTTTTTCTTATACTCTTTATAATTTTTTTCGTTCATCTCAAGCTTGCCATAACTGTCTTCAACATGCTTGTCATCCATCTTGAAACGCCCAAAATGCGATGTAATATTTTGCATCTCACGCTTAATATGATCATTATTTGCAGTTTGTTTCAGCTCTTCTAGCTTATCTTGCTTTTCTTCTGAATTGAGCTTTTGAAATGAAGATGTTTCTACTTTTACCTTTTGATTAGATTGAACAGAAGTCACTTTTAAAGACTGAGTATCTTGGTTTTTTAATAATTCCGTTTCTTTCTTTTCAGTTGGCTCAATACGCAATAACTTTTCAACTGCACGTTCCTCTCGCTGTTGCTTTTTTAATTGGCGAGTATTATCTTTCTCCATTTGCTCATACAACTGGCTTATTGAGCGTGTTTGTGCTTTGATCTCTTTTTCTAGGCTTCGTTTTTCTTCATCACTTAGCGTTATATTTTCTTTTTTAATCTGTTCATTCTTTTTTTCTGTAATAATTTGCTCAATGATTTCATTTACATGATTGAGGTCGCTTTGTGGTTTCGATTTTTCATTTTTAGCTTTTTTAAGTTGCAACTCTTGCAAAATCTCTTCAACTGAAATATTTTTGTCATCCATTTTTGTCCCCCATTTCAATCATCACAAAGACGTATGAATATAAGTTATTTTCCTAAACGTTGTCTTGCCACTTCATACATTAAAATTCCACCTGCTACAGATGCATTTAATGAGTTAATGTTTCCGTACATTGGTAATGTGGTGATAAAGTCGCATTCTTCTTTTACCAATCTGCCTAATCCGTTTCCTTCGGAACCAATAACAATTGCCACACCGCCGTTATATTTATGCTCGCACCATAGTTGTCCACCTATATCAGCACCATATACCCATATATTTTGCTTCTTAAGGTCTTTAATGCAAGATACCAAATTTGATACTTTTGCAACAGGTAAAACGCTAGCAGCACCTGCACTCGTTTTATAAACTGTTGCTGACAAGGATGCACTTCTTCGCTTTGGAATAATAATGCCGTCTGCACCACATGCTTCTGCTGTACGAATTAACGCACCTAAATTGTGTGGATCTTCGATTTCATCTGCAATAATAATAAACGGAGAAGTTCCTTTTTGCTCAGATATTCTTAAAATATCTTCAACAGTAGCGTAGTCAGCACATGGACAAACAGCAACTACACCTTGATGTGTTGTTCCTTCACTCATCAAATCCAATTTTTGATTTGTAGTGAATTTCACAACAATTCCTTTTTCACGAGCCATTGCTTTAATTTTGTTGATGCTGCCTTGTGTCTCACCATTCGTCATATAGATTGCATCGATATTACGATTGGATTTTAGGGCTTCGATAACTGCATTTCTACCTGAAATGATGTCTTGATTTTGAATATTCTCTGTTTGTTCCATATTGGTTTCCTTATCTGTATTTATAAATTTATTGAATTCTTTTCACTGGTGTTTTTACTAATGCTGTATTACTTAAAAGTAGGATTATAGCATTTAAAAAACAAAATTACTATGATTAAGTTTATTATATCACATTATGAAAACATAACACAACCACATACACAATTAATATGAGCTATTTTGCACATTCATTATGCATATACGGAGAGTAGATATCAACTTTCCACAAGTTGTCCTCAATTTTAAACAGATTTTACATAGAGTTATCAACGTTTTCAACAGAGTTTTCAACATTTGTGTGCAAAATTGACCTGCATTTTCTATACATTTCACTGTATATTCATAAAGTTATGACTACATTGTGTATATATTTGCTTTTGTTGATTAAAACAGATGGTTTTAGTATAAAATATAAATAACCCATTTTGAAATAAGCAAAGGAATGATTATTATGAACACAGTAAAAGGTGTTAATAAACAAATTGTCGAAATAAATTATACCCGAGATGATTATGTACAAAAAGCAATTCTAATTATCAACCCCGATAAAAATCATTTAGGTGAAAAAATATTGAATCAAAAAGCACATAGCTATATGGACAAACTACAACCACCAAAGCCAAAGAAAAAGCACGCAATCGGTATTCCTTTTTTAAAGGCTTCTCTTTATTTTCTATTAGGCGCCTGTATTATGCTTTTAATCACTTACTTGTTTTAAAATGTCTAAACAATGCCCCGCTAACATATGAATAAATATAACTAAATTATAGGGGATGGTAATATGGAAAACAAAAAACGAATTTTACTTTTTGAAATTATCGGTGCCATTGTAATAGTAATTGGTGCATTCTTGTTTCATTTTTTATATGAATTATCGGGAGACAATTTTATTGTAGGCCTATTTGTAGCTACAAACGAAAGCGTTTTCCAACATATAAAGATTGTATTTGTCCCATTTGTTCTTTATAGTATTATCGAATATTTTTGCCTTAATATTAGCTTTAAAAAGTTTTTTACAGCAAAATCAATTGCAGGGCTTTCTGTTTATGCTCTGCTCATTATTTTCTATTACACCTACTCGGGTATAATAGGCTATAATATCGCTCTTATAGACATCTTTTCCGTATTCCTATATGCTTTAATATCCGCTTATCTAGGCTATCGTCTTCTAGTCACAAAACGTGATATTACCAAATGGTTTTGGATTGTATTTCCTTTGTATATTCTTGCATTGATAAGCTTAATTGTTTTTACAATCTGGCCGCCAAAAATCAACTTATTTTATGATACGATGTATAAAACATATTACCCTTTAAAGCATAAATAAAAAAAGCCCTCCACAAGGAGAGCTTTTTTATTTGTAAAGCAAGTTATGCAAATATGCTTAATAGTACACCAGCTGCCACCGCAGAACCGATAACACCAGCTACGTTAGGGCCCATTGCATGCATTAATAAGAAGTTAACAGGGTTAGCTTCCGCACCAACTCTTTGGGATACTCTTGCAGCCATTGGAACTGCTGAAACACCTGCAGAACCAATCAATGGGTTAACTTGACCTTTAGAAAAGACATACATTAGCTTTCCGAATAACACACCTGCAGCTGTACCAATACAGAATGCAAATAAACCTAAAACAATTATGCCTAGAATTTTAACGTTTAAAAAGTATTCTGCTTTTGTTGTTGCACCAACAGAAATACCTAAGAAAATAGTAACGATATTCATTAACTCATTTTGAGCTGTTTTTACCAAACGATCAACCGCACCAGATTCTTTCATTAGATTACCAAGCATAAACATTCCGATTAATGGAGTAGCATCCGGAACAATCAAACAAATGACTAAAGTAACGACGATTGGGAAAATAATTTTCTCTGTCTTGGAAACCGGACGGAGCTGTTTCATTACTACTGAACGTTCTTTTTTTGTAGTTAAAGCTTTCATAATTGGTGGTTGGATAATTGGAACCAACGCCATATATGAATATGCGGCAACTGCAATAGAACCTAATAATGCCGGCGCTAATGTTTTTGCAACTAAAATTGCTGTCGGTCCATCTGCACCACCGATAATAGCAATGGATGCAGCTTGTTCGTTTGTAAAACGAAGACCTTGTAGCCATTCCGGTGCAGATTCAGGAATTAAAGCGCTAATTCCAAGTGCACCAATAAAAGTTACGAAAATACCTGCTTGTGCAGCAGCGCCAAGTAAGAAACTTTTGGGATTTGCAATGAGCGGACCGAAGTCTGTCATACAGCCAATTCCTAGGAAAATAAGTGATGGATAAATGCCCAATTTAACACCGAGATATAAAAAATCCAGTAATCCGCCATTGTGAAGTATTTCGCCATAATTAACCTCTTTGGCAACAAAATATTCCATATGGAATATATCTGCTACAGGTAGATTGGTTAATAGCATACCAAACGCAATTGGTAATAGTAAAAGTGGTTCATATCCTTTTTTTATCGCTAAATACATAAGAAGCCCTGAAATTAAGATCATAACACCTTGTTGCCAGGTCATATTAACTATGCCCGACCTATTCAAAAGGCCTTGTATCGTCTCTAAAAAAACATCAAACATTTTTCTCTCCTTAAAGCAATTTAATTAAATCATAAGTTTGAACTTTCTCTTTTCAATTTTCAAAATACCTTAATTGTTTTGTTTTAAAAAGGTCGTGTATTTTCGCTAATACCTGCAGCATTCCACGCTGGTCTTAGCTCTCTTGCACGTTTAACACTTCTAACTGCAAAAGGTCTTGCATTACCTTCAGAAGACATCATTACAGCTATTGCAGCAGTAATTGCAGCAACCACATCATCTCCGATGCCATCATCAATTATACTAACGCTTCCTTGTGAGCTCACGCTTGCCACAGAAGAATTATTTTGTGAATTACCTTTTTTAGCATTATTCACTGATTGAAATACTTTACCCATCATAACACATAGAATAACTAGTAAAATTAGAATAGCAAAAACAACAACTAGTCCAGTTATTACTACTGCATTTGAAAATCCCCAGTCAACTAATTCCATATTTTTTCTCTCCTTTACATTATAATAAAATATCATAACACTAATGATTATTATACCTTATTGTTAAAGTTTTTTCAATCTTTTCTTTAAGATATGTTAAAGAAATTACCTAATTACTTTGCACATTTTTATCTATTATCATTCAATACTGTATTATAAAAATTCCAATATAAAATAGATTGTAAATCTTCATCGCTTAAATTTAAGTTGAATAATCGGTCTAGCTCTTGCTTATGTGACCACATTGGGAAATCTGTTCCAAAGAAAAATTGATTTACTCCAAATTTATCAATCATTTTTAAAGCATGTTCAGGATTCAATTGAAACAATGAGCTTGAAGTATCCATATAAATATTTTGACTATCATATGCTTCGTAAGCCTCATCCCAATTTTGGTAGCCACCAAAATGGGCAGCAATGCATTTTAAATCTGGAAATTTATCACATACTCTTGCTAACCTAGTCGGACGAGAATAATCATAACGGTCATCCCCAGTATGAAATAATATCATTAACTTTCCTTCAACACGTTTGTACATTTTCATTGCTTTTTCATCATCTATATGAAACAACTGAAAATCGGGATGAAGTTTAATTCCTTTAAACCCTAGCGATAAAATTCGTTCAATTTCTTGCTCTATGTTCTCCATAAATGGATGAAGCGTTGCAAAGCCAACAAATTCATCATGCTTTTGACATTCATCGTAAATAAAATCGTTAATCGGAATGACTTGCTGGGGTTTTGTTGCTGTGGAACATACTAAATATTTTTCCACGCCAATGGTTTCGCCACTTTTTAAAAGCATTTCACTTGTTCCGTTTCCTCGCATTGGAATGTCATAAAAATCGCCAATAGAAGCAACTGCTTTTTCAGCAATCTTTTCGGGAAAAATATGTGCATGAGCATCAATAATCTTCATTGGTTTTTGGCTTTTGGTTTTGTTTTTTTCAGTAGTTTTCAATTGTTATCCTCTTTTCAAATGCGGTTTCTAAAATTAATGATAAGAAATCATACAGCGCTTTCACACTGTATGATTTTCTCAATTAACGTAATGCGTTATAGTAATCCAATACACCTTGTGCTGTTGCTTTTGCCATATTGTCTTGATGGGTTGGATCCAGAATTTTTTGCTCTTCTTCCGGATTAGATAAATAACCATACTCAATTAAAATAGAAGGAAATTGCTTTTCTCTTGTTACAACAAAGTTGTAGTTTGGAACGGAGCATTTAAAGCCCCTATTATACAAATGTTGTCCTAATCGTGCTTGAACATGTTGTGCTAATGGCTGAGAAAACGGCGCATTAAAGTAAGTTTCAACTCCATTAGCGCTGGCATTAGAGCCGGCTGAATTATGGTGGCAACTAATCATCATATCTACTTGATTATTATGAGCAGTCAACACACGTTGATCCAAACTTGGGTTACTGTCGCCCGTACGTGTCATAATTACATTTGCTCCTAAAGCTTGTAATTCTGCCTTAACCTTTTCAGCCATAATTAGATTCACTGTCTTCTCAACAGTATCTTGACCTGCCATGGTACCATTATCATTACCCCCATGTCCAGGGTCAATTGCAATTGTAATTCCGGCTAATGAACCACCCGAAGCCGGATTATTAAAACGTAGCACTAACGTATTTCCCTCATATGTTGCATGACATCCATAATAACTGCCCGCTTTACTTAAGTTGAGTGTTAATTTATATTGGAAAATTCGTCTGCTTTGATTAAAAACACGTTCAAAGGATGCGCCAGAAAATAACGGGCTTGATGTGATATTATTAGTAACTGCGGCTATCGCATTTTTATCAATAACGGTTGTATAGTCAAATAACAATATAATCTGGTTTGAACTAAATGAATAGTTTTTGGTTTGACTTGGATCTGTTGGATATGGATTTGGAAGTATACTGAATGGTGCTTTCCAACTCATTGTTGCACGGATAACGGTATCACCGCCTTCTACACCTGCAGTCATTGCTGTAATTGCATTATTACCTTCAAAAGCAATATCTTGAATAGATACAGCTCCACGTTTCACAGTTTTACCTGATCGCAAATTCACAAAATCGCCGTTTACACTTTCAACTATATCTTGTGTACCGGATGGCAACTGATAAAGAATTGCTTGTGGATAACCTGGTGTTGTTAGATATGGATACGTATTTGCATATCTTTGTGTTACAACTGCATGAGGCAATACTTTTCCTGTAGCTGCATCAGGATCAACATCATCTGGAATCTTATCTATTGTAATTGTAGAACCGGTCAAGGTTTTGGAGTACATTTTAAAAGTACCTTTTACAGAAATTGCACCTATATTTTGCTCTTTATTTTTAGCAGCTCCAACAGTAATACTTCCTTGGAAGTTTCTATATGTGGAATCCACTTCGTTATCTTCACCGGCACCACCTTCGGCTAACGTTATTGTTTTTCCACCTAAAGTTGCTGTTACTTTTGCACCTTTATAAGCCATAACGTTAATCTCAATAGTAGATCCGCCGGCAACTTTCATTGCCTTTGTTGGGCTGACTGATTTAATTGGTATTACTTGACGTTCAATCGTAAAGGTTTGCTTTTCACCTTTATGCTCCATCACAATTTTATTCACGCCAACCTCCAAATTAACCCAAACGCTGAATCCACCTTTTTCGGACGGCTTAACTTTTTCGCCATTTAAAATAACATCATGGTTTGGATCAAACTTGCCTCTAAATTGCACTGCTTCTTCATACGTTACAAACTGAGTTTTTTTCGGAAGTGATAGCGTTAAGTTTTGAAATAAATCATTTTCAGAATACTCGTCTTTATAATATTTTAATAAATCTTGTGTACTGGTTTCCATATTAGCCATAAGGCTCTTATAACCAGTAAATGCACTTCCATAATATTGTGGGTTTAGCTTTGTGGCAGCCGATACTTGCTTTGCAAGCTGACCATAGCCGTTCCATCCTGGAAGATTTTGATTAGCTTTTTCTCCACTATGGGTAACATAAAAAGGATTTTGTGTTTGCTTACAAAGCTCATTCCACCACGTAACAACATTGGTGTATGATACATTCGGATCCTCAATTGAAGTTGTGGCTTTTATGTTGATATAATCAATACATTTACTTTCTAAGATTGCTTTTGTATCAGCAAAGCCGCTTTTTAAAGCAGTAAATTCTGCTTTCGTATTTAAGCCCTTTTCGTTGTCGGCTTTATTCGCCCATACACTATCTACGACCAATCCAACAGCCATTTTATTTTGTATTGCTTTAATTGCTTGAGAGACGCCATCAATTGTTGCTAATGCATTATCTAATAGCCATTGATCGTAATTTCCTATTCCACCATAGCGCATAAATTCATGATAAGAGTTTGTATCCTTTTTGGAATAATAGCTATCGATTAAAATAGAATCCAATGGATATGTCTTTGCAAGATGAGTTGCAACATCAAATATCATTTCTTTATTCTCATATGGTAAGTGACTGTCTAGTTTTGAGCCCGCAGTAGTTTTTAAGCCTGTTACATTATAAATAGCCTGAACACTGATGTTTTGTGCTTTTGCTTTTTCAATCAAGATAGAAAGCAAATCAACAGGTGTTGATTCCACTAACTCATTCTTAAATATTACCTTATCATCATATTTCGTATCAATGATAATTGTATTGAAATCCAAGGTTTTCATATCTTTCAATATCGCATCAACTTCGGATTCCAATTGTGCTTGTGTTGCGTTGATATCAGCATAAAGATCTGTTTTAGGCGTAAGCTTAAGTGCTTTCATTTTCTTTAAGAAAGTATAGTCAACGCTGACTTTTTTAAAATAGCCCTCAGGAACTTTAATGCGAGCTTGCTGCATTACGACAGCTTGCTTTGCTTTATTTTCTTTTTGAACTAAGAATATACCCAAGACGACGCTTAAAATAATCAGTACAGCGGTAATTATGATACCGATAATCATTGCAATTTTCTTATTTTTTGTCATTTTCTTAACTGGTTTCTTTATTGGATTGCTATCCGTTGAATCCTCAATTTTAGCTGTTTCTTGTTCTTTCGACTTTTTTTGAGATTTATTTTTATCTTTTCGAAAGAACTTTTTTTGTTTTTTCATATAAGGCAAAACTTTCTCTCCTATCTAACAATATACAACCTTTAGTTTTTATAATCCCAGAATATGATCATAGCGGAACAAGCAATAACCACTTGCTCGATTGCTAGCCATAGCATCTTTTATTTGTTGGTTAATTACATCGTTTGACAAACGATAAGGTGCTAATCCAATATATAATGCAACACTATCGCAAGTCACAAAATTTTCCCATTTATTTAATGTCATGGTATATGGCTGAACAGAATGATTATAGTCCCAATAAATTTGTGGCATAACGTAATCAATATATCCAGGTTGAGAACACCATTTTGCTAAATCGGTAGATAAATTACCCATATCTGAACTTGGAAGTTTATTTGCAGCACGGAACGCTCCAGCAGGGCTCACACCAAATCTTGCTTTAGGGTTAATTGACTTCATGCCATCGTATAACCCTTTTACCATAGCAGTAGTATTTGCTTTCGCTTGAGCGGCTGTATCACCATAAGCAGACGGACTATCGTTATAGAAATAGTCATCAATATGTACGCCATCAATCTTATAATTCTTTACCATTTCATTAGAGCCGTTTATAATAAGCTGTTGTACTTCTTTATTGCCCGGTTTTAACCACCATCGGCCATCATTGCTTTTAATCATGTATTGATCTCTTTTTTCGCTGGAATACCATGCCTTTGTTGGAAAGCTGTTATCTACCAAAGCAAATTCAGCATCATTCATGGTTCGATAAGGGTTAATCCAAGCATGAATTTCTAAACTTCGATTATGTGCTTCTTCTACCATAATTGCTAACGGATCATAATCAACTTTAGCGCCTACTGTTCCACTTGCATGTTTAGACCATGGATAATATTGAGATGGATACATAGAATCGCCATGTGGACGGACTTGTACGATAACTGTATTTAAACCTTTTGATACTGCTGTATTATAATATAATTGAATTCTTGAACGAAAAGCATCTGCACTAGAGCCTTTAAAGCTATCAAACTCTAAAAAAGCAATCCAAACCGCTTTCATTTGAGCGTGAGTAATATTGTTTTCTTGTTTTGGATTCGAACTTACCGGCTTGCTAGGAGCTGGCTTTGAACTATTAGGCTTGCTTGAAGCCGGCTTACTGGAAGGCGGCTTTGAGCTAGGCTTGCTGCTTTCAATTTTTGAAATAATTGATGATAAATCGCTTGAGCTTTCATGGCTGGAAAGCTCGCTTGACGAGCTTGGATATTCCGAAACATTTGTTGAAATATCCGAAGAGCTATTGAGTGAGGCTGTGCTTTCTTGTGGTTGTGCGCAGGATGAAAAGCTCATCATAGTGAATAAAGCTGCTAGAACTGCTGTTATTTTAATATACTTTTTCATAATTCCTCCACCAATATTTTCTAATATCATTTTATAATCTTTGATTGGTAAGGTCAAGCTTTTTAGCAATTTTTTTGAATTTCATACCAAATACCATTTATTCTATTTATATTCATCAAGATATAAAAATTGTTGAATCGGACAAACTTTCTTTTGCTTGTCTTTTTTCTAGCAAAAAAACGCTATTGATGAAAGCTAAAAAGCGATAGCTTTTTCGGAAATTTAATTTTACTCAATTCATTAACAATAAACCTCAAAGCACTTTTACGCAGCACCTTGAGGTTTTTCTATTTCTAGGATTGCCTACAAATATTCACTCTCAGCCTTTAATAAAGCTTTTATTCATAATTGTTAATATCGCTGTCATAATACATTTTTGCTATTTTTTCATATTCACCCGAAGATGGTTCTTGTTTTGTTTTTGCCTTTTCACGATACATAGCAACAATTTCGTCTGCAGATAAAAAGCGTTTATCTTTTTTATCTAATATAGGTTGCTCTATTTCCTCTATTATGTTTGTTTCTAGTTGTTCCATATTTTCATCCAATTCATGTTCTTCTTTTTCAGATTCCAAAATAGATTGATTTTCTTCATTAACGTCCACTTTGGTTTTGGAAGCTTCTGTTTGTGCAGTGGTAACTTCTATTTGCGATTCCAAAATCATTGGTTTCATATCTTGTTCCTCATCTTCATTGATTCTTTGTTTACTAGGCTGTACCCATTCAATTTCTGTTTCTTCCTCTATATAATCGGATACAGGAATAGACTGTATTTCTATTGCTTCTTCATTGTTTAGCAGTTGTTGCTTTTTATCAATACAGATTAACCGAAATATGAAATAAAGTAAACAAACGCCCATAATTGGAATTGCACCAAATAAAATATACCCTTTTATACCGATAAAATTATTATATACAGCACCCCAAGTAGAGATATATTGATCTACTTTCCCCTCAATTTCACTATCTTGAATCTTTACAGATTCCTTTTCATAACTATATAAGCTTGCCATATATTCATTCTCATTTACATCAGTGATAACACCTAAAACATAATAATTGTTAATGGAATATACTTTTTTGTCAGCATAACGATTTTGAATTAGTATTTTATCCCCAACAATATAGTTATTAGACTTAGATATGATTAACATACCGCCTTTTTTATAATCGACACTATGTACATTCTCAGAAAGCGGACAAAAACTCTTTGACGAAGCAAACGGGACTTTAGGAAGGGTAGTATTATTGTTTGCTGTTTGATTTGTAATGTTTACCAAAATTAAAAAATATAGGTCAATCACAACAAAAAACAATATTACGAGAAGAGTAATCTTCATCCATAATTGCAATGCTATTTTATCAGATTGTACGCTTTTTCCCTTTTTCACCAAGCAATCACCCTCTCAAATGCAACATATATATTTTATTATCATGAATATCGCATAATAAGTCAAGTATTATCCAAATAATTTATCAAAATAGCTCACTCTTTGCGGTTTTTTATCCCGAACTAAATTTTGTTCTTTTACTAAAATTGTATCTTCACCAATAATTTCTATGTCGCTCCAGTCAATTAAAATATCCTCATGTCGGCCAAACAATCCGAAAAACCGATATCGCCCATAGATAACAAGTGATACGACATCTGCAGTTTTTGTATCGAATACGATATCATCCACATAACCGATTTTCGCTCCATCTGATACATCTATAATTTCTTTGTTCTTAAACTCTGCAAATCTAGATGTCATATAGCAACACTCCTATCTTTAGCTTATAGTATCATAAAAGTATATTACAATTTTAATCATAAAATTACCGTTCATAAAAAAATATATGCCGCAATATGCGGCATATATTCAAAAAATAGTTATAATGTTACTTCATCCCAATATTTCTTTGAAAACGGATGATTTGCGGTATCTTCCCACTCAGCCTTATATTCCAACAAACGTTTCTTTAAAGCTTTTACTACATCAGCATAGTTGGGATCATGATATAAATTATTCATCTCATTCGGGTCATTTTGAAGATCAAATAGCTGACTTTGACTTCGCTCTAAACGGTATTCTAACAATTTATAACGTTCATTTTTCACAGACCGAATTAAAGAAGTATATGAAAAATATAAATCCTCTCTTGTTTTTTCGGTACTGCCTTTTAGCATAGGTTCAAAACTTCGTCCTTCCACTGAATTAGGAATTTCTAAGCCCACTAATTCGCATAATGATGGATAGATATCTAAAAGATATACGTAGTTATCACAACGTAATCCTTTTTCAATCCCTGCTCCACTGATTATCAATGGAACTCGTACGCTGTGGTCATATACGCTTTGTTTACCCATTAAACCATGTTGACCTACTGCTAATCCGTTATCACCTGTAAATACAATAATCGTATTATCGAGTTCGCCTTTCTTTTCCAAAGCTTCTATCAATTTACCTACGTTATAGTCAATATGAGAAATCATAGCATAGTAATCTGCAATATGTTGCTTTACTTCTTTTTCCGTTCTTGGGTAAGAAGCCAAATCCTCATCACGACTTTCTCCAGTCATTAAACCAACACCGTAGTAAAATGGATGACCTGGAGCAAAGTTTTCAGGTAATTCAATTTCATCAGGGTTATACATATTTTGAAACTCTTCTGGCATAGTGCGAGGGTCATGTGGTGCTAAGTATGATAAATATAAGAAAAATGGTTTTTCACGATCTTTTTCAATAAACTCAATAGCACTCTTTGTAAATAAATCAGTAGAATGTTGTCCTACACTTATTTTGTCACAAATCATTGGCATTGGGTGATTAGCATGAAAGAAATTTGGAGTAAAGTTTGCAGTTTTTTCGTAAATACCGTCTTTATGATAATTACAAACCGGAACATTCCAATGATCCCACATACCTCCAAAGAAAATATTATCGCCATCACAAAAGCTTCTGCCATATGATTCTGTACCGCTATGCCACTTTCCTATTCCGATTGTTTCATAGCCGTTTTCTTTAAAACATTGTCCCATTGTTGTATCTTTAGTTGGAATTTGTTCACCACAACCATATAAATGATATAACGTTTTACCGGAGTTAATCATAGCTCTGCTTGGCATACAAACTGCACCCGAAGTTCCTCCCGGAATATGGGCATGGGTAAATGCGGTTCCGTTTTCTACTAGCTTGTCCAGGTTTGGCGTTTTAATTTGTTTGTTTCCCAACGCATGAATCGTATCTGCTCTTTGGTCATCTGTTAAAATAAATAAGATGTTTGGCTTTTTCATCCATTTTCCCTCTCTTTACTGTCATTTCATCAAAAACCTTAAATGCTATCTACAAAATACAAATCGTTTGCCATAATTGCTTTTACGCCTTTATCAATCGCAGCAACAGCCTCTATTAAATAAGCTTCTCCATTTAAAACTTGACCTTTTTTCAACTCCGCTTCGGATAATATATTTTTCAATCGGTCATAGCGTTGCACAAATCTATCAAAATTATGTGGATAATAATCTTTATGATATGTTCCGGTGGAATCGGTTACTGTATAATTTACCGGCTGCTTTCTTAAGCAATAGCTTGCAAATGCCATTTCTTCTACTCCATGCATAAATGTGTTTGGTTTCAGCCCACATCCAAGCATCAGAATTTTTCCGTTGACTTTTGTTAACAAACGAAATGGTGAACGCTCTCCAACGGGTGTATTATCCAACTTATGCGCTGAAGTTAATGCATGAGCCATTCTGCCTACCGCACATACAGAATGGGTTGGATGTATGCTTCGATGTGAAGCATATTGTGTACGAAATACTTCAGGGAGAGTGCCAATGCAAGTTGGTGTTTGCTTATAATCGTAAACCGGACAATTTGGTGTTACGCTTGCATAAGATAGTGCAGGAACTAACAGTGTTCCTTGTTCGCCTACTGCCGCTAACAATGCTTCAATTATGTCATTCGCTTTTATGTCGGGTACGTTGAGTCCTTTGATAGAAGTATGTACCAAAACAGTATCTCCTGCTTGAATACCTAGTGCTTTCAAATCTTCTAATAATTTTTCTTTGTGATTCAATCTCAAATCCCCCTTTTATCTTTCTTCATTATACTAGTGTAACTGCCTCATTTCAATATGTTTCTTTAATAAATATTACTGTTTTCTTTTAATCATCAATCCTTACATGTAAAAAAAGGTGTAGCACGAATTCTTATACATACATATTATATATCAGGAGGTCATCCCTCCTGATTTTGAAAACAGAATAGGAGAATTTTTGTGTATAATTGCGGAATGAATAATAATTGGGCACCAAAATGTGGATGTCAAAACAAAGGTAGACAAGAAAAACCTGTTTGCAATTGGAATAACAACGAAAATGACATTGATATCGATATCGACATTGATATCGAAAACAATCAGTTTATACAACAAAAAGCTAGCGGCAACGAGGGCTCTTGTAAGAGAAAACAACCTGAGGCTAAACCTCCAGTTTGTCCAATGCCAAGATGTGCAGTAATTTGTGGTTATCCACTTTTCAATGACTTTCACGCATAATTAGCAACTTACTCCTAATTTGTATTAAAAGATGTTTTATGACAATAGAATTCTTTAAGAAAGCACCTTTTCTTATTGTTACTTTCTATAAAAAAGCATAGGGCAGGAATCACCTGCCCCTTACTTAAAAAAGAAACCTGTTTTCAGGTTTCTTTTTTATTATATTGTTTTTTGTAATTTTGATTTGATTCTGATTGTAGTATTAAAAGAGCTTTGTATTCGTAATAATACAATATTCAGCTATTACCAATAATAAAATTGCTATACTTGTTAAGATTACCTTTTTATATTTCGGAGTGCTTTTCCAATCAAATTTATAGTCAGCCATATATACAGCAACTACTCCTAATATATCAAAAATTCTTGGTCCTTTATATAAAAACTTCCCATAAAAAAAGATTGTATTCACCAATATCAATATGATATAGCTCCATCCGATTACTCGTACAGCAATTATGAATTTTTTATTATTCAATAGCTCTTTCATTCTTATAACCTCTCAATAATTTGATAGCATTTTGGATATTCAAAAACAGTATTTTCTATCATTGTAGCCCTAACACATTGAATTTAATGTTTATCTTTAAGCTATTGAAAAAACTAAGTATGAATGATTAGACTAAGGCTACATAAAACTATAATTAAAATATCAATACATATAAAAATTATCCTCTTTTTTGTAGAAACTTTTTTCCAATCATATTTATAATTAGCCATATAAACTGCAAGAAATCCAAATAATTTGAAAAATGATGGAACTTTATCTAATAACGCTTGGTTAAATATGATAATATCAATAATCAAAATAATAATATTAATCCATCCGATTACTCGTACAGCAATTATAAATTTTTTATTATTCAATAGCTCACGCATTCTTATAACCTCTCAATAATTCGATAGCATTTTGGATATTCAGAAACAGTATTTTCTATCATTGTAGCCCTAACACATTGAATTTGATATTTATTTTTAAGCTATTGCAAAAACTAAGTATGAATGATTAAACTAAGGCTACATAAAACTATAATTAAAATATCAATACACATAAAAATTATCCTCTTTTTTCGAGGAACTTTTTTCCAATCATATTTATAATGAGCCATACTTAATCCAATAAGTCCAAATAATCTGAAGATTGATGGTACTTTATTTAATAAAGCTTCGTTAAAAATGATTATATCAATAAGCATAATGATAACATTAATCCATCCGATTACTCGTACAGCAATTATAAATTTTTTATTATTCAATAACTCTTGCATTCTTATAACCTCTCAATAATTTGATAGCATTTTGGGTATTTAGAAACAGTATTTTCTATCATTGTAGCCCTAACACATTGAATTTGGTATGTTATAACCATAATGTATGATTCTTTACATTATAATATAGAAATTAAGAGTATTAGAATTTCTCTTAATATCTATATTATATATATATATCAAAAATGTCAATGTTTAACTGGTAACAAAATGGTAACATTATTATTGAATGGATATTAATGCACAAAAGACCTATCCTTTCGGACAGGTCTTTATTTGATTAAACCGGATGAACTGCGTTTGCTTTATCAGCATGGTCAGCATCAATATTAAATTTTTTGTTGCGACGTTTTTCAAAGAATTTTGTTGCAACTTGGCCAAATTGTGCGTAGCTTAATACATCTTCCTCTTGCTCAGTCCACTCTGCTGCTTCTTTGCGTAGAGATTCAAGCTCAGGTTTTAGTAAATCAGCTGGGCGACAATCAATTGGCTCTTGGTCTCCGCAGATTTTCTTTCTGAATTCAGGATCAATTTCAACAGGAGTTTTACCATATTCACCACGAACTAAGCCTTTGAACTCTTTTGTAACAGTTTTATAGCGTTCGCCTGTAATTACGTTAAATACTGCTTGTGTACCAACGATTTGTGATGTTGGAGTTACAAGTGGTGGGAAGCCGGAATCTTTTCTAACTCTTGGAACTTCTTGAAGAACCTCAGTTAATTGATCTGCTTTACCAGCTTGTTTTAATTGAGATAATAGGTTAGATAACATACCGCCCGGTACTTGATAGATTAATGCATTTGCATCAGTTGCTAACATCTTAGTATCTAATAATCCGGAAGCAATATATTTTTCTCTTAATGTCATGAAGTAATCTCTAACTTCGTTTAAAGCAACTAAGTCTAAACCTGTATCATACTCGGTTCCTTGAAGCGCTGCAACCATAGATTCGGTTGGAGCATGAGAAGTACCAAGTGCTAAAGGTGACATTGCTGTATCAATTACATCAGCGCCAGCTTCAATACCTTTTAATAGACACATAGAAGCAAGACCGGAAGTATAGTGTGTGTGTAATTGAATTGGAAGCTTCGTTACTGATTTTAGCTCATGAACTAATTCAGCAGTTTTATAAGGAGTAAGCAATGCAGCCATATCTTTGATACAGATAGAATCTGCACCTTCTGCTTCAATTCTTTTTGCGTATTCTTTATAGTATTCGTTTGTGAATACTTCACCTAATGTATAAGAAATTGCAACTTGTGCATGTGCTTTTTCTTTTTTAGCAGCAGAAATTGCTGTTTTTAGGTTTCTAATATCATTTAATGCATCGAAAATACGAATAATATCAATACCATTTGCAACTGATTTTTGAACAAAGTATTCTAGTACGTCGTCAGCATAGTGACGGTAGCCTAACATATTTTGTCCTCTGAATAACATTTGTAATTTGGTATTTGGCATTTCTCTTCTAATAATTCTTAATCTTTCCCATGGATCTTCATCTAAGAATCTTAAGCAAGAATCAAATGTTGCTCCGCCCCAAACTTCTGCTGAATAGTATCCGATTTTATCCATTTTAGATAGGATTGGTAGCATTTCATCTATTGTCATACGAGTTGCAATCAAGGATTGATGAGCGTCACGCAAGACAGTTTCCGTAACTTTAACTTGTGCCATCTGTTTTTATCCTCCGTTACTTGAATTTTAGATTTATCGTTACAAACTAAGCAATTGTAACTAGAGTATCGCCAGCATTTACGCTGTCACCTTTTCTCACTAATACAGAAGTGATTTGACCGTCTACTGTTGCAACAACGTCATTCTCCATTTTCATAGCTTCAAGTATAACAACTGGTTGACCAGCTTTTACAGTATCGCCTACTGCAACTTTAACGTCAATAATTGAACCAGGCATTGGAGCCTCAACCTTTGTGCCTTCGCCTGCTGCAACTGATACTGCAGGTGCTGGAGCTGCTGGTGCAGGAGCTGCTACTGGAGCCGCTACTGGAGCTGCAACCGGTGCTACTGCTGGAGCTGCAACTGGTGCTGCTACAGGTGCTGCACCTGCTCCTAATTCCTCAACTGCTACGTCATATGCTCTACCGTTTACTGTTATATTAAATCTTCTCATTTTACAGTCCTCCTTAATAATTTGAACCAAATATTATA
This sequence comes from Paludicola sp. MB14-C6, assembly GCF_030908625.1. Taxonomy (GTDB): domain Bacteria; phylum Bacillota; class Clostridia; order Oscillospirales; family Ruminococcaceae; genus Paludihabitans. Next base: position 1,997,999 of record NZ_CP133133.1, on the reverse strand, counting down.
TTATAATTAGATTGTTGCGTGTTTCTTTGGTAATTTAGAAGCACGTTTGCCTGCTAACATGTCTAGCATGTTAATTACAGTTGCTCTTGTTGATTCAGGAGCAATAACGTTTTCAATGTAACCACCTTTAGCCGCTTCAAACGGAGATGCTACAGTGTCAATATATTCTTCTACAAGTTCTTTTCTTGTAGCTTGAAGATTATCAGTGCCTTTGTAGCGATCTGCCCATAAGAACTCAACAGCTGTTTCAGGAGCTAATGCGCTAATTTCAGCTTGAGGCCAAGCTAATGTAACGTCAGCATTTGCATTTTTTGCACCTAAAGCAATATAAGCAGCGCCATAAGCTTTACCTGTAATGATGCTGATTTTTGCAGTTGTTGCTTCCGCATATGCACTTGCTAATTCAGCAGCTTTCTTGATAATGCTAACATCTGCTGTCATTTCAAATCCATTTGTATTTACAAATGTAACCATAGGAATATTGAATGCATCGCAAATTTTTACAAAACGTGCAACTTTATCACAAGCAGCAGCATCTAATGGGTTATTTTTGCTAGTTACTACAAAAGCTGTAGTAATACCTGCAACAGTACCTAAGTAAGTATATGCACCGTTCGCATAGTCTTTATTGATTTCAAATAGGCTATCTACATCTGCAATTGCTTCTGCAACTAATTTTGGACATCCTTCTGGATCAAAAGTTTGTGCATTTTCAGCATAATCGAATAAAGGTGCAGCAGTTAGATTGTTGGTTGGAAGCATTGTAATTAATCTTCTAACAGAATCTAAGCAAGCATCTTCATCTTCACATACAACAGAAGCTACACCAGCTTTTGCAGCATTTTCAGCAGAACCAGCATTCTCTGTTTTATCGCCATTTGCGCTTGTTACGAATGGAGCAGTCATAAATAACTCACCATTTTTACTCATTACAACAAAATCAGCAGATGCCGCTAACATAGCAGAAGCACCGGCACAAGTTCCAAGAACTACTGCAATTTGAGGTACCACACCTGATAAGTTATTGGACCACATCAACATTTTAGAATAAGCAGAAAGCATCATATTCGCTTCATCCAGCTTTGCACCGTTTGAATCTAAAATGCTAACAACAGGACAACCTGTTTTTGCAGCTAATTCATAAATTTTTCTAATTTTTTTTGCGTGAACCTTTGAAACAGCACCGCTATTTACTGTTACATCTTGAGAATATGCATAAACAATAGCACCCTCAACTAATCCGTAACCAGCAACCACACCTGCTGTGTCATCCCCTGACAATGCGAAAGCATCCAACTCAACAAAGCTGTCTGCATCAAATAGAGTCGTTATTCTTTTTCTTGCAGGAGCATTTTGGTCAATTTTATTACCAAGCTCTACAAGTTTATTCAGTTTTGCTTGACTCATTTTAGTTCCTCCGTTTCTTTATCTAAATCTATATTTTTTTAATTACATATCAAAATCAATTATACACAATTGATAATTAAATAACAAGCATTTTTTTGATATTTTATACGATTATTCTATCCATTATTAGCCTTTTTACAAGAGCAGCATTGAAATAGAATATCATAAATAGAAGGTATTGTATATTCTTCCTGTTGCAACATGTTAAGCTTTCTTACAATTTCAATTGGAAAAGAATATTTGAAAATTGCCTTGTTAATTCCTACTTCGTAAAGACTTCCCAGTGCAGCTCGAATCAATCCATCTTTTTCTGATAAACTATTTGCGTTAATTGCCACAAACTCACCATATTCCGAAAACAGATTATATAAAACATATCCTGTTATTTCATTTTCGTCATATAGTGCGTATCCTAAGTTTGCATTGGTATTTTCTTTTTCGTTTAAACTTTGTAACAATTCCCTATCTTTTACCGGCAGCATTGTTATCATTCTTTCAGCCCCCTAATACTGTAAACAGTTTCGACATATTCTCTGATTTTACAACCTTTTTCCCAAACTTTATTATACTAGATAAATATGAATAATACTAATGTTTTTTAAAAAAACAAATAGAATTTAAAATTAAGATTCTTATTAAAAATACGTTTTGATGAAATAAAATGGCAGACACGAAAAATGCCTACCATCTTGTTTTAAAAAAATAAAATTTACACTATTTTCGCAATCTATCTTCTGAATTTTTTAACTCTATCGTTTTTTGCAAGTACATTTCTTATTGCCATGAGCTCTTCTTTTGTAAGCTCTCTGGTTGTTCCCGGCTTCAACATACCAAGACGAATTGGACCGATTGCCGTACGCTTCAAACGTGCAACTTCAAGATTGACAGCTTCACACATTTTACGAATTTGACGATTTCTTCCTTCACGAATTACCATTTCAATTACAACTCGATTTGCTTCTTTCGTTAAAACATGAACCATTGCAGGAGCTGTTTTTCTTCCGTCAATATAAACGCCCTCGCTTAATTTTGCAGCTTGCTCATCAGTAATATCCGGACGAACAGTTACACGATATGTTTTGGTCACCTCATGACTTGGATGCATCATTTGATTTGCGAAACGTCCATCATTTGTGAATAATAATAATCCCTCTGAATTCAAGTCAAGACGTCCAATTGGAAATAATCTTTGATCGGATTCAGGTAAAAGTTCTGTTACGCAGCGTCTTCCTCTATCATCTGACATTGAAGTTAAATAACCTCTTGGCTTATTCATCATTAGATAAGTAAATTCTCTTTTTCGCTCTACCAAAATACGTTCGCCATCAATTGTGATTAAATCGTTGCGAGCATCAACCTTTTGCCCAATTGTAGCAAAATGTCCATTTACCTTAACTCTTTTTTGTTCAATGAGTTCTTCTGCTTTTCTTCTTGAGCAAAAACCACTATCCGCAATTATTTTTTGAATCCTTATATTTTCCAAAGTTGATTCCTATCCCTTTCTTTTATCCGATTAAATATTAAAATATATTTGAAAAAAATTCTTTCAGTTTACTGAAAAATGTCTTTTTCTTTTCTATAAATGGAGTAAGAGCAACATCTTGATTGGCAACTAATATTGTTGATGCAACTTCATAATCATTCAAATAATGTTTTATTTCTCCTACCACATCGCCCTTTTTAATGGGGGCATAATAGAACCTATTTATGTAAATCTGCTGTTTCAGCAGTTTTACTTCATTTTGTTGAACAGGAGCAGTTGTTGTTACATGAGTAGCTACTCCAATTTTATTTTGCGTTCCACCAACAACATTCAGTTTCAATTTATCTACACTTACGTTAATTGGTGTTTTTTCAATTTGTGGAAACCAAGTATCATATAATGTTTTATGAACGTTCCAATCGTCTGCCGCTCCAAGTGTTACGCAAATGAGCGTTACGTCATCTCTGGTTGTAGCAGAAACCAAGCAGCGACCTGCTTTTTTTGTAAATCCTGTTTTTACACCAATACAGCCTTCGCATTCAACTAACAATCGGTTATGATTACTTAATTGTCGTTTTTGCAATGGGTTTCCAAATTCAACTCTTGCCCTTGATTTAGAACAGATAGAAGCAAAAGTTGGATTTTTTAAAGCTGCTCTGGTTAGCAAAGCCATATCATATGCCGATGAATAGTGATTTTCATCGTGTAGTCCCGATGGTGTAACAAAATGAGAATCATTCATCGATAAACTGGCGGCCTTTTTATTCATTAAATCTGAAAATTTGGGGATGGAGCCAGCTATTTTTACTGCCGCCGCATTCGCAGCGTCATTTCCGGATGGTAGCAGCATTCCATTTGCAAGTGTAAATAAAGATGCCTTATCACCGGCACGTAGCCCCATTGAAGTTCCTTCCACCATGATTGCTTTCGAATCGACTTCAAAATTTTCAAATATATTGGGTTGCTCTAATGCAAGTAAAGCGGTCATAATTTTAGTTGTACTTGCTATTGGAAGGCTTACATGCTCATTTCCACTAGCAAGAATTTTACCTGTGGCGGCTTCCATTAAAATATAGCCTTTGGCAATAATCCCACCTTTAGTAGCAGAAACATTCGCTGCACCAAGAGGGATTAACATTATGGTTAGTATCAAAATTAAAGAAATCGTTTTTTTCAACAAACTACCACCTACTCTAGCAAGATTATATAATCTCTATAGTTTATGCAGGTGGTTAGTTGTCCTATGGCTTTCAGCCTTTGTTTTTATTCAACTTCCTTTGCAACAGCTGGTTTTGCTTTTGTACAGCATTCTTTTTTGCCTTTTTCGCCCTTACCAAATAAATCAGCAATTTTATCTATAACCTCAGGAACCATTGTTACCATTCTGTCGCCTGTATTTTTACTGTTATCCATTTGCAGAATTTTCACATCACCATTACAAATTACCAAAAATGCAAGTGGTTGAATAGAAATACCTGCTCCACTTCCACCGCCAAACAAATCTTTTGGTTGTTTACTTGGAAAATCGGAACCGCCTGCCGCAAATCCAAATCCAACTTTGGATACCGGAATAATAACTGTGCCGTCAGGAATGGTAATTGGATCTCCAACTACTGTATTTACATCAACCATTTCTCTGATTTTTTGCATAGTTGTTCCCATAAGCCCTTGTATTGGATGTTCGCTCATACTGTTCACCATTTTACTCACCATTTCGTGTTGAGTATCCTTTCGTTTCTTTTTGTATTACGAGTCTTATTGTTTCTTGTGTTTCGTTGAATGTTGTTCATGTTGCAAATTATTTTTAATAGTATTTACCAAAAACTTAACTATCATACTAATTAATGCCCCAATTATATGGCAAAATCTTAACTTAACTTTAAAAAAGATATTATACTTTGCCTCATCTGAAACAAAATCGGGAACAATATCTACAGATTTTACTTTTAAAGTAATTAAGTTATCAAGATGACCTAAAAGATTATAAATACCTGTTGAAACTTGTCCAAAAAAAATTGCTGTTTCATCAGCTTCTTCACCGCAAACTGTCATATAAAGCGACAGTTTGGTTATACGAGTATGCTTTAATAACTTAAGAGTAGGCTTTATAACTGCACGCAACAATGACAAAGCAAACTCAATTGTTTCACCAAAGCTCTTGGAATCTGGTTTCTTACTCGGCTTTTTTATATTTTCTTGCTTCTTTTCTGCAGTTTGCTTCTTCTTTTTTTTCTTTTTCTTTGGCTTTTTTGGTTTTCCATCATCGTCTAAATCGATATGATATCGATATCCAAATGCACCAATTGCTATTTTCACTTCTTCTTGAATCGAAACATAAACAGTCAAACTAAAAGATAATAGTAACGCAAAAAAGGCAATAATACTGCCTATTATAATGAGTGCCGTCACTGTATCACCTCACTGTTTATTTTATTCTTCATTTTCTAAGTAAGCGCTGTTAGAATTCACAACTTCATCCAACATAACTTGTCCGCTTTCATCCGGAAGCGGAGGCAATTCTTCTAAACTCTTTAAATCAAAGTTCCTTAAAAAATTAACTGTTGTTTGATATGCAATGGGCTTTCCCGGAACATCGAGACGCCCTGCTTCTTCAACTAAACCTTTTTCTACAAGTGAATTTACGGTAGAAGAGCTGTCTACCCCACGAATTTGCTCGATAAAGCCTTTTGTAACAGGTTGATTATAAGCAATAATCGCAAGGATTTCCATTGCCGCTTGTGACAAAGGAATATTTCTTTTCATTTCCAATGCTTTTTTTATTTTATCTGCATGAATTGGTTTTGTACAAAGTTGAAAGCTATCAACCATTTCACAAAGCATAATTCCACTGTCATCGTCATCATACTTATCCTGCATCGTTCTGAGCAGCTTATACACAATATCCTCTTCAACATCTATAGCTTGGGCAATCTTTACAACCTCAACGGGTTCACCGCTTGCAAAAAGAATTGCCTCTATTGCACCTTTAATTTTGTTAATTTCCATCTATTTATTAAACCATCCTTCGCACAAACCTAATGTTTTATTGATTTACCTATTCTAATTTTCACACCGATGTCTTTGGCGAGAAAGGGTAAAATCTTAACATATGGAAAAGCAATCACTTTTCATACTGTTATATCATTTATTGAATTTCTTCAATTGAAAGCTCCTCGGTATCATCTAAAACAAGTTTGGAGTCTTTTTGGAACGTTACTTTTGTATTATCCTCATTCACTTGTATTCGTTTTGACTTAATCAATTCCAACATAGCAAGAAAGGTTGCAACCAACTCACTGCGATCATCAGAATAAAAAAATTCTTGATAGGATACTTGGCCTGTTTGATAGAGTTTTTTTAATATAAATACAATACGTGATTCTACTGATACCATTCGTCTTGAAACAATACCTGAAAAAGCAGTTTTTGGCGGTGGCAATTTTCGTTTTGCTTTTCCTATCGCTATGATATACGCATCTAGCAGTTCTTGTTTATTATGTTTTCGATGGTAAGTTTTATCAACCTCAATTTCTTGCAGTTCTCTTATAAATAACAGTCCACCACGATTTAATTCCTCTAGCTTTCCTGCCATTGCTTTTGCAAGTTGATACTCTAATAACTGTCCTTCTAACTCTTTCTTTAATTCTTCGCCTTCATCATGTTTTGGAAGTAAAGACAGCGTTTTAATATAAACAAGACGAGCCGCCATAGTTAAAAACTCACTCGCCACTTCAAGATCTTGCGCTTGCATCTCTTCAATATAGTTAATATATTGTTCTAACAGAATAGATATTTCTATATCGTATATATTTAATTTATGTTTTGATATTAAGTGAAGCAATAGGTCAAGTGGGCCTTCATATACCTCTAGCTTAAAACTTAGTTGTTGCAAATATGGTTACCCCCAACGCAAAATTTATCTATTTTATAATAGCTTTGCGATTATATCAATAAATCCAGTTATAAAATTCATCAACTTATAAATAATGCCCTCTAAGAAATTCAAAGGTATGCTAATAATTCTTTGGAATGGGCCACCTGCTCTTGGAAGAATAAAGAAAATAGCGATCATCGCATAAAAAACGTATTGCTGATATCGCATAAACCAATTTTCAAATCGATTGTAAACATGCATCGGCATAAACAATCCAATTATTTTAGAGCCGTCCAGCGGTGGGATTGGAATTAAATTGAAGGCTGCTAACATAACATTGATTTCAATAATATAATCGAGTACCAATAATAATATACTTACAAAGTTTGACACTGAGCCTGTGGATAATGCAATATAAAATATAATTTTTTTAATCATAAGTCCGATTGTTGCGACAATAACATTGGATGCAGGACCCGCAAGTGCGGTTAAAGCCATACCATTCTTTCGATTTTTGAAATAAAATGGATTTACGGGTACGGGCTTTGCCCAACCGAAGCCAAACAACAATAACGCAGTTGTACCAATTAAATCAAAATGACTAAATGGATTTAAATCTAATCGACCTTGGCTTTTAGCTGTTGGATCACCTAGTTTATTCGCTACCCAGCCATGTGCAAATTCGTGTATTGGCAAAGCAGTAAACACAATTACGATGCCCGCTAATATGCTACTGATTATTTTTATAATATCTCCTGAGAGTAAACTTTCTAAAATCTCAATCAATCCTTTCCATTTTTAATAGGGTATTCAACATAAATAAGGAAAATTTAATACTTAGCTAATATAACATTATAAAGGAAAATACTTAAGATTACAAGTATTCTGGTAATACTAATATTGTAAATTCATCCTTTAAAAAAATTTATTGCAAAAAGACTTGATTTTATACCCTCAATCTGTTAAAATAGTCACGTTAGACTTCAAAGTTTAAAAATTCAGTAACATGAAGGAGGTGCAGATTTATGGCAAAATGTGATATCTGCGGAAAAGGTGTTACTTTCGGTATTAAGGTTTCTCACTCTCACAGAAGATCCAACAGAACTTGGAAACCAAACGTAAGACGTGTAAAAGCTATCGTTGATGGTAAGCCTTGTCGCGTACATGCCTGCACCCGTTGCTTACGTTCAAATAAAGTAACTCGTGCCGTTTAGTTGTACATTTACAATCGAAAGTAATTAAGACTCAAGCATTATGCTTGAGTCTTTTTTCATTGCAATTTATAAAGAAACTCTTTGTCAAACATTACGGTAGGTTAGTATAATCCCAACTTATTATCACGTTGAATTAACCAATAATCACATTTTATGTAGTATTTATTTTAATCTTGTTACCATTTTTAAAAGAAGTACTATTGTCGCAGCAAAAGTGATAAAAAAAGAAATCAGAAGTACAATTAAAGTAGCACGGTATAACTTTCTTATATTGAATTCTTTTTGGTATCTTGGAGATGATACAACTGGTATAAAAGGTAATACTAATATAATAGGTATCACATTAGATTCTATCACACCAATTATTTGCAATACTGCAAAAAGTGTAAATAGAGATAAAATAAATATGTAAATAATTAAAGCAATTTTTATTTTCATACTGTTTCCTCTTATAACTAATTAAAATTTATTATACTCAAAAACAATCTATTATTTGCAGTATACCAAGTATTATATTCGATATTGCTCCAAAGCACACAGCTATCACCAATCCAATCCAAATTGGCTTCTTAAAACCACATTTTCTATAGTTAATTCGGTTTATCTGTAACAATCCACCCAAAACCAAAACAGTTAAAAATGGTATTAACCCCGGAATAATTAAGCCATTAAAAATAGTCAATAGTGACAAAACCACGATACATATAGCTAGAATGATAATTAAAATGCAAAGTACTTTTTGTTTCATATAACTCCCACCTTATATTTGTTAATTCAATACAATAATACGCTATTATTCTTGTTTTGTAAATATAATTAACTTTAAATATACTTTGTGCAAACATATATATCAATATAAGGCAGAGCTATATCTTTATTTTAATACATTTGCAATATAATCGGCTTCACTTAACATTTTTGCAACGTTGTAAACCGAAAATCCTCTTGAATTTTTTGTCTCCATTATATTATCTCTTGGGTTTATACCCATCTCTGCGTATAATTGATTTACTCCTGCAAGCAAAGGCATTTTCATAGGCTCATGGACGTTCATAGATGTTTTTGGCCTAGTAACAAGTCTTGTTACTGCGACAATTTTTGTAAGCTCAAGTTCGGTTATTTCGCCTTTTTCAAATAAAGGCGTATTCACAACACATACTCTTCGCATTGCCGCCATAACATCAACGTTATAATCTCTCGCTCTTATCATTTCATCCGCTATTTGCTCATAGGTATGTTCCGGACCAATTGGCTCTATGCAATAAAAAAGCTCAAGTCCTGCTTCTTTTATTGCATCAAGAGTTTTTATTCTTTCTTCTACAGTAATATCAGTATCAATTGCTTCGTTCAGTCTTACAATATGATAAACTGCACTAAATCCCGCGTTTTTAAGCTTTCTAGCCATTTCAATATCGAAGTCACCAATGTTCGCAACAAGCTTTACTCCATCAGGCATAAAGCTTTTTACTTTAGCTCCAATCTCTAAAAACCTTTCTTGTGGAAAGTCTGCTGTAGTCATAAGAAAAAGTGCATCAATATTTTGGCTCAATACAACTTTCGCTTCAAATAAAACATCTTCTATGGCTTTATTGCTTTCTTCTTTTATGCTAAAGCTGTCTTTGGCAAGCGAACAAAATCTGCAATTACCACTGCATCGTGATGAATTTAGTCCAATTTGCGCGAAAACATATCCTTTGTTCCCATATTCTTTTCTGGAAAGCTCGTTTGCTTTTGCAATTATGCTATAAAAATCGAACGAATGATTGTCTACTGAAAGTAATTTTACTGCATCTTGCTTATTCAAATATTCATCATTGTCAATTTTCATTAAAATATCCGCTATCTCTTTTTTAATCATAATATCTCTCCCCCATTTTTTAAAAATTATAGTGTCGTTTATTTTCATAGTCAATTCGAATTATTGTTTTCAGCTGAATTTTTTCAATTATATTAATATAATACCACAATTATAAAAATAAGCAAATTTTACCGATTCTAACAAATTAAATATATACAAAAAAACATGTTTATTTACTATCATGATAAAAGAATATTATTATATAATCATACCATAATAAATGCAAACCGATAATACATAAGGGGGATATAAATAATGAATACACCAAAAGAGTTACTTTTCAAAACGCTAAGACATGAAGTTACAAATGCTACTCCATGGGTTCCTTTTGCAGGAGTTCATGCAGGAAAGTTGGTCGGATATGATGCAACAGAAGTTTTAACAGACGGCGACAAATTGTTTCAATCACTTATGGAAGTTAACAAACTTTATAAGCCAAACGGACAACCTGTTTTATTCGATTTACAAATTGAAGCAGAAATTCTGGGCTGTGAATTGGTATGGACAAAAGACGGACCACCTTCCGTTAAAACACATCCATTAGAAAACACTACCGAAATTCCTTGCAAATGTACAATTCCAAAAGAAACTGACGGAAGACTGCCAATGGCACTTGATGTTATGAAACGTATGAAAGAAGCTGTAGGCGAAACGACTGCACTTTATGGACTAATCTGTGGACCATTTACTCTTGCATCTCATTTACGTGGTAATGAAATTTTCATGGATATGTTTGACGATGAAGATTATGTAAAAGCTCTAATTGATTACTGCAAAGAGGTTGGAAATCAATTAGCTGAGTACTACATTAACGCGGGTATGGATGTTATTGCAATTGTAGACCCTCTTGTTTCTCAAATTTCATCTGACCATTTTGAAGAATTTTTATCAAAGCCATTCACTGAAATGTTTGATTTTATTCGTGATAAAGGCGCATACTCTTCTTTCTTTGTTTGCGGTAATGCAACAAGAAATATTGAAGTAATGTGTCAAACAAATCCTGACTCTATTTCAGTTGATGAAAACGTTGATTTAATTGCAGCAAAAGAAATGTGCGATAAATACAATATTTGTATTGGTGGTAATATTCCACTTACTTCTATCATGCTTCACGGTACACAACAAGACAATATGAAATACGTTGTGGATATGCTTGACAAAGTAGAAAACAAAAAGAATTTAATCATTGCTCCTGGTTGCGATATGCCATATGATGTACCTGTTGAAAACGGAATTGGCGTTGCTCAAGCAGTATTACAAACAGAAGAAGTACGTGAGATGCTTAAAAACTATGTAGCTGTTGAAGACGATATTCAAGTTGATATTCCGGACTATGATCATCTTGAAAAACCTTTAGTTGAGGTATTTACGCTTGATTCACTAACTTGTGCTGCATGTACGTACATGATGGGCGCTGCAAATGTTGCAAAAGAACATTTCGGTGACCAAATTGATATGGTTGAATATAAGTTTACAATGAAAGAAAATATTGCTCGTTGCAAAAAGATGGGCGTTACTAACCTACCTTGTATCTATGTAAACGGTAAACTAAAATTCTCATCCATCATCCCAAGCAAAGAAGAGCTTCAAACAGTTATTGAAGAATCCTTAAAAGAAATTAACCAATAAGATAACCAAATGCCCTTCATATGTAAAATACTTTAGCATATGAAGGGCATTATTTTAAGTAAAGGAGATCATATGACAGGTATCTATCTAATTACAGGATTTTTAGGAGCAGGAAAAACTACTTTCTTAAAGAAATTTGTCAGAATGCAGTCTGCGCATAAAATGAGAGTTATCGTGAATGAATTTGGAAAAGAAGGCGTTGATGGGCAGCTTCTAAAGGAACTGCCTATTGTAATAGACGAAATTAACAATGGTTCTATTTTTTGTTCTTGCAGATTGGAACAGTTTGAAACCGTATTGGTTCATGCACTCAAAGAAAAACCGGAGTTAATTATCATCGAAGCATCCGGACTTTCTGACCCTACTAACATTAGAAAAATACTCTCACAAAAAGATAAATATAATGATGTAAAACTGCTTGGCAGTATTTGCATTGTCGATGCAATCAACTTTAAAAAGGTAATTTCCACTGCACGTGTTTGTAAAAAACAATTAAGCGTTAGTGATTTAGTTATTATTAACAAATCCGATATAGCTACGCCAGAAGATATTGAACTTACCAATAAACTCATTCACGATTTATATCCACATATTATCACTCACTTAACAAGCTTTGGAGAAATAAAAGAAGAATGGCTTTCTGACATTGATACTCAAAACCAAGAAAGCCATCCCTTATTTCAAACAAAAGATTTAGGATTACAAAAAGCTCTTATTCAAATAAGCAATAATATGGGAATTTATAAGCTCAAAAAATTTCTTGAAATGATTTGTGAAGATACTTATCGTATAAAAGGCTTTTTGAAATTTGATGAAACAATCTATTTAGTAGATTGTGTTGGGAGTTTGATAAACGTTGAAGAATATACTTTACCATTAGACAATTCCATCAAATTAAATTATATTGTAACTCTTGCAGGCCCAAGTATGAATATGAGAAAAAGCCTTGAAAATGCGCAAAAATGGTACAAAGAAGACATTATTGATATTCAATAGTAAGAGTAAAAGATTACTTGATTATTGCGTTATAGCAAGCATCAATTTCGTTCAATTCTTCTTTTGTAAATTCTAAGTTATCAATTGCTTTTACATTTTCTTCAATTTGTTCAACTCGGCTAGAACCAATTAGCGCAGATGTGACTTTACCATCACGAAGAACCCACGCTAACGCCATTTGTGCTAAAGTTTGACCTCTTAACGCAGCAATTTCATTCAAACGAATGAGTTGCTGCCTTTTTTCTTCGGTTACTTCGCTGCAAGAAAGACTTGAATTTTGGAAAGTTGCTCTTGAACCTTCTGCAATGCCATTTAGATATCTTGAAGTTAAAACACCTTGAGAAAGCGGACAAAAAGCAATACTACCCATTCCCTCTTTTTCCAATACATCTTGTAGGTTTGGCTCAATCCAACGATTTAATAAGCTATAGCTTGGTTGATGAATCAATAATGGAACACTCATTTTTTTAATGATGTCAGAAGCTTGTTGCGTTTTTTCATGGTCATAGCTTGAAATACCAACATATAACGCCTTACCTTGCTTTACAATATCGGCAAGTGCTCCCATTGTTTCTTCTAATGGCGTATTTTCATCAAATCGATGAGAATAAAAAATATCAACATAATCTAAGCCCATACGTTGTAAGCTTTGATCTAATGATGCCATTAAATATTTTCGAGAAGAGCCGTTTCCATAAGGTCCGGACCACATTTCATAACCGGCTTTGGAAGAAATAATCAGCTCATCACGATAAGGTTTTAAGCTTTCTTTCAATACTTTACCCATTGTTTCTTCTGCACTTCCCGGTACAGGGCCATAGTTGTTTGCTAAGTCAAAATGGTTAATGCCTAGATCAAATGCTCGTAGCAACATTGCTTTCGAATTATCATATGGACGATTGCTTCCAAAGTTTTGCCACATTCCAAGTGATATTAGCGGTAAAACCAAGCCGCTGTTCCCACATTTTCTGTATTTCATGTTTTCGTATCTTTTGTTGTCTGCAATATAATTCATAATATCTCTTTCCTCTCATAACTATTAGAATATTTGAAATATAAATAGTTTATTTTTGCTTAAATTACTTCATTTATTCTTTTATTTTTTTCTATGTAATGATAGTAACATAATTCATAAAAGGTTGCAATGAAAAGTTGAAAAGACTATTCTTGAATGCTATAATGCAAACAGAAAGATAAAACTTATTTGAATAGAAAGTCAGGGATGATATGAGACCGAATATTTTATTTATCATGACCGATCAGATGCGTGGCGATTGTATGGGTATTGCAGGGCATCCGGACGTTAAAACGCCATATTTAGATTCGCTCGGAGTAGAAGGCAGCTATTTTCCTAATGCTTATACCGCTTGTCCTTCTTGCATTGCGGCACGTGCTTCTTTAATGACAGGATTAACCCCTCGCCATACAAAACGAGTGGGCTATCAAGACGGTGTTGCTTGGGACTATGACACAACGCTCGCTGGTGAACTTGGGAAAGCTGGATATTATACAAAATGTGTTGGTAAAATGCATGTGCATCCACTCAGGAATAATCTTGGCTTTGATGATGTTATACTACATGATGGTTATTTAGGGTATTATAGAAAGCCTACTACTCCATTTTATGAACACCAAACCATTGCAGATGATTATTTTCACTGGTTGAAATCAGAGCTAGGTGCTGATGTTGATATTACTGATAGCGGGCTAGAATGTAATTCATGGGTAGCAAGACCTTTCCCTTATGAAGAAAAATATCATCCAACCAATTGGGTTGTAGCAAACAGCATTGACTTTTTAAGAAAGAGAGATCGTTCCAAACCATATTTCTTATTCGCATCTTTTGTAAGACCACACCCACCATTTGATGCTCCACAATGTTATTTTGATATGTATCAAGACAAGGAGCTTACCCCTCCCCCTGTTGGCGACTGGGCTGACAACGAACGCTATAAAATCGAAGGCAGACATTATTGCTGTGGAAACGGTATTGCTGACCCCGAACTGCAACGGCAAGCACAAGTTGGCTATTACGCTTGTATTACCCATTTGGATCATCAAATTGGGCGTTTATTGCAAGCTATTCAAGAAGACGGGGAATATAATAACACAATTATCATTTTCACATCGGATCATGGTGAATTATTAGGTGATCATCATACTTTTAGAAAAATTCGCCCATATCAAGCAAGCATCCAAATTCCTTTTATTATTTCTACGCCAAACGAAATTGCAAATATCAAAGGTCACACATTCAAACAAGTCGTTGGCTTACAAGATATTATGCCAACACTATTGGATATAGCCGGCGCTTCCATTCCCAAAACATTAGATGGTGTTTCCCTTGTTCCTCTTTTAAGCGGTCAAGAAAACAAGACAAGAGAGTATTTACACGGTGAGCACAGCGGTGGAATCATTGGAAATCAATATATCGTTACCGATACCGACAAATTTATTTGGTATATGGAAACGGGTGAAGAGCAATATTTCAACTTAGCTATTGATTCAAAAGAGTTAAAAAATGAAATACATAATCCGCTCTACAAGGAAAGAATCTCCTATTTGCGTAACATCATGATAAAAGAACTGATAGGAAGAGAAGAAGGCTATACAGACGGAAATGTGTTAATAAAAGGAAAAGAACAAAAAGCAATGCTTTCAAAATAAGAATTTCCTTTTATATGGAGGTAAAATGAACATAATGATAAGAAAGATGATTCCATTAGATGTGGAATCTATGTTTGATGCATTTCACGCACAAGGTTGGAACAAGCCAATAGCTATATTAAATCAATATATGCAAGAACAAATAGATGGAACCAGAGAAGTGTTCGTTGCCGCTAATGAAAGTCAAGTAATGGGTTATGCAACACTTTTGCCATATGACTCAAATGGGCCTTTTGCCAACAAAAATATACCTTGTATTAGTGATTTTAATGTATTTGAACCATTTCAAAATAAAGGGATTGGAAATAAAATATTAGATGCTATTGAAAGTCATGCAAAACAATATAGTGAAACGATTTGCTTAGGTGTAGGATTACATAGTGGTTATGGCTCTGCGCAGCGAATGTATATAAAAAGGGGCTATATTCCTGACGGAAGCGGAGTATGGTTTCAAAATCAAATTGCAACACCCTATGCACCTTGTATCAATGACGATGACCTTATTTTGTATATGAGCAAAAAGTTGTAATTACCTTCTACTCTGAATCTATTGTAAAGATTATAACAAGGCTTAAAATAATACAATAAATCATATCATATTACAATAACCAACTTTAATACATCTCTATAATAAAGCTTATAACAGCAAGCATAATAAGATTAAAGAGTATATTGCTAAACGATTATAAAATTTATGCCGCTATATAGAAAATAGGCATTTTGTAGATTATCAATAGCATATAAAAGGGGATTTAACATATGAGAAATTTCACACCGGATTACAGAAATATTGTATTAAGTGCAAACAACATTGAAGCAAAACGCTTACCGCTTTATGAGCATTTAATTAGCACTCAACATATGGAAACCGTGTTAAACAAGCAGTTTTCTTCACTTGTAAATGGAAATTACGAGGATAAAAAAGAGTTTTTCAAAAACTATTGTGAGTTTTTTAAAGTAATGGGTTATGATACGGTTTCAATCGAATTCTGTTCCGGTGGAGCTTATCCCGGCGCAGGAGCATTAGGCGGACATGTTGACCCAATTATTAAAACCAGAGATGATTTTGAAAAATATCCTTTTGAAGAAGTAATTCATAACTATTATAGAATCTATGCTGAACAGCTTTGTGCATTACGTGAAGTAATGCCACAGGGTATGAAAGCAATTGGCGGTGTAGGAAACGGTATTTTCGAAGTAGTTCAAGACTTAGTTGGCTATATGGATTTATGTTATTTAAGCGCAGATGATCCTGATTTATACGAAGACCTTTTTGCAAAAATAGGCGATGTTAACCTAAGCATATGGGAGCGTTTCATGCGTGAATTTGGTGATATTTATTGTGTTCTCCGCTTTGGAGATGACCTTGGCTATAAATCCAGTACTATGCTAAACGAAGAAGATGTTAAGCGTTTGATCATTCCGCAATATAAGCGAATTATCAATGTTGTACATTCTTACAATAAACCATTTTTATTACACTCCTGTGGTAATATTTTTAATGTAATGGATGATTTAATTAACGTTGCCGGAATTAACGCAAAACATTCAAACGAAGATCAAATTGCTCCATTCCCTATTTGGGTAGAGAAATATGGCGACAAAATAGGTAACTTTGGCGGAATTGATACCGATGCTGTTTGCAGATTAGATAAACCAACTATGAAGGATTATATTCTCGAAGTTATTCATAAATCAAAAGGTCATGGTGGATTTGCATTTGGTTCTGGAAACTCTATTCCGGATTATGTACCTCTTGATAATTATTTATATATGGTTGAAATTGTTCGACAATTTCGAGGCGAATAAAGTAACACCAATACTATTATTCTTTCATATAATGATACGAGAAGTAAACTGCATGTATTTTTAATGCATAGGACTTTCTCAAATATGAAAGGAGAATGTTCATGAGCTGTAAACCTTTTGAACCAACAACCAATATTTATAGATGTGGATGCGATTTCGGAATTGGATGCAACTGTGGTAGCTGCTGTCCTTGTCCTTGTCCATCTCCATGCCCACCTCCATGTCCATTTCCACCACACGACTGTAAACCTGATTATAGTTTAAGAAATGGAAATGATGCAGAAACGCCACAATCTTTACCGGCAGCAGTAGCTGCGAATACTCCTGATTTAGCAAGCTCACTTGCATTACCAATTGATATTCAAACTCGTGGTAATGATATCATTTATAACCCAACTAGTAAAAACTACATCCTTGATGATGGGTATTATCTTGTTGTACTTCGTACAATAGCAGTAGCTCCTTTAGTTACTGGTACTGTAGTGTATGCAGGTGCTACACTAAGCTTAAATGGTATTCCGGTTAAGGAAAGCTATACTGCTTCTGCATCTGGTTTTGGTGTATCTAAAGAAATATTTATGAATCAATTACTCTATGTTCCAAGCCATGGTTCTATTTTGACTTTCTATAACAATACGAAAGCACAGCCAATCGGAACAGGATCAGCTGGAAATACAGTACAATATTTTAACACGACTGTTGATATTGTTAAACTTGCATAATAAACGGAAAAGACGCTCAAATGAGCGTCTTACAGTCTGAAGAAAAAGCCCGATTTTGGCGTAACCAAAGTCGGGCTTTTGAATATATGGTTGAAAATTTGAAAAAAGTGGAAAGGATACAAAAAGGAGAGTTCACCCTCCAACTTATGTATTGCCAGCTTTTTAAGGTTCATGCACGCAAATTTAAGCCTAACCCAGTTTGTTACTTGGGCAAGACCTCGATAAGGTGTATAACGCATTGCGTATTTTTCTTTCGCATCAGCAAAAACTCGCTCAATCGTTTCTTTTCGCTGTGCATAAAGATCTTTGTATTTTATTGCATAACGAATATCTGAAACTTGCTCTAAGTACTCATGCCAAACATGAACTGTGTATTGTTTCTGGAATTCTTTACTTTCAGTGCATTTGTAACGAAACCCACAGATTTTACAGTCGTTTGGATTGCTTTTAAATTCTTTGTATCCTTCTCTATTCGTGGTGGAATAGTGTAAAACTTTATTGTTTGGACATACTACACAGTCAAAATATTCATCATATGAAAAATCATATTTCTTAAAAAAGCCTTGTTTTGTCATTGGTCTACGATATGGTACTAATAAATCTTTTCCATCATCTATAAGTCTTTTTGCAATATAGGGAGTATTGTAGGCACTATCTGCCACTATTGTTTGGATTTCGGGGTGGTTTTCTTTTAATTTATCATACAAATCATCGAATGCTACGCTGTCATGTACATTGCCTGCTGTTACATGAACATCTACAATGTAGCCTTTTTTGTCACAAGCTGTATGTGCTTCATAAGCAAGGCATTTCTTATGCTCTCCTTTATGAAATACACCGCTTTCAGGGTCAGTGGTTGATTCATTGATGATTTTTTCTTCTATTTTAGGTGGCTTTGTATCGTCAAATGGCTTTTTTTTATGTTCTTCTCTATCTTTATTGATTTCGTCCATTAGTTGTTTCTCATAATGTTTTGCTGCTACGGGGATTGATTTCTTTACAACCTTTTTTATATTTGCATTTGCTTTTATATGGGTTCCATCTACAAATACCACCTCTGGGTCAAGATATCCCATATCATTGATTTCATTCAATATCCAGTTGAAAATGCATGCAATAGTATTCTCGTTAAATCTATGTTTAAAGGCATAACTTATTGTTGTAAAGTGAGGTATTTGTTCTGTCATTAAATATCCTAAAAACCAACGATATGCACAGTTCATTTGTACTTCTTCTACCAATTTGCGCAACGAACTTATTCCATACAAATGTTGTATTAAGACCATTTTGATTAGTACTACTGGGTCTATGCTTGGTCTTCCATTATCTTTACAATACAAATCCTCTACGAAATCATATATATGACAGAAATCCACTGCACTATCTATTTTTCTAAGCAAATGTTCTGCTGGAATAAATTCTTCTAAGCACAAAAACTCTACTTGTGTTCGGTCTTTTTTAGCTTTAACTAACATTTAATCACCCTATTTAATTATACCATTTTTCGCGTCAAAAGTCCCCTAAATCATCAAATTTAGGGGACTTTTTCTACAAGCTGAAAGACGCTCAAATGAGCGTCTTATTTTTTTACCTTTTTTCCGCATGCTGTAATTGCTTTTTCTACTAAAACTTCAAGTGAATCCACATAAAAGTTATTCAACGAATATTCTCGCTTTAAAATAGATAACTCAGTACAACCCAAAATTACTCGTTCACAGCCTTGCAAACGAAGTTCGTTTACTACTGCTTTAAATTTTTGTAAATCAACGGGTTGATTCGCTTTTACGTTATCATATATAATATCCATAACATATTGTTGATTTTGTTGTGATGGACAAATTGCTTCTATCTGTTGATTTTGTAATGCGTTTTGAAACAACTTTGTTTGAATTGTCCCATTCGTAGCAAGAATTCCTACGCACCCAACACCTTGCTCTTTTAAAAATATAGCTGTTTCATCAATCATATTAATAAACGGAACTGTTACCGCATCTTGTAATTCTTGATAGAAATAATGGGCAGTATTGCAAGGGGTGACAATAATGTCTGCACCCATTGCTTCAAGCTTTTTGGCATCTTCTTTCATCATAAAAGCAGGATTTTCTTCACTGCGTCCTAATATAAAAGCGGTACGATCAGGTATTTCGGTATGATTCAATACAATCATATCGATATGTTCCTGATCAATTTGCGCATCGGTTTTATTGATTAAGACTTCCATAAAATATGCTGTAGAAAGAGGTCCTACTCCGCCGATAACACCTAATGTCTTTCTTTTCATTCTGCTAATCCTTTTTTACCATAGTATTTTTTATATTTTCTAAAATGATTCAGCATATTGATTTTCAACTTAATATAACGTTTTAGATTTAAGTCCTTGCTATAAAATAAAGAGTTGGTACATTTACCTTGTTTGATTAACTCTCTTACTTCTTTTTGACAAGCTTCATCTTTTACATATTTATATACAATTCCTTTTGGAACTTGAATCCATAAATGCTTGTCCTTTGCAATCGTTAGCGGCATATCTTTATGATATACAACATCATCCACAAGCCATTTTGCTAAATTATAGCCACTTGCAGTAACAAAAAAGCTTGATCTGCCTTGACGGATATTGTTCTCAAACAGTTTATATTTGCCATCACGCATATCATACTTCATATCGAAGTTTGCAAAACCGGCATAGCCAATATCTTCTAAGAAATCTTTGAATTTATTCAACAATTCTTCATCATAAGTGTTGATAATTGCAACGTAACTACCAATTCCTTGAGGAGTATGTTCCTCTAAAAGAGCATGACCTAACGCCATTAACTTTACTTTTTTATCCGTTCCCACATAACAGTTTAAAACACGCATATAGCTGTCATCACCAGGGATAAACTCTTGTATGGTCAAATGATCCTTATAGGTTGATCCATAAATTGCATTTAATATGCGTTCGTATTCTGGTTTATCTTGAGCAACGAATACTTTCATTTTGCCAGGAAAAGAACATTTCCAATACTCAACAGAGTTAGATGCTTTAATGATAACGGGAAATTGAATATCAACTTCTTTGGTTTGATAATCATCGAAAGAAACCACTTCTGTTTTAGGATATTCAAAACCATATTTTTCACAAATATGATAAAAGCTTTCCTTCATGCTTAATGTATTCAACAACTCTTCAGACAAGCAGTTGAATAAATAATAATCCTTTAATTGTTCTTGGAATTTAACAACGAGTTTTACGTAGCCATCTCCGCAAGGCACTAATACTAATTTCTTGTCTTGATGTTGATTTGCAACTTCCATTAACTTTTTCATGAATTTTTCGGGATTTTCTAAATCAGGTTCTAAAACGAAATCTATAATTTTAGAATTTACAGTTGCTGTAAAAATAGTCTTGCTAATTGCAATAGAGCGAACACCATATTCTTCATGAAAAGAACGTGCCATCCCATAAACGTTAGCATCGCTTCCCAGTAAAACCGGTATAAATGATATCTCTGGCATATAAATGCGCCTCCGTCGATAATTTATTTGTCTAATATTTTTTGAATTAACGAGTAAGTAAACTCTGCTGTATGTAAATCCGTATCACAAATCGGATTGTATTCCACAATATCAATAGAGGATATCGGAAATTCTTCTAGTAAGAAATCAAAGATATGATCCACTTCTTGCTCATTGAATCCATCTTTAACAGGTACGGAAACACCTTTAATCAACTCAGGATTCATAACATCTAAGTCAAAGCTAATATGAAGCTTTGTTATATTTGATAAATAATCCTTGGCTTCTTTCAAGCAAACTTCCAAACCACGCTCTATTACTTCATGATAAGTATATACTTTAATATTTAAGCGCTCTACAATATCCTTCTCAAGAGGATCCATATCACGAACGCCAAATAGCACTATATTTTGTGGTAGTATTTTTGTGTCGATTTCACAGATATTTACCAGCTTTTCTTCGCCATAACCCATAACGACAGAAACAGGCATTCCATGAATGTTGCCTGAAATGGTAGATACATCTGTGTTAATATCTGAATGAGCATCAACCCAAATTAAGCCCAGTCCTTTTACGTTATTTGCAACGCCGGAGATTGTTCCAATTGCTGAAGCATGGTCTCCACCAACAAATAATGGTATATTGCCACGTTTCGCAATTGCATTGGTTTCTTTTGCTATACTTGTGCAAGTTGCAACTACGCTATTCAAATTTTTTAAATTTTTCAAGTTTTCTTCTGGCACAATAATTTCGTCAATCTTTTTAATGTTGAGATCGGGATATCGAACGTTTAATGAGTTTATACTTTGTTGTAACCCTTTGTTTGATACACCAAGGTGCATTGGACACCCTATCAATTCATACATTGCTTTATGCCTCCTCATAATGTAGCTTTACATTATGTGATTTTATTATTATTGACTTCATGAAATGAATACAACATTATTATTATAGCATTGCTGAATGGCATAGTAAATAGAAACTATAGCAATTCCTTAGAAACATTATAGAATGAAAGCAGATACCTATCTACATATCCAGCAAAAATTAATAGGATTCTCATACATTAAAGTTGTAGAATGATATTCTCTATGATATAATTATCAAGCAAACTATTACAATGATACTAATAATTTTTAATATAATGCAAAAAAACGCATACATATATTTTAACCGACAATATGTACTTGATACCCAGAAAGGAATTACACAATATGAAAGTCTACTCCATCCCATCCTATATCGAAATGCTTAACGAAGAAGGACTGTTGGTTGAAAGCAAAGTTGTCGACCCAACTATTGCGATTGAACATATCACTTATAATTCAAAAGATACGAAACCATATACACTCTTTGCTTGTAAAGGTGCCTCTTTTAAAAAGGACTATCTTGATGAAGCAGTTGATCACGATATCGCTTGTTATTTAAGCGAAACAAAATACGATACCAATAAACCTGTCAGTTATTTAATTGTCAGCAATATTCGAAAAGCAATGGCATTGGTAGCTGATGCTTTTTATGATCAAGCATATTCTAAGCTTAATCTTATTGGTATTACAGGAACCAAAGGCAAATCAACAACTTCCTACTACATTAAGTATATATTCGACGAATATTTACAAAGTGTCGGTAAAAAGCCAAGCGGTATTGTGTCATCTATTGATGTTTATGATGGAATTATTAAAAAAGAAGCACATTTAACGACACCCGAGGCTTTTGAACTTCATGAGCATTTTGATAATGCAGTAAAAAGTGGCATTGAATACTTTGAAATGGAAGTATCCAGTCAAGCATTGAAATATGACCGTGTTCTTGGTGTGACATTTGATGTTAGCGTTTTCTTAAATATATCAGAAGACCATATTTCACCTATTGAACATAGTGATTATAACGATTATCTAAACGCAAAACTAAAAATATTTAATCAATGCAAGCTTGCTGTCGTTAATTTAAATACAGACGACAAAGAACGTGTGTTAAAAGCTGCAAAGCAAAGTCCTTTACAGACCACCTTCGGATATGTTGAAAATGCCGATTACTACGGCTATAACATCAAAAAGGAAAATGATGCAATTACTTTTATGTGTAAAGGTAAAAACTTTAACAGCCAATTTAAGCTTACAATGCCCGGTTTATTCAATGTTGAAAACGCATTAGCCGCAATAGCTGTTTGTGATTATTATCACATTCCGTTAGAGCACATTCAAAACGGATTAGCCAAAGCACGTTCCAGCGGCAGAATGGAGATTTTCTCTACTCCCGATCAAAGCGTTATTGCTATTGTCGATTATGCTCATAATAAATTGAGTTTTGAAAAGCTTTATCAATCTACATTAGAAGAATATAAAGGAAGAAAAATTATTACCGTTTTCGGGTGCCCCGGTGGAAAAGCGTATAACAGACGAGTTGAGCTTGGCGATTTATCGGGCAAGTATTCCAATAAAGTATATCTTACTGCGGAAGATCCTGCATATGAATCTGTAAACGATATTAGCAAAGAAATAGAGAAATATGTGACAAAACACCCTTGTGAATGCTTTTTAATTGATGACCGTGGTGAAGCAATTCAAGCAGCAATTTTAGAAGCTGAGCCAAACAGCATTATTTTAATTACTGGCAAAGGAAATGAAACCCGACAAAAAATCGGTTCAACTTATGTTCCTTGTCCTACCGATTCCGATTATGCAAAACAATTTCTTGCTGAAGTTGCAGCTAGAGCAAAAATAAACGAATAAAAAAGAGCCGTTTGGCTCTTTTTTTATTCACTCATTTTTTATAAAAAAATTTTTAAATTATTGAAAAATAAAGCTTAGCAATGAAATAAAAAAATATATACTTTTTATTGATATAATAAAATTACATTAATCTCAATATATTTAATTGGGAGTGATATATATGGTTTGTCCAGAAGAATTTGCAGCTGCTATTGCTGCCACAGGAATCGCACTCACAAAAGGAAAATCAACCGAGGAACTCGCTATACTAGCTATCTTATTCATTCAACTAGGATATACCATTGAAAGCGTGATAGCACAAAGAGAGTACATTGAAAAATGTTGCAATAAAGAAAATAGCTCAAATTTAGGTTAAATTAGCAAAAAAAAGAGGTGCTATAGATGATTTGTCCAGAAGAACTCACTATACTTATTTCTGCAACTGCGGCAAGTATTGCACAAGGTAAAAGTTTATTAGAATTAAATTTGTTATCTTGTTTTTTTGTTCAACTAGGTGATTCACTTGCAACGATTGCTGTTCAAAGGGAAGTTATTGAGGAATGTTGTTGTCCACCCAAAGATAGTGATAGCGAAAATTCTTCATCCTCAAATCGTATTATCATATAAATAATATGTATTTTAAATAAAAATGGTAACACTACAGTTGAGGTGGAATTATGAAAAATTATGTTAAAAATAACGATATTCCATTAGGACTAGGCATGGCATTATCAAAAAATTTAGAGGCACTCAATCAATTTGCAACTCTTTCAAAAGAGCAGCAACAAGTAATTATCAATCAAACACATTTGATTCATTCAAAAAATGAAATGCAGGCTTTCGTTCAACAAATTGCTGAAAGAAAATATGTTTAGGAGGTAACCAATGGACAAGGATTATATAATTGCTCAAATTAACGAGAATGAACTGAAAAGTATTTCTGAGCTTGAGCAGAAATTCAATCAAGAATACAATGCTAATATTGTTTTAATTGCATACGAAAAATCAAAATAGTAAGAGTAAAATCATAAACCCGCCACAGAATGGCGGGTTTATGACTTAAAAAAGCAGAAATAACTATGAAATTAAATTTTGATTGATAAAAAGTAAAAAATCGAGTGTATCAAATTTTAATCACATAAACTCATAATTCAATAATAACTTATATTACTATTAAACTATAAGTGGTTGCTTCAATAGACTTTTTTGTATTTTAAATATATCTATCCCGCATAAAGAAATCGCATCCCACTCATTTATTAATAAACTATATGCTGTATTTTTAATTAATAACACTTGTTCATAATTTATTATGTTCAAATTAAATAGTTGCAGTGAAGGAGATGATTCACCTGTTTTCATAGTATCTTTATCAAACAATATTAAACCATTATGAATGGATGAAATCGAAGCAAAGCAAATTTCAATTTTAATATTATACTTAATCTGTATAGCTTCAACGATATTAAATGGTGTATGAACGCTTATAGCAACAATCAAAGCATTGTCCGTTTTGATAATTGGAATTATGTTGTATCCATGTAAATCATCTTCTGAAAAAACATTTTTTAATCCAGTTATGTTGTATTCACTAAAGTCATGTGTTTTTAAATATACCTTATTAAGTGTATCAGCAATACATATTAATAATTCATCCTCTGTTATAATTCCTGCATTTATTAGATACTCGCCTAAAGGTGTTTTTTTTCCAGATAATTCTATATCATTCAAATACCTTTGTAGTTCTTTTGGACAAATAAACTTGTTTTCTAATAAAATATCGCCAATTTTCCGATGATATTTTATTAAAACATTTTCACTCAGAAAAGAGTGATCCGTTTTATCCCATTTAAGTTGTCTTGTATTTTTTGATAATTGCTTTGCTTTATCCTGTTTATTTTTAGGTTTCGGATCCCCAAAGTATTTTCGCTTATAAGCTTTTATTGTTGAAGTAAAGTTTATAACATTACCCCATACAATTCTAAAAGGAATTATCGGAGGAAATAAGCAAGCGAAAAACGTGCTCCTTTTTCCATAAATATTATAAATAGCTATAGCTCTAAAAATTTGTCTTTCAATCATAAAGGCTGTTACGATCAAGCACATATACCAAGAGAAAGTATACTTTGGATATATAGTAGGTAGATCTACAAATAACGATATTAAGAAATAAATAAAAACAGGATAACCTACAAAAGCCAATAGATTCCCGAATTTTGCCTTTTGGTCTTTATATAGTGAATACTTACCAACAAACGACATACCTTTTGATTTAAATATATCCATAAACTTTAAAGACTGCATAGTTATACCTGTAATCCATCTTGTTTTTTGCCTAACTGCGGCTTTAAATGTATTTGGGAATATTGAACGTGTAGCAATATAATCCCAAACAATTTTATAATCATCGGTTACTCTTGGAATTTTTTCTAAAACATAATAAAGTTTATACTTTTGTTGATATAAAGTTAACGATAATTTGTAATCTTCGGTTAAAGATCCATTTTCTAATATATCTTCACCATTAAAAGATTCCACTACTTGCCTTGATAATGCAAATCCTGTACCAGCTGAAGGCACAAAAGCTTCAGCATTATTTCTATTTGTCATTACAAGAAAATGATTTTCTGCAAACTCATCTGCATAAGTGCCTGTAGTAATTGTTTTAAAAAAATTTTTAAAAGTAGGTTTATATATAATAGGAAATACCGGAAATTGTAATGCTGGATACTTTTCTATTAGATAATTTGTTACCTTAAGTTCATAAGGATGGACAACATCTTCTGAGTCATGTACAGTAAATGAACTAAATATCCAATTCTTATCTTTTTCAAACTCAAAAATTTGTTTTATTACGTAGTTTATATTTTGAGCTTTTGAAGTAGGTCCCGGTAAACAATTTATAATAACATGAACATTGTCATATTTTGCAGCCAAACGTCTAGCTACATCAATTGTTGCGATATCATTTGGATACACCCCTAAAAAAATATGATACATACTTTTAGGATATATTGTTGAACGCACAAAATTACCTACAACATCTTCTAAGACATTTTCCTCATGCCAAGCTGCTATCGTTACAGCTAAAAGCTTACAAGGAGTATTTGAAACTTTATTTAAATCTATATCTTTATTTTTCCTTACAACAATTTTAAAAGAAGTATATATGTCCCAAATAAAATCATCGATACCCATAAATAAATATAATATTACTAAAGCTAGTCCAATATTGTATAAGATTTGATTGTGCATTAAATTCCCTCCTATATAAATATTTAAAGTTAGTTCTTAGTTTAAAAAATACTAATGTTTTAGCATTACTTAACAACCTAAGTATATCACACGATTGTATAAATAAAAATATATGAATCGAAATGAAGTATACTTTGTCAAAAATTATATAATTCTGTATTCTAATTTAACTGATTATATCTTAGCATTATTGGATTATACTAGGATTTTATTCTTTTAGTTTGGAAAGGATTATCGTCCTACACAACATTTCACAAAAACTAAAAAACTGAAGCCCTCGTAAATATTATATTTACAAGGGCTTCTGTTTGGAGCTGCTAACCAGATTCGAACTGGTGACCTCGTCCTTACCAAGGACGTGCTCTGCCACCTGAGCCATAGCAGCAATAGTGATATTACAGTAAATTAACCAAATATAGCAAAAGTACCGCTCACGCGATACTTTAACATTCTTGGCGACCCGTATCGGGCTCGAACCGACGACCTCTAGCGTGACAGGCTAGCGCTCTAACCAACTGAGCTAACGGGCCAAAATGGCAGGGGTTAAAGGACTCGAACCTTTGGCACGTGGTTTTGGAGACCACTGCTCTACCAACTGAGCTAAACCCCTATTATGGTGGGCCTTCAGGGACTCGAACCCTAGACCTACCGGTTATGAGCCGGTTGCTCTAACCAACTGAGCTAAAGGCCCAGAATCGATTCTGGGATTACATATATATTAAAAAAATTTTTATATATTCTTGTTAAATTAAATAAACAGCGATCAGCAGGCAAAGCTGCTAATCACTATTCATTATTGTGACGGCACTTATCTATCTTCCCAGGCCGTCGCCAGCCAAGTATTTTCGACGTAGATGAGCTTAACTTCTGTGTTCGGTATGGGAACAGGTGGATCCTCATCGCTATCAGCACCGTCTATTGAAGAATTTGATATCTTCAAAACTAAACAATGATTGTAAGATTTTCATGAACTTAAACCATCATGATTTGAGGTTAAGCCCTCGACCGATTAGTACTCGCTAGCTAAATACATCACTGCACTTACACTTTGAGCCTATCAACCTCGTAGTCTACAAGGGGTCTTACCTGATTAACTCAGTGGGATATCTTATCTTAAGGGCGGCTTCACGCTTAGATGCCTTCAGCGTTTATCCGTTCCGCACATAGCTGCCCAGCTGTGCCAGTAGGCCTGACAACTGGTGCACCAGAGGTGCGTCCATCCCGGTCCTCTCGTACTAGGGACAGCTCCTTTCAAATATCCTACGCCCACGACAGATAGGGACCGAACTGTCTCACGACGTTCTGAACCCAGCTCGCGTACCGCTTTAATTGGCGAACAGCCAAACCCTTGGGACCGAATACAGCCCCAGGATGCGATGAGCCGACATCGAGGTGCCAAACCTCCCCGTCGATGTGGACTCTTGGGGGAGATCAGCCTGTTATCCCCAGGGTAGCTTTTATCCGTTGAGCGACGGCATTTCCACTCACATACCGCCGGATCACTAACTCCAACTTTCGTTACTGCTCGAACCGTCATTCTCGCAGTTAGGCTCGCTTATGCGTTTACACTCAAAAGCACGGTTTCCGTCCGTGCTGAGCGAACCTTTGAGCGCCTCCGTTACTCTTTTGGAGGCGACCGCCCCAGTCAAACTGCCCACCTAACAATGTCCCCCACCCGGATTCACGGGCGCAGGTTAGAATTTCAGCACATGAAGAGTGGTATTCCAACAGTGACTCCGCCAAAGCTGACGCCTTGGTTTCCTAGTCTCCCACCTATCCTATACATCATATACCGAAATCCAATATTAAGCTACAGTAAAGCTCCATGGGGTCTTTCCGTCTAGTCGCGGGTAACCGGCATCTTCACCGGTACTACAATTTCGCCGGGCGGGTTGTTGAGACAGTGCCCAGATCGTTACACCATTCGTGCGGGTCAGAACTTACCTGACAAGGAATTTCGCTACCTTAGGACCGTTATAGTTACGGCCGCCGTTTACCGGGGCTTCAATTCAGAGCTCTCACTCCTCCTCTTAACCTTCCGGCACCGGGCAGGTGTCAGCCCCTATACGTCATCTTTCGATTTAGCAGAGACCTGTGTTTTTGCTAAACAGTCGCCTGGGCCTATTCTCTGCGGCTCTTGTTTCCAAGAGCACCCCTTCTCCCTAAGTTACGGGGTCAACTTGCCGAGTTCCTTAACAACCCTTCTCCCGTTGGCCTTAGAATTTTCTTCCTACCTACCTGTGTCGGTTTGCGGTACGGGCTCCGAAGATATACACAAAGCTTTTCTCGCCTTCCTCTACGCTTGCTTCCCTACTAATTTTCGGTCCCTTACGACCGGGTCTACCATCGCCCGGCTCAAGCGCTTTGAAAGTGTCCCTTTGTTTAAATCTTTTGGAGGCTACGGAATTTCAACCGTATGTGCATCGGCTACGCCTCTCGGCCTCACCTTAGCTCCCGGCTTACTAGGAGCGGACGAACCTTCCTCCTAAAACCTTAGGCTTTCGGCCATTATGATTCTCACATAATTCTCGCTACTCATTCCGGCATTCTCACTCGTATAAAGTCCACCGCCGCTTTCGCTGCGACTTCTCCCCTTATACGACGCTCCTCTACCACTTGTCTTACGACAAATCCCAAGCTTCGGTTTACATTTTAGCCCCGTTAAATTTTCGGCGCAGAACCACTCGACCAGTGAGCTATTACGCACTCTTTGAATGAATGGCTGCTTCTAAGCCAACATCCTGGTTGTTTTAGCAGTTCCACATCCTTTTCCACTTAAATGTAATTTGGGACCTTAGCTGTGGGTCTGGGCTCTTTCCCTTTTGACTATGAAACTTATCTCACACAGTCTGACTGCTATGCATCAATTATCCGGCATTCAGAGTTTGATAGGGTTCGGTAACCTCTCGGCCCCTAGCCCATTCAGTGCTTTACCTCCGGTAATCTAACATAACGCTAGCCCTAAAGCTATTTCGAGGAGAACCAGCTATATCCGAGTTCGATTGGAATTTCTCCGCTATCCACACCTCATCCGCCGCCTTTTCAACGGAGGTCGGTTCGGCCCTCCATGAGATTTTACTCCCACTTCAGCCTGGACATGGATAGGTCACTCGGTTTCGGGTCTATATCATGCAACTATTTCGCCCTATTCAGACTCGGCTTCCCTGCGGCTCCACACCTTAAGTGCTTAACCTTGCTGCATAATATAACTCGCCGGACCATTCTACAATAGGTACCATATCACCCGTTGACGGGCTCTATGTGCTTGTAGGCACAGGGTTTCAGGTTCTATTTCACTCCCCTCCCGGGGTGCTTTTCACCTTTCCTTCACAGTACTCTTCGCTATCGGTCATTAGGTAGTGTTTAGGCTTGGAGGGTGGTCCCCCCGGCTTCCCACGGGATTTCTCGTGTCCCGCGGTACTCTGGATACTGCTCGCTGACTCTGTTTTTCGTTTACAAGACTCTCACTTTCTTTGGTGTGCCTTCCCATACACTTCAACTAAACTTCGTCAATGCTAAATGCAGTCCGCAACCCCTACGGTATTTCTACCTTAGGTTTGGCCTGTTCCGCGTTCGCTCGCCACTACTTGCGGAATCTCTTTTGATTTCTCTTCCTCACCCTACTTAGATGTTTCAGTTCAGGTGGTTCCCCTCATATACCTATGTATTCAGTATATGATACGTGAGCATTACCTCACGTGGATTGCTCCATTCGGATATTTACGGATCAATGTCTGCTTGCGACTCCCCGTAACTTTTCGTAGCTTGCCACGTCCTTCATCGGCTCCTAATGCCAAGGCATCCGCCCTGCGCCCTTTGTAGCTTAACCTCGAATTATATAATTAAATTCATAATGATTATTCTAAGTTCACAACGCAAAAATATTATTTGTAGTATTTTTTACCCTAATTAGTTCTTCACTTTATTAGTCGCATAAAATATTTTAATTTATTTCGCATTCTTACTTTCATTGTTCAGTTTTCAAGATACCATCGCAGTGCCTGCGAACGCAATATCGCGTCTCAGTTTCTGCTATTTTTGTAATTCTCGTTTCGCAAATCTAAGATTCTTGAATGTTGAATTACTGGTGGGCTAAAGTGGACTCGAACCACCGACCTCACGATTATCAGTCGTGTGCTCTAACCAGCTGAGCTATTAGCCCGTCTTATTAGAATCTCGGCTCTGGTTTGTTCGGTTTCTTCCTTATCCCTTAGTTGTAATCTTTCGATTACTGGTGGAGATGAGGAGGATCGAACTCCTGACCCCCTGCGTGCAAGGCAGGTGCTCTCCCAGCTGAGCTACACCCCCACATATTCAAAGTTAATTTGTTTGCAAATTTACTTTTGCTATGCGCTTCAGGATTTGGTTCTTTACCGCTATTCCCATTTTTTGAAGATACTATTTAGATTTCTCTTAATAGTGGATCCTCAAAATTAAACAATGTAAATCAGGACGACTTGTAAGAAATTTATCGTGCATCTTTTTTCTTTGTGTGTTTATGCTCACACTCAATCCATTACATTACTGTAACGTCTGACTCCATAGAAAGGAGGTGATCCAGCCGCACCTTCCGATACGGCTACCTTGTTACGACTTCACCCCAATCATTAACCCCACCTTCGGCGACGTCCTCCTTGCGGTTAGACTATCGACTTCGGGTGTTGCCAACTCTCATGGTGTGACGGGCGGTGTGTACAAGGCCCGGGAACGTATTCACCGTAGCATGCTGATCTACGATTACTAGCAATTCCGACTTCATATAGGCGAGTTTCAGCCTACAATCCGAACTGAGACTATTTTTGGGGATTTGCTCCACCTCGCGGCTTCGCTTCCCTTTGTTAATAGCCATTGTAGTACGTGTGTAGCCCAGGTCATAAGGGGCATGATGATTTGACGTCATCCCCACCTTCCTCCGTTTTGTCAACGGCAGTCTCTCTAGAGTGCTCAACTGAATGTAGCAACTAAAAATAAGGGTTGCGCTCGTTGCGGGACTTAACCCAACATCTCACGACACGAGCTGACGACAACCATGCACCACCTGTCACTAAGTCCCCGAAGGGAAAACTTAATCTCTTAAGTGGTCTTAGGATGTCAAGACCTGGTAAGGTTCTTCGCGTTGCTTCGAATTAAACCACATACTCCACTGCTTGTGCGGGCCCCCGTCAATTCCTTTGAGTTTCAACCTTGCGGTCGTACTCCCCAGGTGGATTACTTATTGTGTTAACTGCGGCACGGAAGGGGTCAGTCCCCCCACACCTAGTAATCATCGTTTACAGCGTGGACTACCAGGGTATCTAATCCTGTTTGCTACCCACGCTTTCGAGCCTCAGCGTCAGTTAAAGCCCAGTAGGCCGCCTTCGCCACTGGTGTTCCTCCTAATATTTACGCATTTCACCGCTACACTAGGAATTCCGCCTACCTCTACTTCACTCAAGAAATGCAGTTTTGAACGCGAATATGGGTTGAGCCCATAGATTTAACATTCAACTTGCACCCCCGCCTACGCTCCCTTTACACCCAGTAATTCCGGACAACGCTTGCCACCTACGTATTACCGCGGCTGCTGGCACGTAGTTAGCCGTGGCTTCCTCCTTGGTTACCGTCATTATCTTCACCAAGGACAGAGGTTTACAATCCGAAAACCTTCTTCCCTCACGCGGCGTCGCTGCATCAGGGTTTCCCCCATTGTGCAATATTCCCCACTGCTGCCTCCCGTAGGAGTCTGGGCCGTGTCTCAGTCCCAATGTGGCCGTTCAACCTCTCAGTCCGGCTACCAATCGTCGCCTTGGTGAGCCATTACCTCACCAACTAGCTAATTGGACGCGAGTCCATCTTTCAGCGGATTGCTCCTTTGATATTAAAACCATGCGGTTTCAATATATTATGCGGTATTAGCAACCGTTTCCGGTTGTTATCCCCCTCTGAAAGGCAGGTTACTCACGCGTTACTCACCCGTCCGCCACTAAGTATTCGGGAGCAAGCTCCCTCATACTTCGTTCGACTTGCATGTGTTAGGCGCGCCGCCAGCGTTCGTCCTGAGCCAGGATCAAACTCTTAATTAAAATTGTATTATACGCTTTTAATCAAGCTTTATAATCTGGTTCATTACTTACTGTCGTATTTTCCTGTTTTTTTGAATTTATCGGGTATGATTAATTCATTTTAAATTTACATTGTTTAATTTTCAAGATCCACTCTGCTGTTTTCAGCAGCTTGTCTCACAACGTTTCCGTCGTTTGACGCTTAATTATTTTATCACACTCAAGCGTTTTTGTCAAGCACTTTTTTTCTTTATTTTTTAAAGTTTTTTCAGTGTTTAACGGCTTTCGCTCGTTGTGTCTACTCTTTCGAGCAGCTTTATTATCTTATCACAACCGCTCTCTTTTGTCAAGCATTTTTTTACTTGATTTTCGAGGTTTTTCTAACTCGTTTCCGTTTTAGTAGGTCGTTTTGACAACTTTTATATTCTATCATATGCGAAGCTTTTTGTCAACATCTTTTTTCTACCTTTTTTGTGAGTTATTTACGAAGTAAATTACTCTTGATTATCTTTCATTCCTCGTTGTCATGTTCCCCATGTTTCTAGAACTCCAATGTCTTACCACAAATCCAGTAGCTTTATTCGATTTTGACCACACTAATATTTGATTATTAGCGTTGCTCTCAAAAGACAGCTTGTCTATATTATCATAGCTATTCCCTTTTGTCAACCGTTTTATGAAAGGAAATTTGTGGAGAATCCATATTGTTGATTACGCTTCCTTATAAATAGGGGAAATGAAGATAAACAAGAGCCGACACGAGGTCGGCTCTTGAGTGAGAGTTAGTTATCTTATTTTATATTACTTTTTACTTCTCTTTCAAATTTCCACAATGGCATTCGATTGTATTTTTTATATATTTCATTATGATCTGCTGGATACACTTTATTATCTTTGGTTATATAGAAATAACTCGAATGTATGCTAAAAGGTATACATTCATTCAATTCTGAATTATACGATGCAATGAATAATAATTGCTCATCAACTGTCAATTTAGGGGAACAATCTTCATACATACTATTTCTACAAAATTGTATTTCATGACCTTTCGTCAACTCACCTTTCAATACTTTATCTACTCTTATTGTATACGAATAATATTTCACTTCTCTAACGCTATCTTTAATACCTAATAATTCATCTTTTTTCTTTTCTGCTATGCTTTTATCTACTATATAACTTTCTGTTATTTTCCCACTACTACTTATCACCGTTCCTAGAAATACGTCATCTGCTGCAGAACACATCTGATTAATATTTAGTGGTCCTATTACTTGAATACTCGCAGGATACGCCAGTACTGGATATGGGTTATTATTCTTGGAATAATCAATAGGAACTAATAGAATCCATAAAATAAATCCAAGTAAAAACAGTATGCTTAAGCTAACCACTATTAGTTTTATGCTTATCTTTATCTTATTCATTGTCATTCTCCTCACTAATATTTTATATTCATGTCATCAATATCATGTTGAGCTATATATGTTGAAGCTTCATGTACAGAAGCTTTCATTATAGATGGTATTGAACTAGGAAGTACTTCATAAATGGTGTTAGAATGTCCTAAAGTGTATACATGTCCTATTTCATGTGCTATTGCAGAGGTCTGTAATGCTTCGTCCAATCCATCATACATCGAATTATTTTTATGATTCGGATTAAACATAATCTTTGCATATATTATTTCTTTTGTAGAATTTATTGCTTGTTCATTTGTTTTATAAATCATATTATAGTTAGTATCATATAGAATCGTATACGCTAGCGTGTCTTTTGATAGTCTCTCAGTAGTATACCAGTTATACGCTGAATCAGTATATAAATCAACATTTGAAATAGTAAAATCAGTTACTTGACTCAATGCCTTTGTTGGAGAATTAGTCCACATGTTTACTGCAGCTTGATAATTATCATGATACATTGAATCTGAACCTAAATTATCGCTATTAACTTTAGTGTAGTAAAAAGTACCGCTTTCATTTTTATTTATCCATTTCAGTACAACTGGTTCACTACCATTCATACACATTTCATGTGCCCACACGCTACTCGTTCCAAATAACATCGTTACCACTAGCATCAAGCTGACTAAAACTGAAATCATTTTGTTAACCTTTTTCATAATAATTCTCCTTACTTTTACCGATACGTATTCGTATCCATTGTTTCAGACGAATGATTATTAAGAGGACCCCAAACTAACTTCTCTTAATACCCATATTATATATATATATCAAAAATGTCAAGTATTTACTGGTAACAAAATGGAAGCAAAGCAAAAAGCCGACACGAAGTCGGCTGGATTAGTTATAACTATTGATCTTCTTTATAATACTTAAGTTTCAACATGTAATATAGTGTTTCCAAACGACTATCCGTCGAAGTATATGTTATTCATTCAATATATTTACCTAAATGTCATTGCCATACGTTATTATGTGCTACCCATTTATCAACTCATCATAAACAAAACATTCCATAATATGATCATTAACCAAACCGGTTGCTTGCATAAATGCATAAACGATTGTCGAACCAACAAACTTAAACCCCATTTTCTTCAAGTCTTTGCTTATATCATCCGAAAGCGGAGTTCTAGTTGGCATATCATTGTGTTTCTCCCAACGACCGATAATAGGCGTATAATCAACATAGCTCCATATAAATTTATCAAAGCTTCCGTATTCTTCTATAACTCTTAAAAATGCCTTGGCATTGCTCACAGCTGCATTAATTTTAAGACGATTTCTAATTATTTTTTCGTTTGCCATAAGCTCTTGAATTTTTACATCATTATAAAGGGATACCTTGTTGGGATCAAACCCGTCAAAAGCCTCTCTAAATGCTTCTCTCTTATTCAGTACGGTTATCCATGTAAGACCTGCTTGCATACCTTCTAAAATAAGCATTTCAAACAGCTTCATATCATCATGCACAGGTTGTCCCCATTCCTTGTCATGATAATCTATGAATAGGGGAGTATTCCCCACCCAAGAGCATCTTATTTTTTCGCCCATAAAACCTATCCTCCAATTAAAATTTTAATAGCTTCTCTCTACTGAAAGATGAAGAACTTTTATGCTTTCTTCTTCCATAAAAGACACGTACTCACAAGCCACCTCATCATCATCAGCAATATTAAATGCCTTAAGAGCATCCTCCATCGTTTCCCACAAAACTGAATCTGCCCACATATTATCAACTAGAAGCAGCTTTCTTGAAATATAACCTTTTTGCTTAGAAAGAAATACATTGTTAAATTCATCTGACACAAGTAAAAAAGCAGAAACGGATGCTTCTTTTTTAAGACTAAAAGATGCAAACTCAACTACATTAGTCATTATAATATGTCTCCTTTGCTAAGATTATTTTTCCTAATCATAGCATATTAAACTTGACTACACTATGTCATATTATAAAATATAAACGTTTAAAATTAAGTTCAAAAGTATCACACCATATGCTATAGGACT
This sequence comes from Paludicola sp. MB14-C6, assembly GCF_030908625.1. GTDB lineage: Bacteria > Bacillota > Clostridia > Oscillospirales > Ruminococcaceae > Paludihabitans. The sequence goes on along the minus strand of NZ_CP133133.1, from coordinate 1,961,350 downwards.
TTTAATAAACCAAAACTATTTACTGTTTTGATTTATTACATTCTAGTAGCAAAAGAAAGATCATGAAATTATCAAACACCATTGTATGCTCATATATCTTTGTACGCGATTGTTAATCAAAGTTGTAATTTTTTTACATAATATTCTAAATAACTATGAATATTAAGGTCAAATATGAAAACAATAAATAATTCTGTAAAAATTTGAAATAAGTATTGACAAAGCTTAATATTAATTATATAATGAAATCCTCAAATATCCCCTCTCTTCTCTCTGTTGATAGAAATATCGCAGGGAGTCTTTTTTTGTCAAGGTAACTTTCACTCTTGCTTTTTGGCTGCATTATTGTTATGATATACATGATATATGCCCCTGTAGCTCAGTGGATAGAGCATTGGCCTCCGACGCCATGTGCGCTGGTTCGATTCCAGTCAGGGGTACCAAATATCCGAGAGATTGTAATGATTTCTAAGATTTTGTTCGTGAACTAACATGCTATATGATTATTTAAGACTATTGCTTGTAGGAAGGATGATACAATGTTTGGACTTACTTTTAAAGAGACCATCAGCAATGCAATCATTAATGCTTCGCGAAACAACATTGAACTTTATAAGAGCTTGATAAAATCCAATATTGACAAGCTAACGTGTTCAAGCGAAGAAGAAACTATCAAAATTTTAACCAATATCAGACGAGAGTACCTAGATAATGTTTCAAATGAAGTGATTAACTCTTTTAAAATTAGCTCACCTCCTATTGCTATGAGAATCAACTTAGCACTTTTGTCTCCTTCTATCAGTGGGTATGAGGATATTAACATTGATAATGGATTAATGGCTGGGTCGCTTTTTGCGATATGCTACTATGGAGTAAAAAACGCTAAAGCTAAACCCAAAGATTGCATTAAGCTCAACCATCTTCAAAATGATATTATCGAGCGTGCGTTGGTTGAGATAGATGAAAAAGTATAATTACTAAACCCCCAAGCCTTTTTGCAATTCCTCGCTCGCCTTTTTCCTATTCTTATCGAACGCATGGGTGTAGATGTCGAGCGTGGTGCTTACTTGTGCGTGTATACATCATCTTAGCATAGAAAAAAAGACTAAATTCACCAAGAATTTAGTCTTTTTTCAAAGTTTGGTTGCGGAGATTGGACTTGAACCAATGGCCTTCGTGTTATGAGTGGCTATTGAGTGAAAAAGCTACTTTCTATAATGTATTATTACGCCCAAAGATTCCACTTTCTCATTCTTTTGCGTCTAATAAATACGTTACTTATTTTGCTGTACATAACTTATAAGGGTATGTTAAGGGTGTAAATTATTCTTAACGAACATTACACCAATATCTTTCAATTTTTTGAACTAAATTGAAGAATGTTATTTATGCGTCAATTTTGATGATTTAAAGAGTGTACCAACAAAAGATAATCTCTATATTTCAAGAATTTGCTTCACAGGGTAAGCTCGATAGGTTAAATACATGTCGTCAAAATTTAAATTATTATTTTGTTTTTTTGACATGTTATGGATATAAACTGAGTATACTTCTTTCATTTTAACTGTTTCATTTGGTTGTATTTCATTACTTTGTGTTTGTACATCATTTGTAGCTTCTTCTTTTTCATCAAGGCCTCTGCATAGTTCTAAGTCATATTCCATTTGATGTTCATCAATTCCTAATCTCAAAAAAGGATGTTTTTTAGGTATTGCTTTATTGGTTATATTTGTTACTCCTATCTCAACAATGAATACTCGATAATCATTGTCAATTCTTTTTATCTCTTGCGATGAAGCTTGAACAAAATCAGCTGGCTTAGATACAAAACTCATGTAGTTTTTCGATGCTGGCTCTAATACATCTGAAACTTTACATTCTTTTTTGGAAACAAACTGAATCTTGATTCCGAGTTCTTTATCAATTAGTGCTTGATTCTTTTTTGTAACTTCTATTTTAGGACTCTTTTGAACGCTATTTGCTCTCTTAAAAAAGTACCCCCATGTACCAACTAACGCAACACATAAAACAATTGCTATAATGCGCTTTGTAATTTTACTCATTTTTAACGCCCCCCATTCTTTCTAAAATGGATTTGTCGCTTTCATACAAAATTAAATTTTTTCCAAATAAATCTGAAACCATTAACCGATATAATGTTACTTATAAAATTTATTATAAGGCCAAAACAATAAAGGGATAGTGCCTTAAAGCAAAAAAGGTTCACCTTAATGTTTACTTAAGAATTGAACATAAATAGTTTGATTTGCTTTTTTAATAGCATCTTACAATCTCTATATTTCAAGAATTTGCTTCACAGGGTAAGCTCGATAGGTTAAATACATGTCGTCAAAATTTAATTCTTCTAACATTTTTCTAGGCATTTCCATTGCATTTGACCGATATGCAGTTTTATATTTTACGGTTTCATTCGGTTGTATTTCCTTTTTTTCTGCTGGATCCGGGTTTGATTCGCCATATTTATCCATAAGTGCATAGACCAGTTCTAAATCATAGTCCATTTGATGCGCATCAATACCTAGTTTAAAATAAGGTCTTTTATAAGGTATCGGTTTATCGGTTATATTTGTTACTGAAGTTTCAATTATAAATACTCGATAATCATTATCAAGTTTTTGAATGTTTTCAGGAGTTATAGGTTGATTCATCAAAAAGCTCTTATAGTATGGAGATGTTGGCTCTAATATATCCGAAACCTTACATTCTTTTTTCGAAACAAACTGAAT